>SKKK01000226.1 GCA_007121535.1 Planctomycetaceae bacterium | reverse complement strand
TTCCGCGAACCGCTCGAAGGCAGCTACGGGGCAGGATGTGGAAGCGGCTTCCAGCCGCTTGACGGATGATACGCGGCAGGATGCCGCGTCTACTCTGCAGGTCGCGGTCGCCCGACTGCTGAGCTACCGCTGGCCGGCAGAACTCGACACCGAGATGCGGCTGAGCGACCGGGCTCGGGCGTTGGTTCGGCGTTGTGACGAACTGCTGTCGTTGGCGGACGAGGATGGGTTGGTGTGCATCCCGGCGGTGCGGGGTGAAGCGGCGGCGGCGGACCGGCTGCTGAATCTGCTGGGCAAAGCCTATGGTCCTGCTTGGAGCAACGAAACGCTGGGCCGGTTGCTGAAAGACGCGGGCTACGCGGGCAAGACGCTCGAAGCGTGGCTGCGCGACGGCTTCTTCGCTCAGCACTGCGAACTGTTCCACCAGCGGCCGTTCATCTGGCAGATCTGGGACGGGTTGCGCGACGGCTTTTCCATCCTGGTCAACTACCACCGCCTGGACCGCAAGAACCTGGAAACGCTGATCTACACCTACCTGGGCGATTGGATCGCGCGGCAGAAACAGGACGCGGCAGCCAATATCGACGGTGCGGCGGAAAAGATCGCGGCGGCCGTGGCGTTGCAGAAGCGGCTGGAACTGATCCGCGACGGCCAGGCACCGTACGACATCTTCGTCCGCTGGAAACCGTTGCACCAGCAGCCGATCGGCTGGGAACCCGATCTGAACGACGGCGTCCGGCTGAACATCCGCCCGTTTCTGACCGTGCCCGACGTCAAGTCCAAAGGCGCCGGGGTGTTGCGAGTCAAGCCGAAGATCAAATGGGGCAAAGACCGGGGCAAAGAACCCGAGCGTCCGAAGGAAGACTACCCCTGGTTCTGGGGCTGGGACGGCACCGACGACTTCCCCGGCGGTCCCGCCCCGACCGGCGAACGCTTCAACGACTGCCATTACACGCTGCAAGCCAAGCGCGCGGCGCGAGAACGCCAGGCGGCGAAAGCGAGGGCAGAACCATGATTTCTGGATTCCTGCCCCGCAGGGGCGTAATATATCAGCCCAGGGTAACGCCCTGGGTTCGGGAAAACCGCAACCCCAATGGAGTCCTGAAAGGGCGTGACAATCGCGTTGTACGCCGCTACGAATCGCCCGTTTGTTTCGCCCTTTCAGGGCTACCCTGTTCATTCGACACCGCACCCAGGGCGGCGCTGCGCGGCTCTCGCCGCTCCGCTCTGCCCTGGGCTGATTTGTGGCTGCCCCTACGGGGCGAAGGAAAGCTGTCATGTTGAAAAATCTGAAAATGACCAACGTGGGCCCCGCGCCGACCATGGAGCTGGAGTTCGGCAATCGGCTGAATCTGCTGACGGGCGACAACGGCCTGGGCAAGAGCTTCCTGCTGGACATCGCCTGGTGGGCGCTGACCCGCAAGTGGCCGGCGCAGGTCAACGGCAAGTTGACGGCCGGCAAGAAAGCACTGCCTTCGGGGCCGGGCGAAGCATCCATCGCTTTTTCGATCACCGGAAAAATAACGGCCGAGGAGTACGTCAGCAGCTTTGAGCGACAGGAACAAGCTTGGAGAGGCAGACCGGGCAGACCGGCGAATCCCGGGCTGGTGCTGTATGCGATGGCCGATGGCAGTTTTGCCGTCTGGGATCCGGCCCGCAACTACTGGCGGACGGGCAAAGACGGGGATGTGCAGGAGCGGCTTCCCGCTTACGTGTTTAGTCCCGGCGAGGTATGGAATGGTCTCCACGCCCGCGACCATCGTCCGTTGTGCAATGGTTTGGTGATGGACTGGGCTGGCTGGCAAAAGGAGAGCGGCCAGACTTTCAAGTATTTGTGCGGTGCCCTGCGAGTTCTGTCGCCAAGCGAATCGGAACCGATTCTTCCGGGCGAACTGACGCGCATCAGCCTGGACGACGCAAGAGATATTCCAACGCTCAGAATGCCCTACAGTCAGGATGTCCCGGTTCTTCACGCTTCCGCGGGAATGCGTCGGATTATCGCGCTGGCTTACGTCCTGACGTGGACGTGGGACGAGCATCTCAAGGCCAGCCGATTGCTCGATGCACCACCAACGGACCAGGTGATCTTTCTGATCGATGAGATCGAGTCCCACCTGCATCCGCGTTGGCAGCGACGCATTGTCCGGTCGGTGTTGAATGTGATGGACGCTTTGCGCGAATCAGCCAGTGTCCAATTGATTGGCACCACTCACTCGCCATTGGTCTTGGCTTCCGTCGAACCGTTGTTCGACGAGCGCACCGACGCGTGGTTCGACTTGGACCTGGAGCCGCACGATAACGGCGCTCCGTGGGTCACGTTGAGAAAACGCCCCTTCGTCCGACGCGGTGACGCGGCCATGTGGCTGACAAGCGAGGCCTTTGACCTGGGAAGTGCAAGGTCGTTGGAAGCCGAGAACGTGTTGAAGGAAGCGGCAACAGCGCTGAGCGATGAAGATTTCGACACCGAGCGAGCAAGACAACTTGATGTCCAACTGCGCGCCGTGCTCTCCGATACAGACCCGTTCTGGATGCGATGGCGATATGTTTCCGAGAAGAAAGGGTGGCTGCCATGATCCCCGTTCAGGAGAAGCCAGCGCCCGATCGCTTTGACCAAGCCGTCCGCCAGAAGGGCCTTGCGTTCCTCCGTCGGATGGAAGTTGCCATGAATCAGCCTTTGCCCGACCAGATCCAGCTCGAACCCTACTGGCGCGCGTGTCTGGACGATCTGCACGAGGCTTACGGAGGAATCTGCGCTTACCTGTGCGTCTACATTGAACGGATTGTGGGAGGTGTTTCCGTAGATCACTTCGTCGCCAAATCGAAGAAGGCCAGTCTGGCATACGAATGGAGCAACTATCGGCTGGCATGCATGACCATGAACTGCCGGAAACGCGACTACGAGGATGCCCTCGATCCCTTCACGATTCTCGATGGTTGGTTTCAGCTCGAATTCGACGAAGGGATCGAGATTGTCCAGCGGCAATTGGCAGACCGCACGGTCAAGGCAGGCGAGGAAGAACTGTTCAAATCGCGGGCGAAAGAGAAAGGCGACGTGAAGATCATCGATCTGCTGAGCGCCCGCCTGGACGCCAAGACCGATTCGTATCTGGCCACGCTGCCCAGCCTGCGGTTGAACGACGCCCGCATCAGCTCGGACATGGTCCGCCAGCACGAACGCATGTTGACCGGCGGTTTCTATGCCGAGATCAATCTGGCTTACGACGGGGCCATCGCTCAGGAAAAGAACGGCCGCCCGTTCGGCATCGAAGGTCTGCGGGAGATCCAGCTCTCCAAACGCGATGTGTTGGATGATCTGACCGCAGCACGGGCGCAGTTCAGCACCGCGGACTGGAAGACCCTGCTGTTGCGGAGCATCGGCATCGAATCGGCCGGGCTGAGCGAACGGGCCAAGGATGCCTTCCTGTTGCGGATGGTTCCGTTCGTCGAACGCAACTACAACCTGGTCGAACTCGGCCCGCGAGGTACGGGCAAGAGCCATCTGTTCCAGCAGATCTCGCCCTACGCCCACCTGATCTCGGGCGACAAAGACCCACGGCAGCACGAATTCAGTGTGCAGCTCCGGGCCTTTGACGCTTCGAAATCCGGCGCCAAGCTGGGCATCGCCATCCTGGTCGCCATGTGTACCGCCTTGCTCAAAAAGACCACCCGCGGCGGTCTGATCATCATCGGTGAGATCAACCTGGGCGGCTCGATCGAACCCATCCACAACGCCATCACCGTCGCCGAAATGGCCGTAGAAAAAGGCGCCACCGCCCTACTGATGCCCGTCGCCTGCCGCCGCCAACTTTTCGATCTGTCCGACGACATGGCCACGAAAGTAGACATCCAATTTTTCACCGACGGCCGCGAAGCATTGCTGAAGGCCATCCAGGAGTGATCGACTTGCCAGATAACCTGCAGTCCGAGCAGCCTCGTCTCGATCCGCGACCGGCCGAACCACACTGTTATCATCTGCTACGATAGCAAGACCGGTGCCCACATGATGCCGATTCGACTGATCGACCTTATTGCTCGTGGTTCAGCCGAAGTGAAAGACAAATTGTGGGCCGGGTGCTTACATCGATGCGAAAACGGCGTCGCGTTCGTTCATGCCGTTTCGCGCTTGATCGACATCGCCCAGAATATCCCACCAGCCTTCGTCGGCAGCCAGCACA
The DNA here is from genome assembly GCA_007121535.1 of Planctomycetaceae bacterium. Taxonomy (GTDB): domain Bacteria; phylum Planctomycetota; class Planctomycetia; order Pirellulales; family Pirellulaceae; genus SKKK01. Next base: position 15,880 of record SKKK01000226.1, on the reverse strand, counting down.
TCGTCCAGGTGGTTTCGATCGCTACTCGAGGACCGCAGGCGTGATTCGCGGGGCGCTTCGCCTTCGCCGCCGCTCGTTTGCTGCAGGGAGTTCAAGTGGTTGATGACAGCCAAGGCATCACTGGGCGTCACGAAACCACTGCCATCGACATCCAAGAAAGGTTGGTCGAGCGGTCTGACGGCGGGCAAGCGTTGCGACGGATCGTTGCTCGGGTCGTTCAAGTAGTTGATGACCAGCAGGACATCGACCGGCGAAATGACGTTGTCACCACTGACGTCAAACCGATTGACCGGGTTCTGCCAGGGATTGCCGGTGATCGTCACCAGATGGTCTTCCACCTCGCCCGCAGCGGCTTCGCCCGTGGGGGTCAACGACGTCTGCGTGCTGAGCCGGAAGCGAGCGAACGTTTCGCCGCTTACTGCACCGGGCGGCACGACCCGATTCAACGTGATTCCATTGGCCAGATTCTCTGCCGTCAGTTCGACACTCTGCAGAACGTGATCTCCGGTTCCCCAACGGCCGTTGCCGTTCCAGTCGATCCAGGCATCCAGATAGGCGGGGCCTTCCACGGCCGAGCCGACTCCGGAAACCAGTACGCAGATGGCGTGGTCCGTGCAATCGTTGCCGGTCGCTGAGATCCGGATCGTGTAGGGTCGGTTGGGGATCAGGGGCTGGTTGGCGTTGAAAAAGACCCCGTCATGACCTTCGATCGCATCGGCATTATCCGAGGGTAGCCCATCCCCTGTCATGGTCACCGTCGTTCCCAACGAGAAACCATCGACGACAACATGTCGTGCTCCGTCCTCGATTTGCAACGTCGGATACGGAGCCGGCGCGTCGCCATAACTCATCCCGACCCCCAAGAATACGGTGAAACGAGTGCTGCCATCCGGCTGGTTACCTGCCAGTGAGTTGCCGGCCAGGTCGCGGATTCCTTCGACGAATCCGACCGACGATCCGGAACCGCTGGTGGCTCCGCTGACCCGGACCTGGTCCTGTTCGACCAAGGCCGATAGGCCGGGGATGTTTTGGGCATTGATCACGCGAGCGGTCTCTGCCGCGACCATCTCGCCGGTAAACGAAGCCGCCGGCGTGAACGGGATGCGCACGGCGGCATCCTGGCCGGGGACGCCCACCTGAGTCAGGTTGGAATTCATCACGTCCAGCGAATGATTGCTAGCGCCACCCAAGATGACGATGCCATTTCCCGCGTTGAAGGGGAACAAGCCCAGGTTGGTGGCACGGATCTGATTGACCATCGTATTGGCCAATTGCGACGCGGTGGTCGTGCCGAGGAAGGGGATGGCGACATTACCCGGTGTGATCCGATTGTTGTTGTCGAATTCAAAGGTGACCGTCGTGCCCGCACCATTGCTGATTTGGAAGGTACGCCCATCGACGATCTGATTGACGATCGAACCTGCCACCGATGGAATCCTGAAGCCGAATGCCTGTTGAGCGCCGGGTTGACCGGTCAGTTCGATATTCGCGTTCAGGATGCGGACGATGTGGTTCAGGCCGCCGCCGACGTGGACCGTACCATCGCCAACGTGGCTGACGTTCAATCCGAGGTTCTGCGCGTTGATGGCGGTCGCCACGATCTGGGCGAGCTGTTCGTGGGTCTGGGACAGGTGGTAGTTGATGGGCACGCGATTCGGCGCGACACCACCGACCGTGTTGAACTCGAACGTGACGACGCGATTGCCATTGTCGATCGAGAACGTCTGCCCATTGAAGACGCCATTCTGTACGCCCATGGGAACGATCGTGTCGGAGACGACGGTCATCGATTGCGTCCCATTGACGCCCAGATGCACCTTGCCATTGCCGACGTTGACGGGCAGCAACTGGACGCCCGCCAGATTCAGTTGGGTGACGATGGCGTCGGCGATCTCGCCTCGCGTACTGAACGCCGTGAACGGGATGGCGCGACGGCCGGGAGTGACCACGCCGTTATTGTCAAATTCCAGCGTGACCGTCCGAGTTGCGGTGCTGACGGTGATCGTATCCCCGTCGGCCACACCACCGGGGCCGCCACCCGCCGCAGGAACCTGCAGGGCCAAGGTCTGCGGGATTTGCATCACGTACCCGCTGTCATACTCGAATGTCGTCGCCACCCCGGATTGGTCGGTCAGTTGGAACTGCTCGCCGTCCAGCAGTTTATCGCCGCTGCGAGTGAAGATGACTTGCTGCGCGCCGCCGATCAATTCGATCTGGTAGCTGCTGTCCTGCTGCCACACGCCGGCCAGCGGAGTCAGACGGATCGTATTGTTCGTCGGATTATAGCCGAACAAGTAATCACGACCTTCGGTCAACAACTGTGCGTTATGAAAGACTCGGACCGTGTTCTTGGTCACGGTGGAATCATCGATTCCGATCCCGACCAAAGGACCTTCGCGATCGATCAGTTGGATGTCGAAATGATTCGGTGTGGCGTTGACCACATTGACTCGAGTCGGACTGCGGTCCACGTCGTCCGGACCGTTATCCAGAGGCTGAATCAGGTAGCTGTGCGGACCTTGGAAATCGGCCCGCTCTTGGGCTCCGCGATCCTTGAAGATGTTTTGCCCCATACCCGGCGGCGGCGATACCGTGGGATCATCGACTCGCCACTGGCCGCTGGCATCGAAGTTCGGCGCCAGGATCGGCGAATCCGTGATGCCCAGCGGATGCAACACTTGACGCATCTGCGGGCGTTCTTCCAGCGAATCCACCGAGCTGTCGATCAAGGGCGAACCGGGCGACGGGTAGAAGTTTCCGGAATCGGGATCGACGAACAATCGGGTGGTCGGTTCGGCGACGATGGGATGACTGCCCAGTCCCGTACCGATCGCATCGGTCGTATTGTTGTGATAGACGCCCCCCCCGACCACAGCCGTGCTGGTCGAGGCGTCGAGTACGATCCCTTCCTCCAGCGTGGAAAACACGTTGTTCAACAGGGTGGGACTGACGTTGTTTTCCAGCACGATGCCTTGGCCACGAGGCGATTCGGCATTGGTCACTTGGATGCTGCCCGCGTCGATTTCACCCACGTCGTCCGCCTCGCCGATGTACAGGTACAACGGGGACGTCACGACCAGTGGCGGATCGAAGAGGAACGTGATCGAGCCGCCTTCGCCCAGGCTGACGAACCCGTCCGTCGCACTTCCCGGAGCCGCCTCGGCATCGAACTCGCCGAGCGTGGCGACTTCGTTGTCGACGAACCCGCCTGAGGTCCCGAACAATTCGAACGCGACCGGACCGACTTGTGTCCCCGCATTCAAAATCGTTCCCGACGGCGAGAAGTCAAAAACGTCCAAGGCAGGCAGTCCGGGCACCTGCGAGGCGTGCGTCGCCAGAGCGGTCGAGAGCTTGACGGCGTCCAGGTCCAATCCGCTGATGGCACCCATACCGCTCAATGGGCCGAACTCATCCACCAAATCAAAACTGTTGTCGGTGATCGTCAGCGAGCTGATCGGCGTCGTTGTCAACAGGCTCAGATCGGCAAGAAAGACGGTGGTCGCCGGGTTGAAGCCACCCAGCAGACCCGGCAATGCTTTCACTTCGAATTCGATCGGATCGTCACTGTCGGCCATCGTGCCGACGATCGTGTTGTTGACGATTCGGCCAAAGGGAATCACGCCCGTGGCCTCGGCCACCCCGTCTGCGCTCGGGTGGCCCGTGTAACGAATGCCTGCCCCGTCGCTGACGTGGATGATGTTGTTGAAGATGGAAACACCCGGCGCGAGATTCGCCGTATTGGCCGTCAACAAGTTCCGAACGGGTCCGGGTTGCGGCATTCCATCACGGCCGCGGATGCCCGCATCGATCAAGATGCCGTTTTCCAAAGTACTGCTGATACGGTTGCTGTGAATGAACATCTGGCCTTGGTCGCGGTGCAGGTTTTGGTCGCCCTGACGGCGGTACTGTTCGACGACCAATCCCGGCGACTTCAACGAACGTTCGATCCGGATCTCGTAGCGTCCCGTCGTACGAGCGACTTGCCGATTGCTGCCCGGTGTGCCTGGCGGCAACGAAGGATCGTAGGCGCCGTTGCCAAAGGCGCTGACGCCGATGTAGTAAACGCCGTCTTCGGGAGCGACAAAGTTCAGGTAGGAATCTCGGTGAGGCAGCGATCCGGAGTCAGACAACCGCTCGCCCGGCCTCAGATCATCGTCGCTCTCCAAGGGCACCGGCCTGTCGAATTCATCCACGGTCATCACGGGCGACCCGTCGGCGTGAAAGACTCGCAGCAGCGTATCCAGCGGCGAACCGATCACCGATGCCGCCAAATCGATCGACAACGCTTCTCCCGCAGACAGTTCCACCTTGAACAGGTCCACGTCGGCTGCCAGACCTGGCAGCGCCGGATCGGGATTGTCGCCGATGAAGCCCGTGGCGAAATAGCTCAAACGGCCACCGGGCACGATCCCGGTTTCCACGGCTTCTTCCAACGTGTCATTGCTTTCACGGACGGGCACATTCCCGGTGGGACCTTCGCCGACAAGACCTGCGATCACGCTGACATCACCGTACAGGTGCAAGCGATTGCTGGTGCTGGCGATCCCCGAGACCACCCCGTCGGACGTGGTCACGCGCAATTGCAAGCGCTGCTGGATCGATGGTTGGTTCAGCATGTCGCGGATGCGTCGCGCCATGGCAACGGCGCTGTCGCCGGGATGGAAAGGAATCGCCACGTGCGCGGGGTCGATGCCATTGGAGGCGGTCAGGTCATCGAACTCGAAAACAATCGTCTCGGTGCCTCGAATCGTAAACGTTTGCCCGTCGGAGAAGACCGAACCGTCGCCGACGGTCATGCTGATCCCCTCGGCCAGCCGGTCATTGACGTCGAAGCTCGCGTCCAACACCAAGGTGGTATCATCCCCGGCAACGGGTGTTCCGTAGGAGGTCGCCTGTCGAATCTCCAACTGGTACCGTCCGCGGTTGATCTCGTTGGGCGGCTGCGCCGTGTTGGCCACGAACAGCCCCAATCCGTTTTCGTCATCATCATCGTCGTCATCATCGACCACCGGTTGCACCGTTCCGGTCACCATTTCGCCTCGCGCTGCAAAGCCGATGATGATGTCATCGATGTAGACGCCTTCAAACAGATTGTTCCTCATTCCCAGGGCGCCGGGATGGTCGATCGGGTCGTAAACGCCTCCGACATCCGTCGAGGCGTCAAACGCGCCGAAACGGTCGCCGAACAACCCGCTGCCGGCAATGGCCGTGGCAAGATCCGAGGGACCGGACAGTCCGAACGGGCCGGGATCGCCCACGCCGTACCGTAGAATCTGCACCGATTCCTGGCGCATCTTGATGGCATCGATGTTGCCGTTGCCCAAGCGATTGGCCAACGCGGTTCGGATCGCGTCCGCCACGTGCAGACGGCTCATCCCCGCATGCACGGGAACGGGCACAACCGGCACCTCTCGTCCGCGGCTATCTTCCGCCGAATCCGAAACGCCCCCCTGGCCCTCGACGAACGACTCGGGCAACCCGGAGACGACGACCTGGCCGGCGCCGGGCAGATTCACTCGGTTCGCCACCCATTGCGATCCGGCGGGATCGATGGTCGGCGGTGGAGAATCCAGCATCACTCGATAGATGATCCCCGCCAGCTCGCCGGCTGTCTCGGTGCCGACGAACGGGATCGGCACGTGCGGGGTGTCGTTGGTCTGACCGACGACGCCATCGTTGTCGAACTCGTAGACCTTTCCGTCCACGGTCAGCAAGGCCCCATCGCCGATCGCAGCGCCCGTGGGAGCCACCAGCGTCGGTCCCAGATCCACTTCAAACACCAGGACGACGTCGCGACGCAGCAATCCGGTGAGCGGATCTTCGACCATGTCGGTCAGCGTAAACTGCTGGCCATCGTGCAGTTCCCAGCCGGGGATGGCTCGCAAGTGGTTGCCCGCCGAATTCAGATCCAGTTCCAGGTCACGTCCGCCCGAACTCCGACCACCGGCGGTGTCGAATTCGAAGCGAAGCCGCAGATCGTCCTGGCCGGCGTAAGGCGACAGATCGATCCGCGCTTGGCGCCACTGCGCCACGTCGAAGGTTTCCGCTCGCGTGAACGGCTGCTCGTTCTCCGACGCGCCCGTCTTAGGATTGATGGCCGGGAACGGATCGAATTCATCGTCATTGTTCCCGGGGCTACGAACCGAATTATTGGTGCTCAACAGTTTCCATCGGCCATCGTTCCCGGCGATGTACACGCGGAAGGCGTCGGTCATCGGCAGGGATTGCGTGGCGTCTTCGTCAGAATGCTCGGTCTCCAGGAAGTAGTTGAAGTACAAGGTCGGCTTATCGGCCGGGGAGTAGCCTTGCATGCTGAACGGGTTGCTGACCAGACTTCCATGGGCGCCACCGACGAAGTTGTAGCTGAACGCTTCGGTTGCGGTGGCGAAACTTCCGGTGCCGAACTGAGGCTGCTGCAACGGCCCTTCGTACCCGAAATACAAGCTGGCGTTGCCGTCGACTGCCGAGCGACTGCCATCGAACGATTCGGCAATCCCATGGCCCTCGTCCAAATCGCGATTGGTCGTGGTATGCCACAAGTTTGCATCCAGGCTGGCAAAGGCGAGTCCGCGTGCATTGGCGATGCCCGTGTCGACAAACGTCCCACTGTTGGCAAACAGGGGTTGCGGATTGCCGAACGTATCGAACGCGAACAGACGGCCGGAATCCGACATGCCGAACAACACGTTCTCGTAACGTCCGAACTCGGCGTTCGCGGGGCCGCCGACCAGTCCGGTAAACCGCACCGGTTGGTGGGTTTGCTGCAAGGTGATCGTCTCGGTGTCCGGTACGGTTTCTTCCGTCAAGCTGTCTTCCCGATCCAGGGTGATGACGATTTCCGTCACCTCTTCGCCGTTGAGCGACACCAAAGCCGGCGGCGAGATCGACGCGATCGTATAGCTGTCTTCCAGGCTGTCGACGTCGTTGGACTCCGAGCCGGCAACCAACAGGTTCCCACCCACGACGAATCGCGGGATCAACTGAGCTGTGGTTTCGTCCAGTCGATAGAACGGATCGATTTCGTTGACCGGTTCGCGGATGGTGATCGTCCGGAATTCTTCGGAGAACTCCAACCCCAACGCCAGATACTCGACCGGGATCGGCAAGGGGTTCTCTTGCATCAGGCGTTTCTGCGAACCGTCGACGTAGTCCAGCACGTTGATGGTGTTCGGATCGTCCGTCACATCGGGTTGGAACTGCTGTCCGGTACCGCGGTCGACGATGCGGAACAGGCCGCCCGTGTCGGTAACCGAGTACAATTGCGGTCCGATGAAGGCCATGCCCGTCATGCTGCCGCCCGGCGCGGGCGTCCCGACGGGCAGCGGGCAGTGCGGCGTCCCGGTGACGCTGAATTCGCAGAAGAAAGACGCATCGGCATCCACCAGGATCACCAAGGATCCGTCGCGCGTGGACGGGATGCCCGCCAGTTCCAAAGCGGCCTGAACCCGCTCGGCGATCCGCACGGCATTGTCATCGGCCAGGAAGGGGATCAATCGTGCGCCGATCGAACCACCGGGGGTCCCCACGTTGGTGAAAATTACATCGTCCGGATCCAACGGCTCGTAGCGGAAATTATTGAAGTCGACGTTCAGGACGTCCTGGAAGTTGATACGATCTCCAAACGCTCCCACCTGCATCAGCGGTTCGATATTGGGATCGGTCCGGATCGCTCGGGCGATCGCTCGCCCGATTTCGGCGCCGGTCGAGGTCTCTTCGACGTAGACGGGGATGGCCCCGGGGCTGACGCCCACCGCGCCTTCGATCGTAAAACCGGTCGGCGGATCAGGCAACGGCAGTTCGATAATTTGTTGCAGGTCGGGGTTCCACCGGACTTGCCGGAACTCGGCTCGGATCTCGAACAGGGTTTCAGCGCCGACCCCGGGCTGGTCGACCCATTCCAACGAGATACGGCCGGTACCACCGGCGGGAGCGGTCAATTCTTCGGCGACGACACTCCCGCCCACCAGCGTTGCTCCCCATTCGTTGATGGCGGAAACAATGCTGTCCACGATCACGCCCTGGTTATCTGCCGGTTGCAGTTCGATCGGGGTGGCAAAGGGGACGATCGGTTGCAAGGTCGCCGGTACGAACTCGAACGTCTTCACACCAGGATTCACGTTGGACGCGCCGCCGGGAATGGGCATGATCTCGATATCCAACAGGAAGGCTTCCAGGTTGGCAAAGCGAGCCACGTCGACCAGATTCTGACCGGTCGCGCCCGGGAAGATCCATACCACCGAACCCGTCGAAAACTCGAAGAACCGGGGGCCGGCCGGAGTGCTGATCTCGAAGGAATCCCCATCGAAGATCACCTTGGGGTTGGCCGGGTCGAAGCCTTCCCGGTCGGCCAGCACCTCGATCAGGTAGTCGAATCCCGCATCGAATTCGAACAGGACCCGAGGTTCATCGGCACCTGGCAAAACGTGGAAGAAATCGGTGTCTCCGATGCTGAACTGCGTCCGCCCGCTGGCGTCCAGCAAGGTGGCATCGATCCCGGTGATCGTTGTGGTAAAGCCACTTTCCGGGAAGATATCGAAGGTGGACAACAGCGTGCCCAGATCGAGCTTGTTGGTGCCGCTTTCGTTCAAGTTGACCTGCGGAGCATCCGGAAAGACGGTTCCCGTTCGGGGATCGAATTCGAAGATCAGATTCTGGCGTTTGGCGACACCCGTCAACAAGTCGTTCACGTCCCCGCGGTCGCCGATGGCAAACCCGCGCACTTGGTCGGTGCCTTCGGCGTTGCTGAACGCCATGGCTTGCAGCAAAACCCCTACGCCGTCATCGATGCGTATCGGTATGGCGGGATTCGCCGCGTCGGCCACGTACGTCTCGATGTCCGAAGTGCCCGCCAAGCTGCCCAAGTCGAGTACCAAATCCGTGCCGATCTGGAGCAGCGTCGTGCTGCTGGGGTCGATGTGTACGTAACCGCCCGTATTGACGTCGGTGGTCTGGATCTCCGGTGGTTGACCGTCCAAGCGCGGTTCGATGATCGAGTACCCGTAAAGACCGCTGGGGAAGGGGTCGGCCGGATCGGGACCGATCGCATCCAACATCGCGATATCCCCCACGTTCCAGCCCAGCGAACCGACGCGAGTGATCAACTGGCCCGTCATCGGATCGAGGACGATCAGATCGTTGCGATTGTCCGTCAGTGGAAGGCCCTCTCGATCCCTCAAACCGGGCTCGACGACGAACAGGCTGACGTCGTTCAGATCGAAAGGCACGGCCGCCGGCAGCGATGCATAAACGCGAGTCTGCGTCTCACCCGGCGCCGCCATCTGACGCAGCGCCGGCGCCGTTTGATGCTGGGTGTCTCGAACGATCGGCTCCGACCGGATGATCGTCAAGTCGGCATCGTCGGGGTCGGTGGTCAGCCGAGTGATGGTGGTCAGAAGCGTACGGCGGATGACGTGCTCGCGCAGAGTAACTTCGCCGTGATCGCCCGCCTGGACCAACCACGTCGAGATGTTCACCACCTGCGGTTCGAATGACAGAAGGTCTTCGGCATCTCGCGCCTCGACCGCCAGTGGAGGATTGCCGCGGATGGATTCTGCGATCGCCGTGGCAACCTGCTCGGCCGTAAACGAACGCTGGATCGGCACACGGATGTTTCCGGGGGTCACGATCCCGTTAGAGTCGTACTCGAACGTTCGCGGACCGCCCTGATCGGTGATGGTGAACGTCTCGCCATCCGCCAAGTCGGTACCGGGCAATGCCAGAATCGTCCCTGCTGGCAGGGGGTTGTTTCGGATGGTTTCGACAACGGACGCGGCAACCTCTTGCGACGTAAATCCCAGTTCAAATGGAATCGGGATATTCCCCGGGCGCACTTGGCCGTTCCTATCGAACTCGTAAACGACTTGCTGGCCATTGGCACTGGTGATCGTGAACGTTTCGCCATCGACCAGCCCATGACCGCCGGGGGAAAACAGCGTGGCTTGATTGTCGGCCCCGAACAGCACGGGGATCTTTGGTGCTTCGGCGGTGGAGTAGGTACCGATCGCATCAATCCGATCCTCGGCGATCCGCTGGACCGAGTTGATCGGTTCCAGTCGCACCAAGGGATTGTCCACGGCGGGCATCAGGAATTGCTCAAGCTCCGCCGGGATGACGGCATTGGACGATACGGCGACGTGATAGACGCCCGGCGCCAATCCGGTGGCGGGCATCTGGACCGTGCCGATGAAGGGATCTTTCGCGCCCACCGAGCCGCGTGACAGATCCTGCGTTCCCGTGCTGCCACCCACCGGCCGATCGTCCGGGGTATTGGAATCGCCGCCCATCAGCACCAAGCGCGCCTGGTCGTCGAACACCCACAGATTCGTATTCGCTCGGGCCAATCCATCTGCATAGTCGATGTCGAACACCAGGGCTGCGTATTGCGGGCTCAGCGGAACGTCGGCCACGGGGATGACTTGATCCGCCGCCCAGGAACCTTCGGCCAGCGGCAATCCTGTGGGCACGGGGCCGCGCGTCCCATCAGCGATCGAGGTTCTGTCAGCGGACAACGCGGCGGTGTACACACCCAGCGTCAATTGCGGAGCATCGATCAACTGGGTGCCTGTCAATTGCATCGTCCCGTCCGCGAAGACGGTTCCCGAGAACAACTCGCGCCCGGCAAAGGCTCCGTCCGCCACCCAATCGAAGTAACCTGAGACGCTCTCATCCGCTCCGCGAGGCGTTTGCGACTGGAAGACCAACGTCGAACCTTCCCAGTCGACGTCCGCCAAGGTGCCGGTGATGTCCCACGTTCCCCGCGTCAGATCGCCGGGCAGCGGTCCGTATTCGACCCGGAACCGGTACCAGTCCACGTCGTCGTCCGTAAACAGTTCGCCCGCCACACTGATCGTGCCGCGGTCGGTCGCCAACAGGTTGCCCAAGTCCTGCGCATCGGCCGGGGTATTGTTGTTGTCGTTGGTCGGCTGGCTGGGATCCACGATCTCGGCGGCTTCGCCCAGCAAGGGGGAATGATAAGGCTGGCCGATCAATTCGATGCCGTTGGTCGCGTAACGGATATCGGCCATGCGGATCGTCGTCCCCGGCAGCTCGTCGAGTTCTCGCAAGCGGACTTGCAACTGGTACACGCCCATCGTCTTGCCCGCATTGACATCGCCCAGGTTGCCGCTGTTGCTTCGCACGCGAACGAAATAAGTGTTGGTCGAATCGGCGGGACCGGGCAGCATCAGCCTCATGCCGGCATCGGCGGGATTGGTCGACCAGTGATCTTGCGAAATGAACGGCGATTTGTTCAATGGTTGCACATGGACGGCGGGCTCCCCATTCGATAACGTCCGCGCATACAACTGGCTGGGATCGGCGGCTTCGGCGAAGGAACTGATGGACCGGGCCAGCACGGTGCCATCGGAATCGACCAATTCCAGCACGGTGTCCAGTGCCCGCGAGGTGCGGTCGATATCCAACCAGACCTCGGTGCCCGCGGTTCCCTCGAAGCTGAATACGTCGACATCGCCGGGCCGATTCAACGAACCATGGACCTCGAAGCCCAGTCGACGGTTTTCGTCCGCGGCTTTCTCGTGAGGAGCCAACGTACCCAGATGCTGAGCCGTCGAAGGGGTTTCGTTATTGCCCGCCTGCAAGCCGGGACTGGATTCCAGTTCCAACACGATTTCGACGTTACGATCGTGGGCGAACTGCTCCAGCCGGACGCTCTGCCAATCCCCGGCGAAATTCTGCGGCGCCGTGTCGATCGTCGGGTCTTCCAGGATCAAATTCAAAAACGTCGTGACGGTGGCTTCGGTCGCCCCCGGATTCAACGTCCAAGCAAAAGCGGTGGTGACGTCGGCCAGACCGTACACGATTCCCAAATCAGGATCGTTGAAAGGCGTCAGCGCGGCCGTGTTGATGTTGCCGTTTTCGCTGAACGTCGTCCCTGCCCCGGTGATGGTGTTCTTCAACAAGGGGAATTGATCGGCCGCCCAGCCATCCCACGTCGCGTTGACCAGGCCGTCACTCGGCGCGTACACGCCCGATTGGCTGAACCCGATCCGCTCGGCGTTGTCCAACGTGTAGACCTCGAAATTGGGCGTTCCCGGCGCTCCGGAAACGAACAGCAGGTCGTCGTTGGGGCCCAGGATGTCCTGGTCCAGATAGTTGATGAATCGGAGATTTCCGAATTCTTCCGAGCTGCTGAAAGTCACCTCGTTGTGCAGCGTGGCGAAACCGGGGATGAAGAATGTCCGAACTTCCCAATCGATATCGCCGTTGGGACCTTCGAAGGTGCCCGTGCTGGTGACTTCGTTGGGACCGGTCAGTTCCGGCTCGCCGTCTATCGTCGCGGCCAGATCGATAGCCTGGCCATCGATACCGACGTCGACATAGTTCAGGAAGTCATAGACGAAACTGACATCCTCGAACAACTGGGTCAGCCCCTGCGCCGTCACCAGGTCGCTGAACCGCGAACTGCCGGCCGGACCCGGGGTCATGCCGAATCGCCCCGGAACCGATTCGGGGACGTTGTTGTGAATAAACAGGTCTTCCTCCGGGTCTTCGTCCGGATCGATGATGTCGGGAACGGTTGGCAATCGAGGCCGAGTGGTGCCCAGACCGGGGGCATCCCCGTCATTGTTGGTATCGCCTTGCGGTCTGCCCTCCGGTGTAAATCCGGCCGCTGCCGTATCGTCCCGCAGCGATGTCACGATCACGGGGTACCCGGGTTGCCCGATCACGTGCAGCATTCCGCCGATGCGGTCGGTTACGTCCAACGGGCGCCCGGTCGCCACGATTCCCGCATCTTCCCCGTACAGTTTAACGACCAGACTCTCCTGCGAGCTGCTCTGCAAACGCAATCCGCCAAAAGTCTGGAAATCGGGGATGTAGATCGTGTCGTCCAGGACCACGTGGACAATATCGGTGTCGTCCCAGACCCCCTGCGTCGTCAACGTTCCCCCGCGGACCTGCATCCCGTTGATGTCGTTGTTGCCCAAGCGGTTGCCACGGATCAGAGGACCTCGATTGTCCACCAGTTGTGTCTGCACGTCGGCCAACCCTGTCGATCGTCCGTGGTCGCTGACCGGCTCCCAGTTCAACGCATTGACGTTGATGCTGATCGCCGGGCCGCTGTTGTCACGGATCACGTTATCGACCAGGACGGGTTGCGAACCGCGAACGAAGATCACGCCCGCGGCGTTGGAGCTTCGCCCGGCGCGGTTCGACTGCGCCAATCCGCGATCGCCACCGTCGTTGAATTCGAACACCGAGTTGGTGACGCGGGCCTTGGCCTGTTGGATTTCCACCGCATTGAAACCGGAGAAAGCGCCGGGGATTTCGGCGATGCCGCCGCCGTAGGCCACGACCGCGTGGTCCAGGCTCATCTGACCGATAGGCCCGGCGTACAGCCCGGCCCATCCACCGGGCTCCACTTCCCCGATCCCACTGGTTTCGAAGGTCCCCCCCGCGCCGTACCGGTGGTCCAACAGCGAGGTGAACACCACCTGCCGTCCCGGCACGCCCTCGGCGATCAATTGCGATCCGAACGACGTTTCGATCGTGCCGCCGTTCAATTTCACCACGGTCCCCGGATCGATCATCAGCCGCCCCGCCGGACGACCCTCCAGGAAAGCGTCCGATCCCAACCAAATCTGTCCCGGTTCGGCAACTTGGTCTGTGAAGCGGTAGTTCGCCGCTTGCAGCGTTGCCCGGCTCAATTCGGCGATCAACCCGTATTCGGATTTGATCGAGCGGTAGATCCGCAGGGAAGAGAAGTCGGACGGTACGGCCGGTAGATTGGTCAGCAGCACGCGTTGCGTTACCCCGGCATCTTCGTTGATCACCCGAATCAAGGTCGATTCGGTGGGATCGGAAGCCGCCGTTTCGTTCCCCTGGGCATCGACAAACGTCAACCGATAATCGACCGTCCCGGCGGGAAGCTGAGGCAGCGCCGCGTTGGCCGTCTGCGTCTGCAGTCGAACCAGGGTCGCATCGGGAGCGTTCGCGCGTTGGATCGGTCCGCCCGGACTGCCCGCGATCCGCAACGGCTCGGCAACCACGTGGACGATGTCCGTGTTGTTCCATCGCCCCGAAACCGTCATCTGCTCCAAGGCCCCGCCAGGCGTCGTCTTGGTCCGCACGAACAGACCATTGATCGAATTGTGGATCAGACGATTGCCGCGGACGTCGGGACCGATGCGGGTATAGTCCGAGGTGAAGGGATCGCCATCCCCCTGGTATCGAGGCGCATGGAAATTGGTTTCCTCGAAGCTGTCCGGATTCATCGAGATCGCCACGTCGGCGCTGTGCATGATCGAGTTGTTGGTGATCGTGGGCCGTGCGGAAACGGTGTAGATCGGCGCGATGGTTCGGGGTTGGCCATCGATCAATACCGTACCGCCGCCGTACCGGATGTCGGCGAAATTGATCGTGTTCAAGAATGTCCCGCCGGCTTCCAGATTGATGCGCTCGGGCAGACTGCGATCCAAGCGATTGCGGAAGATCATCCCGCCCCAATCACCAGCCTTGGGAGTTTGCGCCAAGGACGGGTTGCTGTCTCCCCCCAGATTCTCGTCGTCGTACGAGGTGAAAAACACGCTGCCAGGCAGCGGACGCCCGAGAGCGTCTCGGATGACGTTCCCAGCCGCGTCGATCAGTCTCGGCGTGCCCAGGACCTGCAATGCGCCGCCGCTGCGATCGATCGACGGAGAGGAACTGCCGACGTCGACGTACCCGCGTCGCAGCTTGAACACGGCGCCCTGGTCGATCATGACTGTCACGCCCTGAGGAACCTCCAGTCGAGCCCCGTCCGACAGGGTTTGCCCCAAGTGATTGAAGCCGATCTCGTAGGGTCGGGCGTCCTCGGGAGTCTGCAAGAGCCCGTCGGCGCCCCCGTTGCCCAGAATACGCACCACGCGCGGCGAATCCTGGCTGGCCACGGCCTTGGCCTGATTCATCGCGGTGACCAGGTTATTGAACGGAGCGGTCAAACTGCCGTTGCCGCCCGCCGGCGCCACCTTGTCCACAAAAATGGTCGCCGGGTCGACGCGGAACCAGAAATTGAACGCGCCGCCGGGCAATCCGTCTCCGTTGCCGTCCAGCGGAGTCCCCGTCGTATCTTTGATCGAGGAGAATGCGTCCGGGCGGAAGTTCAATCGCAGATCGTAAGCACCCTCGGTGATCCCCCCGTAGCCGCTGCCGGCGACGTCAGGCCGATAATCCTCGTTTCCCTTCGAAGACACGCCCACGAAATAGGTGCCCGGATCCAGGACCAGTTCCAAATACGAATCGCTGCCGTAAAAGTCGTCGTTGACGGCTACCAATTCGACTTCGCCCGTCTGATCGACCTGACGGTACAGCTTCAGATACGTATCCAGCAAGCTGGCGTTTTGTTGTCGTTCGGCGATCGTTTCCGCCGTGAACAGCCCGGTCTTCCCGATCTCGAAACGATACAGGTCGACATCTTGTCCGTTGGGACGATAGGCGCGTTGTCCCTGAACGACGTCCTGGTCGCCCGGGTACACCGGCTCGACGGGTTGATCGAAGCCCAACATCGGATCCGAACCCAACCAGGTTCCTGGCGGGAGATGATCCGTGGCCTGCAGGCCCAGAAGGAACCCGATTCCTCGTACGGCCGATTCAAACCAGCTTTCCCGCAACGGACTGTCCGACGGTCCGAATCCGTCGTACCAATCCTCCGATGCGTCCAGCACCAATCGCAAATCGTTGGACAAGGGCTGCGACTCGTAGGCGATCACCCAGGCGTCACCGCGCGCCGAGGTCAACTCCGGATCGATCACACGCATGTCGCCCGTGGCGATGGTGAACCCCTGCGTGGCCGTCTCGACAAACTGAACGCCCAACGATCGCCCCCAAACCTCGAAGGCTTCCCGAGCCCGTTGCCGCTGGTCGTCCGAGATCAAATTGGTCAGAG
>SKKK01000506.1 GCA_007121535.1 Planctomycetaceae bacterium | reverse complement strand
GTCGTTATTCTGCTACGGAAGGATCACACATGCCGTCTACGGGTTTTCACTCCGAGTGGCTGACTGTCGGACGCCATCGCGTCCTTCTCCACTGCCGTGCCGGTTTCCCTGACGCGAATATGCGGTTCATGGCGAAAGTGGCTGCGATCACCTGTGATGCAAACTCCGAGCGGCGGGCACGTGTTGTCGAGATCTTCTACGACGACAAGGCTTGCAGTTGGACGGTGAGCGTCGCATCGACGGACGCCGCTGACAAGCAATTGGAAGATATCCTACTTACCGTCTTTCACACCATGTACGCTCACGGGAACATCGAACCCCAGGTGCAGATCGTCGAACAAGGGAATACGGACTCCGACCATTACAACCTAACGGAGCATTTGAGTGTCCGTGCAGGCGTCGCGGTCGATCGTTGGCGGCACCGGGATGCCGAATACCAGGCGACCGTCAGGCCGCCAGCGTGAACTCGACCGTTGCCGTCCTGCTGACTCCCTACGATGACGACGATTTGGAGCGATTGATGCTGGCACGTTCGCCGCGATTTCAGGCTTTACTCAATCGCTCAAGGGAAAGCATCCAGGAAGGGAAGGGCCTGTCCGAGAAGGACTTCTGGGAGGCTGTACGGAGGAAGAGCCCAGGAGGGAAAGGAAGCACCCGCGAAACGTCGCCGAACCCGGAAGGATTAGATCGTCCGGCGATCGAAGGAGAACGGCTGGGGGCAGTTGAGGCTCCATGAAGGAGTAGAGGTTGGGGTTACAAGGAGCTACTACGACCCCTTTGGGATCACGATGATGCGGCTGCGGCGACCGACTACTTCAAGGATTGGTATCGGAGGGGCATTGACACCAAACCGAGCTGGGATCATTTGAGCAGGAGAAGACAGAGAGAACGGAGATTCCGATCGGCGTTCTTCCCACGGTCAATGTAGGCTTTGTTCTCTCTGTTTTCTCCTGTTGCATTTTTCCGTTCGCCGGTTGGTTCCCGGATTTGGCCAGGCAGTTGGCTGTCTCTCCCCTTGAAGTGAACCCAGCGGTTGAGTAGGCTGGTTGTGGGTGCTTATTGCGGGTCAGGATTTCCGAGGAGTTTTCTCATGCATACTGATATCGTGGACGCGCCGGACAAGGGCCGGTTTCGAGTTGGACGTCGTGAGGCCTTGCAGAGTGGGGCGGCTTGGACGCTGGCCGTGGCCGCTCCGACGATCGTCCCTGCTACCGCGTTAGGCCGGGCAGGCCGGGCCGCGCCCAGTGAACGGATTTCGCTGGGATTCCTTGGTGTGGGCGGCCGGGGCCGAGCGCTTCTGCGAGGGTTCTTGAACTGCCCCGAAGCCCAGTGCCTGGCGGTCTGTGATCCCTACACGAACCGGCGCGAGGCAACCGCCGCGATGATCGGGGGACAGGCCTATCCGGATTTCCGCGAAGTCATCGCCCGCGAGGACATCGACGCCGTGGTGATCGCTTCGCCGGATCACTGGCACGTTCTGATGGCGGTGGCTGCCGCCCGTGCTGGCAAGCACATCTATATGGAAAAGCCCCTGGGGTTGACCATCGAACAGGATCTCGTCTGTCGCCGGGTGGTGCGCGAGTCCGGAGTCGTTTTCCAATACGGAACGCAGCACAGGAGTTCTGCCCAAGCCCGTTTCGGGTGCGAACTGGTCCGCAACGGACGGATCGGAGAGATCCGGGAATTGGAGGTACGGGCCGTCGATGGAGGAGCAGGCGGCTGTACGGTGGAGGTTCCCGTGCCCCCGGAATTGGATTATGACATGTGGCTGGGCCCCGCCCCCTTGCGGCCGTACACCGTGGATCGCTGTAAGACGCCGGGCGCGTTTTGGATCTACGATTACTCGATCGGGTACCTGGCAGGCTGGGGCTCGCACCCGTTGTCGATTCTGGCTTGGGGCTGCCAGCTTGACCTGGCAGGCCCGCTGACCGTGGAAGGGACCGGGGTGATCCCGAAAGAAGGACTTTACGACACGGTCTACGGCTGGGATGTCCGCATCGAATTCGCGGGGGGCGCCACGCTGAAGTTCTTGCCGGGCGGCGGACCCGATGGCGGCTCGACCCGTTTCGTCGGAACCGATGGCTGGGTGGATGTCCAACGCCAACTGCGTAGTGGCGGCGGTGTGGATGCGGAGCCGAAGTCGCTGCTGGAGACCTCGTTCGACGATCAAGACGTCCGTCTGGTGGATAGTCGCCGGCACGACCAGAATTTCCTGGACGCCATCCTGGGACGGCAATCCGCAGTCGCTTCGCTGGAAGATGCCGTCCGCTCGGACATCCTCAGCCATCTGAGCGACATCGCCGTGCGGACGGGACGGCGAATTACTTGGGACCCGGCCAAGGAGGCGATTGTGGATGATGAAGAAGCGGCGAAAATGCTCAGACGCCCGATGCGGGAACCGTGGACGCTTTCCGACGTTGCGGAGGATTAGCCAGATGAAAGCGTCGAACTGCCGGGGCTTTGCGGCACCCGCGCAACCAGCAGCCCGCTCGCCGTTCGGACCGGTCCGATGCGACCCAGGCCGGCTAGCCAAGTGGCGTTGGTCGTGCCTTGGGTTGGTTGTATTGTGTTTCGCGGGTTGCCGGGACGGGTCAGCCGTGTTGGATTCGCCCGCTGAGGTCCACGGTACTTCGCCCCGGGCAGAACCTCCGGCGCCGATGACCGAACAGGCGATGCTGGAGGCTCTACGCAGCAGCCAACCGCCGGCCGCAGCCGAACGTTTCCTCGAGGCAGTCCGAGTGATCGACGCGGTCGAAGGCCAGTTGCGTTTCGATCAGGACGGACGCCTGATCGGACTCGACCTGTCTCGGGACCGCACCTCGATAGATGCCGGGCAATTGCATGCCTTGGCAGTCTTCCCCCACGTGCGCCGCTTGCGCCTGGCTGGCAGCAATCTGGGCAACGCCCAGTTGCGTTGGATCGCCGAGCGGTGGAATGCGTTGCAGGAACTGGGCCTGCACCACGCCGGCATCGACGACGAAGGCCTGCAGACGCTGGACCAATTCGAGGGACTGAGCGTACTGTCGTTGCGGGCGCTCGCAGGACTCAGCGACGCCGGGCTCGGGACGATTGCCGGTTTGCCGCAACTCGAACAGTTGTTTCTCGTAGACAACCGCATCACCGGCCGCGGGCTTGCCTCTCTGGTTGCCTTGACGCGTCTGGAGGTTCTCGACATTCGCGGCTGCACCGCGATTGCCGCCGACGATCTCCGTCCGCTGGCCGATCTGCCTCGTCTGCGGGTGTTGCGTCTGGGTGGGCCACGGATCTGCGACGACGCTTTGCTTGTACTGCGGGACTTTCCGGCATTGCAGAGCCTGACGGTCGAGCAAGCACCGATCAGCGACCAGGGGTTGACGAACCTGACGAAGCTCGCCTTGACCGAATTCAATCTGGCCCACTGTGACCAGGTAACCGATGAAGGCATTCAGATCCTGCTGGAGGAACTGGACGGTTTGCACCACTTGGCTTTGCGCGACGTGTCGATCCGGGGTGCGTTTCTTTCAGCGCTGCGAGGAAGGATGAGGCTTGAGACCCTCCGCTTGAATGAAACCTTCGTCGACGATCGGGCGTTACAGTATTTGGTCGGCGCGGAGGATCTGGTCCGCCTGGAGATTCGCCAAGGGCAGATCGGCGAGGCCGGGACGGAGTTGCTGGGCACGCTATCAGGGCTGGAACACCTTGATCTGGCCGAAAACCGCTTGACGGATGCTGCGGTGGAACACCTGAGCAACTTGAAGCACCTGCGTTTTCTGGATATTTCGGGCAATCCGAGAGTTTCTGATGAAGCGGTTCAGTCGTTGGGACGCATGACCGCGTTGCGCGAGTTGAAGATCGCCCGGACCGAGATCAGCCCGGCAGGTTTGGCCCATCTGCGTCAACAACTGCCGGACATTCACATCACCCACGACGCGCTGGGGGCATCCGGTGTTCCCTGAACGATTTCCTTCGATCTGCCGACCGCACCACGGGCCAAGTCAGCCGGCGGATCGAGGCTTTGCCGGGGCCAAGCGGGCAATCCGGGCGTGTTCCAGGATACCGAGGCTCCGGACTATCAACGGATGCTAGTATGCCAAATCGCGCGTTCGGATAGGTCCGTTCGAACATCGTGCCCTCCCTCGGCCCCTGGCCGATTCCTGCCGCGCGGGATTGAGCGTGGAGGACTGGAATCGGAGTTCGTCAAGTGGAGGGGTTGGCCGTTTAGACCGCCCACAACAGCGTATGGAGTGATCCCCTCATCAGCCTAGGTAGATCATCCCAATACGCGCTGGCTACCGGCCATGCTTATCCAGTTGTCCCCTTGTTTGGTCTGGGTGTCTGGTTTGCAGGTTTCGACCGTGAGGCTCCACGCTTGGTCGCCCGGCAACGAGCCGGATTGGTTGGAATATGTAAACCAGATCAGACGGCAGCCGAGTTGGAAGCGCTGCGCAGCAGCGCGCAGGGCGACACGCCCTCGGCAATTCCACATTTCTCCGGTGGAGTGATTCATTTCGATACCTTGCATGTTGCCGCAGGGCAGGGATAAGATGTGGCAAGCAGGAGTCATTGGCACGGCGTATGGGTATGAGCACGAAGAAAAACACCTCGAAAGGGACTGCTTCCTGGCCCGAAGACGAGCGGCCGCGGGAGCGGCTGTTGAGTTTGGGGCCGCAGGCCATGACAGATGCCGAGTTGATCGCTATCTTGGTTCGCGTGGGATTGCAGGGGGTCAGTGCGGTCGAGTTGGGCAGGCAATTGCTCAACCGGTTCGGTTCGTTGCGGGGTATGGTCGAAGCGCCGTTGCTGGCTCTGTTGGACGTCAAAGGGCTGAAGGGGGCTAAGGCGGCCCAGTTGCTGGCAGCGATGGAGGTGGCTCGGCGGGTGGCCGTGCCCACGAAACGCGGCAACCTGCAGTTGAAGGGCACGGCGGCGGCGGCGGAGTACCTGAAGGAGCGGCTGCGGGGGTTGGCGGACGAGCAGTTCCGGGTTCTGTATTTGAACCGACGGCACGCCCTGCTGGAGGATGCGTTGATCGCGCAGGGCGCCGTGGACGCGGTGCGCCCCTCGCTGCGGACCATCATGGCGCGAGCCTTGCAGACCAACGCTACGGGGCTGATCGCGGCGCACAACCATCCATCCGGCGTAGCGGAGCCGAGCGAGGCGGATCGGCTGTTGACCCGCGATTTGCTTGCGGCATCGGGGCCGTTGGGCATACGCGTTCTGGATCATGTCATCGTCGCGGAGGAAGCCACGTACAGTTTCGCCGACAACGGGCTGCTGGACGAACTGGCCCTGGAAGCCGGCGTACGGTGAGGTTCAAATTCAAGGCCATCGTGGTATGCTGATGGCAGAGGAAGAAACGATGAAACAGGTCAAAGTAATCATCGAAAAGCACCCCGACGGGTATGTCGCCTACCCGGTTGGCGTCAAGGGCATCGTGGTGGGCGAAGGGGATTCGTACGAGGACGCCCTGCGGAACGTCCAGTCGGCCTTGAAATTCCACGTCGAGACTTTCGGGACGGACGTGTTGGACGGCGACGAGCCCCCGGTCTTGGAAGCCTTTGTCGCCGAGGCGAGCGTGTGACATGCCCAAGTTCCCGGTGGATGCACCCAAGGCGCGGGTCCTGCGGGCCCTGCAATCCCTGGGTTTCGAGATCGTCCGCGAGCGCGAGCACATGGCGTTGCAGCGTCCCAACCCGGACGGCACTGTCACCCCCTTGACCATGCCCAATCACCCGACGATCAAGAGTTCCACCTTGCGGACGATCTGCCGCCAGTCGGATATCCCCCGGGAGGATTTCCTGGCTGCTTACGAGGAAGCGTGACGATGGACCAGGAACAACGCGAGGAAGTGATCCGGTTGCTGCAGCAGGGCGAGGAGCTTTCGCCGGAATGGGCTCGAATCTTATTCCCGCCGCAAAAGCGGGAGTACGAGTTTGGTGTACCACGGTAAGCAGCGCGAGGAAGACATCCTGGCCGACACGCTGGCCGTGCCGCTGCAGCCGGTGCGAACCTTCGGAAAGAACGGCGATGGCTGGCACAATCTGTTGATCTTCGGGGACAACTTGCAGGTCATGAAGAGCGTGCTGGAAATGAAGAAGGCCGGCAAGCTCTGCAACGCCGACGGCACACCCGGTGTGCGGTTGGTCTATATTGATCCGCCGTTTGCGACGAAACAGGATTTTCGGGGTAACGAGGAGCAGAAAGGCTATCAGGACAAGATCGCTGGTGCGCGCTTCATTGAGTTCATCCGGCGACGGCTGATTCTGATTCGAGAGATACTCTCCGACGACGGTTCAGTTTATGTTCACTTGGATTGGCGGAAAACGCATTACATCAGAGCGGTCCTGGACGAAGTTTTCGGAGAGTCGCGATTTCAGAGTCAGATCGCATGGCAGAGGCATGATCCGCACAACGACGCAGTTACTCGGTATGGTCGTGTCCACGATATTCTCCTGTGGTACTCAAACTGTGAGCAGGCCGTCTATAACTACGCAGAGATTACCGACAGCCTCTCGTCGCGAGCACAAGCCGAATACAATTTGGCCGTAACTGACAGCGGTGAAATCCTTACGTGGAGCGAGGATCTCACAGTCCCGCACCGTCGTTTCAAGCTCGACGATTGCACCGTCAAAGGAGTCGACAAGCAGAGGCAATTCGACTGGCGAGGAGCGAAGGGATCCACGAAGCGTGTTTGGCCAGCGGATTCACCGGATACCATGGACCGACTTGCTCGCGACGGTGAGAATTTCCTTAAGAGGTGCATGCGTGGTATCCCACCGAAGCCCCTTCTTTATCTGCGAGATCGAACTCGTGGCGCTAAACGCTGTCGAGTCAGTTTTCTGGACGACCGCGAAAAAGCCGGGCAACTCGCCCAGGACATTTGGCTGAATCTTGGGCGAATGAAAGGAGGCAGTTCGTATCCAACGGAGAAGCCGGAAGTCCTTCTCGATCGAATCATTCGCGCGTCCTCACACCCCGGGGACCTCGTGCTTGATGCCTTCGCCGGTTCCGGCACAGCCCTTCCGGTGGCCGAGAAACTGAACCGCCGTTGGATCGGCATCGACTGCGGCAAGCTGGCGATCTATACGATCCAGAAGCGGATGCTGAACCTGCGCGCAGGGATCGGAAACAAGGGTAAACCGTTGAAGGCGAAGCCGTTCACGCTATAGAACGTGGGACTGTACGATTTCTCGAAGCTGCGCGAGTTGTCGTGGGAATCCTGGCGGTTCTTCGCGCTGCAGTTGTTTCAGTGCCGGGACGAACTGCACAAGATTGGCGGGATTCAGTTAGACGGCTATCTCAAGGGCGGGAGCGTGCTGGTTTTCAACCACCAGAAGCAACCGGGTGTGCGGATTGATGAACAGACAGTGCGCAGCCTCCACGAGGCGCTGGGGTCCAAAGTCGGTCGCCGGCTGTACATCGTGGCCCCGGCGTTGGTGTTCGACTTCCAGCAGGACTGCGTGGACTGCGGCAGCGTACGCTATTACGCCCTGCGCATCCCGTACTCGATCATCCATGAATTGCACCAGCGGGAGTTCGCTGCCCTCAAGCAGCCCTCCGACGAAATGGCCGTGAACGACACCGTCGAAGCGGTGGGCTTCGATTTCATCCGGCCGCCGGAGTTGGAATACGAAGTGGGAGTCAACCAGCGGAAGGGCGAGCTGCTGAAGGAGGGGTTCATCCGGATCAAGACGTTTCGCAGTGAGGCTGTCGTGCGCGAACCGCTGCGCAAACGCGACAACCTGGAAACCCTGTCGATGCTCATGCTGGACTACGACTTCGATGCCGAAATCGACGTGTTCGACCTGGATGACGTGTTCTACGCCGACGCGATCGAAAAGAATGGCTGGGAGATCCGGTTCCCGACCGACGCACTGGGCGCCCGCATCATGGCCGTCTTCGTGGATATCTACGGCAATGAGGCACGTGAACTGATCCCCGCCGAGGGCGAGAAAAGGGGGGCGAGAAAAGGGGACGGGGGTCTTTTCCGCGAAAAGACCCCCGTCCCCTTTTATGTAGCCTTGAAAGTCGTGCCGGTTTTAGGCTCGTGCGGGGAGAAGGGTTGTTGGCCACCGGTCGTATGGCGTAGAATGTAGCCATGCTGCGGACCAACTTTGGAGTGCGGTGGCTTGACGCCGCTTTGGCTGTGCCTTTCTTTCTCTCCGCTCGTCCAACAGCGATCGTGCAACATGCAAAGCTGGGACGAACACCGCCGGTTTACCGGTAGCCGGACGTTGACTCCGTTCTTCGACAAGCTGGACCTCCGCAGCCTGGACGATTGGCAACACCGGCTGTGCAGTCGTTTGGCCCGTTCGCGGCTGTTCCTGGCGTTCCTGTCGCCCAACTAGTTCGCCAGCCCGTAGTCCCGGCGCGAGTGGCGGCCGTGGATCGATACGGAGATCGCCAAACATATCCTGGCCGGCGGCACCGGCGCCGATCTATATCGTCGAGGTTCAGCTCCTCGTAGAATCTTGTTCCAGCCGATATTGCCAACCTCGTACTTGGGCAGCTTTGGTCAAGTACTTGGCTCGTCTTCGTACTTCGTTTGGTGAAAGGCCATCGAATCGGATGATCGTATGTTCCGGAAAGGGCTCTGGGTCGGGTTCGACCGGTAGTTCATGAGTGATGCACTCGGCGACCGTCACGGACATCACGCCGATGGACAGAAACCCCAGTATTCCCGTGAAGTGTGCCCAGGCTGCCGGGGCGCTCATTCGGTCTCCATCGTACACCGAGAGACGACCCTCGTCCTTAGGACTCGGTTTGAACAACTGCGATGTGACTCGGCCATCCTGCACCCAGGACGGATTGACTTGGCGGTGCAGCAAGGTGTCCGGCGTCGTCATCGTTCCTCACACAATCGACGAATAGCGTTGGCAATCCAATCCCACGCCTTGGCGTCGTCGAGGTCGATCTCCCGCGTCCGCTGCTCATCGGTTTCCAAGTTCAAGGCGTGCCAAGATCCATCGTGGTTATCCAGATCGATTTCGAGCGTAATCTCCCAAGGTCCGAACGTCCATTCAGCCTGGATGCCTCCTTCGGCTGTGGGGTACACGTAGGGCGGGGACAGATCGTCGGGATATCGATGGTCGAAGGCATTCGACAACCAATCCAGTCCAGGAGGAGATGGCGCTCGACCGCGTCCTTCCAGCCAGCCATCTCGAAGGGTCCGAAATTCATCGAGACGCGCCAGCACGCCCGGCTCGGCAAAGGATGTCCTCTTCGTCACTTTCGTGCTCCCTCATTTCGTGCTGTCATGACAATGTATCGATCCAAGGTACAACCGCCAATGATATTGTAGTTCATTTGGAACGTCGAAGTCAAACCGGGCTCCCAGCGGGGGTTGTTGACCACCGATAGTCCGGCGTAGACTGTAGCCTTGCTGCGGACCAACCTTGGAGTGCGGTGGCTTGACGCCGCTTTCTTTGCGTCAGCTTTGTATTATGGATGATGGCTGGTGGAGGGACGGAGGGAAAGAAAGGCACAGCCAAAGCGGCGTCGAGCCGCCGCAGTCCAAAGAAAGC
Organism: Planctomycetaceae bacterium; assembly: GCA_007121535.1. Classification (GTDB taxonomy): domain Bacteria; phylum Planctomycetota; class Planctomycetia; order Pirellulales; family Pirellulaceae; genus SKKK01. The sequence continues at coordinate 10,719 of SKKK01000506.1, read as the reverse complement.
GAACCGTCCGCTGGCGCAAAGAATGTACAATCCGGGAGTTTTAGACTGGGCGAAAATTGTGCAAATTGAACGTGCCACTTCCGACGCTTTTGCGTTTCTCGACGGCTTTCCAACTTGGAGGTCGACGCATGAATGGCATCTTGGATCGTTCCATCCGCGCGTTCGTCTCGTCGACCTTCCGCGACATGCAGGCCGAGCGGGGCGCCGTGCTGCCGATCTGTCTGGAAGAAATCCGCCGCTGTCGGCCGTACTTCATCGGGCTGCTGGGCGAACGCTACGGCTGGATTCCCGAGGCGATCCCGCCGGGGGTCGTCGAGCGCGAGCCGTGGCTCCGCGAGCACATCGAGGCCCGGCGCTCGGTCACGGAACTGGAGATCCTGCACGGCGTGCTCCACATCCCGGCGATGACGGACCACGCCTTCTTCTACTTCCGCGATCCGGCGTTTGTCGAGTCGGTGCCCGAAGACCGCCGACAAGATTTCACCACCGAGGACTCCGAGTCGGCGGAGAAGCTCCGGCGACTGAAATCGGCCCTGCTGGCCAACTGGGCGCTGCGGTACCGCGACCAGCATCCGGACGATTTCGTGCTGCTGCACTTCCTCGGCAGTTCACCCGACAGCGCCAGTGCGACGGGCATGCTCCGCCGCATCATGCTGGAGCTGAAACAGCGGTTCGACCTGCCCGACGAAATTCCCGGCCAGCCGGACCAGATTCGCGAGGCGTTTCCGGTCTGGCTGACGAACGTCGCCGGCCGCGGCCGGATCGTGCTGATGCTCGATGCGCTGAACCAGTTGGAGGACGTCGATGCGGCGCCCGAGCTGGGCTGGCTGCCGCGCGTGTTTCCGCTGTCCTGCCGGGTGATCGTCTCGACGCTGCCCGGCCGTAGCTTGCAGGCGATCCAGCGGCGCGAGTGGCTGAACGAGCGCATCGACTGGTACCTGGAGGCGCCCGATCCCCGCGAGCTGTACCGCAAGGTGATCCGCCGCTGGGAAGAAGCCTGCCATTTCGTTTCTGGTGGGCACGTGGTTTGTCTACAAGCTGGCTTGTTAGGCCAGCGGCGCCGAAGCAATGAAGTCCGCCAGAAATGGCGAACGGAAAGTGAACGGTGCGGAAACACGAATGAACAAGACCGGGAGCGATTCGAGAGGCTTTGTCAGGGACTGTGTGTCCCCTCGCTCTATTTCAGGGACTATTACGGCTTTCCTTGGCCTCCGGAAGATGAATTGCGCCACGATTTTGAGGCATCGGCTGGCCAGCGGGCGCGCCGGCCTCGCTGCCGCGAGGCCTGGATATCGCGTTACGAAATCGAGGCTTTCATGCAACAGAAGGCCGTTGTTCCGGCGAAGTGGATGGGGGCTCGACTCGGTATGACGGGTGCGTCCCTCGACGAACTGCTGAACCGCCTGAAGGATCAGCACGACGATTCGCACCGAATCGTTATCGGCTGATAACAGATCGCCAGCAGCGCTTTCCATTGCGTGTAACTGACCTGCCAGATCTCGTCTTCGCGCGGATTCAACCGCTGCCGCAGATCGGGGTAGCGGTCTAGCAGCATCTGACGGTTCCGGTCGCCGGGGATGCCGTCGTCGCTTTCACTGCCGGTGCGGTCGCCGACCAGGTGCAGGATGGCATCTCAGGATTGAATGTAATCGTCCAGTTCCGTCAGGATCGGCAACCCGTCGCGAAGGAAATGCGTCTGTTCCTCGATCTGTACCGCGGGCCCAGTCAGGTACTGGACCAGCCCACCGCGATACGAGCCGAATTCGGCGGTGACGGCCGAGGCGAAGATGCGGACAGTGCGATCGGTCATGCGTGCGTCGACTCCAGAAAGAAACGAGTGGTAGCCCAGTCTGTGCCATACCCAGCCGCTGAACAATCGGGGGTGATCAACAATACGTTGGAACTCGGACCGTTCGGCCGGGATAGACGACAGCGGTAAAACGAGCCGGCAGAAGTAAGACCGTCGTGTCAGCGCGTCAGTTCCTTTCCTGAGCTTGGTTTCTCGTTCCCTGCCGGGCAGACGGATCCCAAACCACGACGCCCATGTGATACCGGGTGTGGCGCGGTTGCCGTAAGTCACCAGCAAGCGATTCTAACGGCATCCGGAGCGCAGACCGGGTAGCCTACCGTGGCCGTAGGATGTGCCGGGCTCGTTGAACCAGCGGGGGCTTGTTTCGAGCCTTGGATCTTCGAATTGGCGATTTCCTTCGGATTTCGTGTTTGTTTTTCGGGATGCGCTCACGGTACGCGCTTCCTTCACCCGAAGACTCTCACTTCGTTTCGCCGCTCGCGGAACCCGTGGAAATCTGCTATCTTGGCAACGGCGCCGGAATGGCACTCGACCCTGTCGCACTCGACTCAGGAGAAAGACGATGAATCAGCACTTGCCGCGAGGCATGGCGTGGGTTTTTTGCTTGCGGGCCGCTTTCGGTCCGGCGGCAGCCGACGCGGTGCAGGACGCTTTCTTGGCTCAGCGAGGCCGCGCCCAGGCCGTCATTGTTGTGGGACGCGACGCGGGCGAGTTTCACCGCTGGGTGGCCGGTGAACTGCAACGGTACGTGCAACAGCTCTCCGGCGCCGAGCTGCCGATCGTGACCAGCGACGAGCTGCCGGCCGACAAGCCGAGGATCGTACTGGGAGGCCCGCAGGCGAACCCCTTGGCCGCGACGGCTGAAGAGAGACAACTGGCGCAGTTCGCCGGGCTGAAGCCGGATGGCTTTGTGCTCAAGCGGACGGAACTGGATGGCGTTCCCGTGCTGTTGGCCGGGGGCAACGACCAGACGGGCACGATGTACGCCGCTTACGAACTGCTGGAGCGGCTGGGCATCGTGTTCCAACTGACCGGCGACATCATCCCGCGCCCGCAACCCGATTTGGCGCTGCCCGTGCTGGATGTGCGCATGGAGCCGGTCTTCAAGGATCGGGGGATGCACTGCTGGCACCAAATCCGCTGGTACATGGGCTTGGAAGAACTGCGCCAGGAGATCGACCAGTTGGCCAAGCTGAAGATGAACGTCTTCCAGTTTTATTGGGGCATGGGCGGGCCGTGGGCCGAGTTTTCCTACGACGGCAAGGTGGCCGAGATCTTCGGGAGCCAAGAGTCCCGCTTCGTCGCCTGGCCCGGGGCCAGCGGAACGGCCAACAGCGTGGTCGTGGGCCGGGAGTATTTTCCGGAAGACGGGTACATGGGTCCGCCGGAGTTTGCCCACGTGCAAACGCAGGAGGAAGCCTACAGCACGGCCCGCGAGTTCCTCCGCGAGGTCATTCGTCACGCCCACTCGCGCAAGGTCCAAGTCTGGCTGGCGATGGGCGAGATCCCCTTCGTGCCGTTGAACCTGGCGCCGCCGGACTCCGCGCAGGGGCGGCGTTTCTACTGCGGCGTGTCCCTTTCGCCCGCCGAGCCGGCGGTGCTGGACATCTGGGAAGCGGCGGTAAGCAGCATGATCGAAAGCTATCCGCAGGTGGACCGTTATTGGATCGTCAGCGGCTCGGAACTCCTGGGCGGCACCACGCCAGTACACGCCATTGGGGCGAAGGACCCGCAGGTTCAAGCGTTTATCCGCGACTACGAGCACCTGCGTCCGCTGCTTCCGCAGCGGTCGCAGGCCGCCATCGACCAGGGCCTGCCCGATCTTGATCTGGCGGACATTGGCGCCGCCGACAGGCTCGTGCGCCGGATCCAAGCCCGGTATCCGGAGGCGAAGTTAGGGCTGGAATTGATTTTCCGCGGCGGCCAGCTCCGCGCACTCGACGCCATCCTACCCAAGGATGTCGCCCTGATGAACATGGTGAACTTCACGCGCGAGACGGCGATGAGTTACTTTGACGGGATCGAGGGGCGCGAGCTGGTCGTCTGGCCCAGGATCACGGATGACGGCTGCGAGCTGAATATCCAGTTGAACGCCATGATGTACGACCACGACGGGGTGATCGCCGGCGGAGTCCGGCACGGCTTGACGGGCATCCTGGGGCAATTGAACAAGGCGCGTGGTGCGGAGCAGAGCGCCCAGTACATCGCCGAAGGGGCCTGGAACCCGGAGATCCGCTGCGAGCCCTTCTACGAACGCTACTTCCGGCGGTTGTACGGTCCGGATGCTCTGGAAGCCATACAGAAAGCATTCCTGCTGCTGGAAGAGAACGAACAGACGCTGGGCTGGCATGGGCGGCGAGCCCTGTTCAGCACCTGGTCCACAAGTTGCGCGGGAGGAATCGGGCTCAGGAGAGTGGACTACCGGCAAGCTGCGCTGCCGCTCGACCGCCAAGCAATCGAAGCGGGCATCCAAGACGCGTTGGTAACCCGGGAATTCTGGGACGGCCGCGCGGCCCACTGTCGGCAGGCGCTGCGGTTGCTGCAACAGGCCCGCCCCGACGTGTGGCCCGGTTCGCGCGCGGAACTGGATTACGTGATCTACAAGACCGAGAACTTCATCACGTTCTTCGAGCTGCTTAGCGCAGTGCAACAAACCCGAGCTGTTTTCGACCGCGCGCTGCTGGCGATCAACACTGGTGATCAGGCCGAGACGGTCAAGCGGCTGGACGAGGCTCAGACGGCGTTGGATCGGGCCAACGGACTGGCCCAGCGGACTGCCGAACAGATGCTCCCCTACGCTCACATTCCGACCGAGCGGCATATTCTGTGGATCTTCAACAAGGTGCTGCCGTCCCACGAAGCGGAGCGCGCCTATCTGGCCGACGTCGTTCTCTTCCACACGCGGGACGCTTGAAGTACCCGCAACGCTGGGGAGACCATGTCTCGGCGGCACCGGCGCTGATCGCCCATTGGACTTTCGATTCGGCCCGGGATTCACGAGTCCCATTCACCGGCGAAATCGGCGGCTCGCGAATCGAGTTCGAGGGGGCGCTGACCGGCGGCGGGACGATCGTGACCGACGGCAGCGCGTTGATCGGTGCGGGAGCCTACCGCGGGACGCCCGCCGCGGACAACAGCTCCGGCATCACACTCGCCGGAGCCGCCCTCGGCAGCGATGGGCGCACGACTCTTGGCCGCCACTTGGATCTGAGCACCGCGCACAGCATGAGTTTCTCCGTGTGGGTGAAGAGTTCGCGAGCGGAGGCTCATGGTACACTGTTCCACGGATACGCACCGATCGGCCATGCGGGGTACGCCATACAGACGTGGCCGGAAACCGGGCAACCCCGGTACCACCCCGGCTGGTCGGAAGCGCCGTATTACGACGGCGACGGCGGCGGTCCGCCCGGGCTGGTCGACGGCCAATGGCGTCACCTGGTGGTGACGGCGAACGGCTTGGAGGTGCGTTTCTATGTGGATGGCCGGACCGAGCCCGGCTGGAGGCGCGTGCAAGCGGCCATTTCCCAAGGCAGCTACACGGGCGACCGCTTCATCGGCCACCACGCCAACACGCAATACGACTCCCAAGTCGCCGGGTGGCTGGACGACATGGGGCTGTGGCGCAACAAGGCACTAGCGGCAACGGACGTGGCAATCCTGCACGGACTCGGCCGCCTGCAAGGGAGCGACCTTTCGTGGCTGGACACCGCCGCGACGCTCTGGGCAGGCGGCCCGGGCGACCAGGCCCAGATCGACGGCGTCCGCTGGGAAAAGACTTCCGGCCTGCACGGCACGCTCGGTGCCTGGGGCGGCTCGAAGGACCTCCACGACGGGTTCATCGTCCTGGACGAATCGGGCGGCGGAATTCGGATGGCGGGGCCTGCGTCCGAATGAGCACTCGGCCAGGTGTTTCGTACTGCAATCGGCGGAAACGGGGGTCGGGAGTCGTTTTCGGGAGAAGGCTCATCCCATGTGGTTGGTCGCGGGCCAAAACGACTCCCGCCCCACCCCTCGGCCCTGCCGCGATACGTTGGCGTAGGACAATTGCGAACGTGAACCCACCCCAGTTGTTTTGTTCCGTTCGTTCGGGGGTTGCAGTACATGGTCCGTCCGGCCCCGATTCGATCGAACAGGAACAGCCACTCTTCGCAATCTAGGTATACCATCTGGAGGTGCTTGCAAATTGAGCGTCGATCGCTCAAAATGCACGAATCATGGAATTCATCAAACGACCCGATTTGTTGGCCTGCGTCGAACAGCGTTTCCGCGCTAACCCTGTGGTTCGAGAATCTGAGCAAGCGTCAGGTGAAATCCCCCAAGGTGTACCTGCGTGACAGCGGCCTGCTGCACTCGCTGTTGGGCATCACCTCGTTCCCCGCCCTGGAAGCGCATCCCAAGCTCGGCGCCTCGTGGGAAGGATTTGCGCTGGAGGAAGTGCTGCGGGTGACGGGGGACCGCGAAGCGTATTTCTGGAGCACCCAGGGCGTGGCCGAGCTGGACCTGCTGATCTTCCTGCACGGCGAGCGGTTCGGATTCGAGTTCAAGTACGCCGACGCGCCGTCCGTCACAAAATCGCTGCAGGCCGCCCGCAACGACTTGAAACTCCAGCGGGCCTTTGTCGTACATCCCGGAACGAAGACCTACCCCCTGAATGCCTGGTGCGAAGCGGTCGCCATCGGCGACCTGCGCGCCCGGACCCGCGAATTGGCGGATGCTGACAGAGAAAGCCAGACAGATGTATCCCACTCAAGACCGATCCCTTGAAAGATAAATAATGACGAACCAACGAAAGCCTTTGCAGCCAAGATTGGTATCCAAGCCTTTCTTTACCCGTCTGACCGCAACCCTCCTTCTGCTCCCTGCCATTTCCGTCGCCTCGGACGTTCCTCTGCAAGGCCTGGCGCTGATTTCGGCGGCGTTGGCCGAAGAAGTCGAGCAGGCGGTCCCGGAACCGGGAGACGAGGTGCGGTTGGTCCACGTCAAGGACGTGGTCATGGGCGATTCCCATTACTGGAACACCGTGGTCCACAGCGGATACAACAAGCTGATGACGCATGGCGACTATCAGTACGCCGTGTACTGGAACTCGGAGTTCCGGCTGACCCTGGGGCGGCGGCACCTGCAGACCGACGAAGTCGTAACGACCGTATTCCCGTACACCGGCTATCCGCACGACGTGCATAACGTGCCGGTGCTGGGCTTCAGCCCGCAGGACGGCCGCCTGCACCTCGCCTGGCACATGCGCGGCGCACCGGGCTTGCCCGCTTCGAACTATGTCGTATCAAATCCGAAGTTGATTAGCGACCCGCCGGACACGATGACGACCGACGATTTCCGGCCCCGAGTCGAGTTCGTCGAAGGGGCGTTTGTTACCTATCCGCGGTTCTTCAACGATCCCGACGGCCGCCTGTTCCAGATCTTCCGGAACGGCGGAGCCGCGAGTGCGGATTACGAGTTGCACCGCTACGATGCCGAAAACCACTCTTGGGTGCGAGTCGGGATGGTTCTGTCCCGCGAGGGCCAATGGCCTCAAGGCGTCCGGACTCGCGGCGCGTACCTCTACGACCCGATCTTCGACGCGACCGGGCGGCTGCACCTGGCCTGGAACTGGGCCAGCTTGCCGGCTCGCAACGCGGTCTCGCCCACCAGCTTGCTGGACCGGCATCACCACAACTACGCCTACAGCGATGATGGCGGAATCACCTGGCACAACAACGCAGGGGAACCCATCGCCGACCTCGGCCGAAACCGCCCCATCCGCATCGACACGCCGGGCATCACGGTCATCGAAACGTTCGATATTCTCGAGGGTTCGATGACGTTGGACGCCAATCGCCAGCCTCACCTGAGCCTGGTAGGAGTCAAGGGGTCGCCCCGCGACTGGCACGTCGTCCACGTCTGGAGAACGCCCGACGGCGAGTGGCATCGCGACTTCGCCGTGGATCCCAAGGCCGAGCGGCCGACGGACGACGCGAGTTACTCGAGCCACTTCCTGGCCTACAATGGCGACATCGCCATCGACCGGGATCAGAACCTGTTCGTGACGTTCCCCAGGCCGACGTCCGAGGTATTTGTCGTCCAGTCCCACCTGAGCACCCCGACGAAGCGCGTCGAGTACCCGATCACCGGCCCCCTGTTCGACGATCTGCGGCCGGTCAGTCGCGAGAGGTTTGCCTTCTTCCGATGGGAAGGCAAGGTGGATCGCCCACGGTGGGAACGCGACCAGATCTTCTCGCTGCCCGCAGTCGTCCGAAAAGACGGCGCATTCCATTTCGTGATCAAGGACTACGTACTGCAAAAGCCCGAGCCCGCACCGTAGCCGGTCGAACGTACCATGTATCAAAAAAGCGGACTCGCAAGAACAGGATGGTCACGATGAATCTCGGCAGCGTAGGGCGTTGTTTTGTTGTTTTCCTGAGTGGCGCGCTGGGGTTCGGGTTTAGCGAGAACTCGGGGGTTGCTCAACCGGTGACGACCGACGGGCTGATGCTATGGCTGCGGGCTGATCAGCCGGGCGAGTTGGACGATGCCGGGCACGTGGCGACTTGGAAGAACCACGCCCCGGCCAGCGATCAGCATGCTTACCAGTCGCATCCGGATTGGCGGCCTCGTTGGATCGAGTCCGTCGGTTCGCTGGGCGGCCAACCGGCACTGGAATTCGACGGCGTGGACGATTTCCTCCACCTTCCGTGTTTGCGGATCGGAGCCGAGACGACGGTGATTCTGGTCGCTGAGAATTCCGCACAGACGGACGGAGGCAGTTATTGGCGGGCGGTGCTGAGCGGCGATGACGATTCGTTCCGTGACGAGGCGACGAAGTATGCGTTCAGCTTCCGCCGGGCCGAATACGACCCGCTGTTCATCGCCAACCTGTACTACGCGCCGGGGCGAGCGCATCGACTGACCCAACCCGCGGGTACCCGCTTGCGGACGGATTTCTTTCTTTACACCTTCCGCCGAGACGGCAGTTTGCCCGAGGGGACAAGCCTGCGGGTGGACGGGGCGACGGTGGGGGCGCTGACCGCCGAACCGGACCCGGCGGGCTTTCCGGGTACGGGGTACACCCTCGGGCAGGGAGGCGACGTACACGCCAACCGCCGCTTCCGCTTCTACCGCGGACGCATCGCCGAGATCCTGATCTACGACCGGGCGCTGCCCAAGGTCCAGTTGTGGCCCGTCGAAGCGTATCTGGCCGACAAGTACCGGTTGCCTCGTGCGTACACGCCGCCCACCGACGGATTGAGGCTGTGGCTGAACGCCGATTCCCTGCCCGTCCCGGACGATGAAGCCGGGATCGGACACTGGCCGGATGACAGCGACCACGGGCATCATGGCACTCAGGCTGAACCGCCGCGTCGTCCGCAGTACGTCGCGCGAGGCATCAACCGGCGGGCGGCGTTGGATTTCCGGGATGGATTCGCCCGCTTGGATTTCGGCGGATGGGTGCCTCCTGCGGACGGCGCCGCCTACGCGGCCCTGCGGCGGGCGCCACACGAACGGGCACGGATCGAGCAGGTCTGCCCGGCCATCGCCGCGGAGTGGACGGGCACGGACGGGCCGTTTCGCGGCCAGTTGGGCGAGTTGCTGGTCTACGACCGTCGGCTTTCGCCAGAAGAAGCTTACCAAGTCCGGCAGTACCTGGACTACCGGTACTCCGAAACGCCCGACCCCCGCTGGTTCGACAACGGCACGCTGATCTTTCACAACGGCTACAACGATCAACCGTATCTGGTCCGGTGCCATGACGGGTCCTGGCTGTGCGTGATCACGACCAGCCGCATCTCGGAACAGGGCGCGGACCGCACGCTGGTCGTAACCCGCAGCCGGGACCAGGGTCAGACGTGGAGCGAGCCGGTCGGGTCGATCGAGCCGCCCGAGATGCGGCAGCCTTCGTGGGCCACCTTGTACGTCACGCCTTATGGCCGGGTCTACGTCTTCTACAATCTGCGCGAGCGGGCCGACGGTCCATCGCCCATCGGTTTCTTCTTCAAGTACTCGGACGATCATGGTACCACGTGGTCCGACCAGCGATACCACATCCCGATCCGCAAGATCGCGATCGATCATCAGATGCCCGGGATCGGCGGCTGGAGCGTCAGCCCGCCGGTCGCACTCGGGCCGGACGTCCTGGTCTCGTACACGCGATATGGCAGCCATGGCAAACGCAGTCAGGGCCAGGGATTCGTCTTCCGGTCGGACAATTTGCAGACCGAGCGGGATCCCGATCGCATCCGCTGGGAAATGCATCCGGCAGGAGACTGGGGAATCCGTGCTGCCGACGTGGACAGCGACATGCAGGAAGAGCACATCATCACGCCGCTGGCCGGGGACGATCTGTTGTGCATCTGGCGGACCACCAGCGGGTTTGCGTGCCAGAGCTACAGCCGCGACGGCGGACGGACCTGGACGCAGCGGGGATATGCGACCTACGAGCCGGGCGGCAGGCGGATCAAGCAACCCCTGGCCTGCTGCCGCCCCTACCGGACCGCAGACGGGCGGTACCTGCTGTGGTTCCACAACACCCGGTCGCCGGGCGGAACGGCCATCTACCGGCCGCGCGACGTGGTCTGGCTGGCCGGTGGGCACTTGCAGGACGGCATGGTCCACTGGTCGCAACCCGAGGTGCTTCTGTACGGCTTCGACCTACCCGTCCGCGGGTTGGGCATGAGCTATCCGGATTTCATCGAGCAGGATGGGCGGCTCTGGATCACCACGACCGACAAGGAGGACGCCAGGATCTTCGAGATCGATCCGACGCTGCTGGCCGGTTTGTGGGACCAGCAGCAGCGCAGCAGCGTTCCCGTCGAGGGACTCGCGTTCGATCTCAACGATGAGCAGCAGGAAGCGTTAGAAACGATCGAAAAATTCATGGATGACCCCGCCCGCGAGCGATTCGGCCTGTTCGGCGC
>SKKK01000353.1 GCA_007121535.1 Planctomycetaceae bacterium | reverse complement strand
CGTTGGCCCGCGATTGGCGACGGCTACTCAACAGCGCGGCAACCGAGGAGCAGATTCGCGTGTTCCGCGAACACGAGCGTACCGGCCGAGTCCTCGGAGACGACGATTTCCAGGCGCGCTTAGAGAAGCAACTCGGCCGCGTGCTACGCCGCCAGAAACCAGGGCCGAAGAAGGCAACGCCCGGGTAATTACGTATGGTGTCGCCGGAACTGCGGAACTGCCCCGGCTGATCCGGTGGGTAATGTGGAACCGCTGACGACACGTTCGTGCTGACCTTTCCGAAGCATTAAGTTCTCGGCCCTGGCATCGAATCTTACGTTCTATCACCAAATTAGTCAACAATGGATAAATGAAGTTCGGTCCGGTAGAGCAAACTGTTGCCAATTCTGGACTTATCGCCACCCGCCTGTGGCGGACTGCGGTTGCAATCGTCGCCGGAATTCTATACTTTTCATGGCAATGAGGAATTCGCCATGATGCTTCGCTGGATATTGAGTGACTTGATTCGCCAGACGGCTTACCAGAAGGTGACCGACACGGTCTCTTCGTTGGGTGAATCGACGTCGCGGGACCAGCACCAGGACGATTCGGCTCGGGAACTGCCACCTTGCGAAATTGCGGTGCTGTTTGGTACCAACTTGGAGGCGGAGGATTTCGCGTCCGGTTTCGAGGGAAGATCCACCACTCGGTGTGCTTCGTTCGTCGAGCATGCGGGGGGCATCGCGGGGCGCAACGTGGTGGCGATCGAGACGGGAACCGGGGTACGGGCCTCGGGTCGGGCGGCTGAGGATGTGATCGCCTTGCATCACCCGGACTGGGTAATTTCGGCGGGTTTCGCGGCGGCTTTACGCCCAGAATTGTTACGTGGGCACATCCTGATGGCCGACCAAGTCGTTGCCCCTCAAGGCGACCCGCTGGTCGTGGGTCTGCACATCGATTCGGAGACGATCGCAGCCATGCGACATCTGCACGTGGGGCGTCTGGTGACGGTTCACCAACCCGTGCGCCAGCCGAACGCTCGTCGCGAATTGGGCGAGCAGTACGATGCGCTGGCCGCGGATATGGAGACGGTGGCAGTGGCCGAGGTCTGCGCGCGGCACAAGACGCGTTTCTTATCCGTGCGAGTGATCGCGGACCAGTTGGACGATTGCATGCCGGTTGAAATCGAGCGGATGATGGCCAGCAGCAGTTGGGCGGCCAAGCTGGGGACGGTTACCGGGGCATTGCTCAAACGGCCGTCGAGCGTCAAGGATTGGTGGCACTTGCAACAACAGGGTTTGGAAGCTTCCGACCGCCTGGCGGAATTCTTGCGAGGCATCCTGCCGCAATTGACGGGGCAAGACGAAACGAAGCGATGACGGCAACATTGAAAACGGTCACCTTGGGTTGCAAGGTGAATCAATACGAGACGCAGTATGTCCGTGAGGGGCTGTTGAGCGTCGGCTATTCCGACGCGGCAGCCGATCAATTGGCTGATCTGTGCGTGGTCAATACCTGTACGGTGACGGCCGAAGGGGATTCGAAGAGCCGCCAGATCATCCGCCGATTGGCAAGGGAGAATCCTGGAACACAGATTCTGGTCATGGGCTGCTACGCGACTCGTGCACCGCAAGAAGTCGCCGCCTTGCCCGGTGTGGTCCAGGTGGTGACAGACAAACGGGAACTGCCCGATCTGCTGGGACGTTTCGGTGTTCGGGACGTGCCGGACGGCATTTCGCGATTCGGTGATCGTAGCCGGGCTTACCTCAAGGTCCAAGACGGCTGCATGTTGCGATGCAGTTACTGCATCATTCCTCAAGTTCGGCCGCAGCTAACCAGTCGGCCGGTCGATTCGATCCTGGCCGAGGTACGACGATTGCTGGCCAACGGCTATCGTGAACTGGTACTGACGGGCGTCCATCTGGGGCATTACGGAGTCGAATGGAACAGGCACAAGCCGAAATCCGATTGGATTCGGCTGGCCGATCTGGTGCGGCAGATCGCCCAAGTCGACGGCGACTTTCGAATTCGATTGTCCAGCATCGAAGCGACCGAGGTGACACGTGAATTGCTGCAGGTGATGGCCGAGCATCCTGCGAAGATTTGCCCTCACCTGCACGTCTGCCTGCAGAGCGGATCGGACACGATCCTGCGACGGATGCGACGCCGCTGGTCGACCCGAATGTTCGTCGATCGTTGCCGCTTGGCGGCGGAACTGTTGGATCAACCGGCGTTGACGACCGATGTCATCGTGGGGTTCCCGGGGGAAACCGAAGCGGATTTCGAACAGACGTGCCGCGTTGTCCAAGAGGTCGGATTCTCGAAGATCCACGTCTTTCCTTTCAGCGCTCGACAGGGCACCGCCGCCGCGGGGATGGCCGACCAGGTGCCTCGAGCCGTCCGTTCGCAGCGCGGGCAGCGGATCGCCGACATCGAACGGGAACTGCGGGAACGCTATTTTCAAAGCCTGTTGGGTAAACGCTTGCGAGTGCTGGTCGAATCCGCCAGCGACCCGCAGCGCCAGCAGGCCGTGGGAACCTCGTGCCGCTACGCGCCGGTCGAGCTGACGGGGCCGTCGTTGGCGGGACGACTGGTCGACGTTCAAGCCCAACAGGTGATCGACGGACCATGGATTCGCGCCCTGCCGATTTGACTCGCAACCAAGGAGCTTGACCGATGTTCTATGCAGTGATCATGGCAGGCGGCGCCGGTACCCGTTTTTGGCCGGCCAGCCGGGCGCTTCTCCCCAAACAACTGTTGGACCTGGCTGGCCAGCGGACGATGATTCAAGAGACGTTCGACCGTTTGGACCCGCTGGTGCCGTCGGACCGCGTGCTGGTGCTGACCAATCGCAATCTGGTCGACGCCGTCGTCCAGCAGTTGCCGCAGTTGCCGTCGGAGGCCATTTTGGGCGAACCCTGCAAACGCGACACGGCGCCGTGTATCGCCTTGGCAGCGGCCCTGCTGCTGCAACGGGACGCGGACGCGGTGATGGTTGTTCTGCCCGCCGACCAAGTGATCCGCCAACAAGAGCCGTTCCGTCAAGCGTTGGCGTTGGCGGAATGTTTGGTGCAGCAGGACGACCAGCGGATCGTGACTCTGGGAATCCAACCGACCTATGCGGCAGAGTCGTTCGGGTACATCGAGCGAGGCCCGAGTCTGCCCGCGATCGCCGGCGAGGGCACCCCGGTGTATCGGGTGAACCGTTTCCGTGAAAAACCCTCCGCCGACGTGGCTCGACAGTATTTGGAATCCGGCGGCTTCTACTGGAATTCCGGAATCTTTGTCTGGAAAGCAGCGACGATCCTCCAGGCGATCCAGCAGTACGAACCGGAAATGCACGAACACATCTGCACGATCGCCGCAGCCGCCGGCAGCGAAGGGTTCGACGAGGTTTTCGACCGTCAGTTTGCAGCGATCCAAGGCAAATCCATCGATTTCGCGGTGCTGGAGCATTACGCGAACGTCGTGGTTATCCCCGCCAACTTCGATTGGGATGATCTGGGCAGTTGGCGATCGTTGGAACGGCTGTACGGTGTCGACCAAGCGGGCAATACGATCGTGGGGGCTCACGTGGGCATTCGCACTTCGGGATCGATCGTCCGCACCAACGATACGCATCTGGTCGCGACGTTGGGTGTCACCGATTGCATTATCGTCCACACCGAGGATGCCACATTGGTTGCCAACAAGAACGACGAGGAATCGATTCGGCAATTGGTTCAATTGATCAAGGAGCGGGGATGGAATCAGTATCTGTGACACCTGAAGCGTCAAGGAAATCCAAGCCCGATAAGGATCGGCAAAGAAATGACTGTCGCATCTTTTTGCCCCTCACCCCACCCTCTCCCACCGAGGGAGAGGGGCCATCGGACAGTTATTTCTTTGCCGATCCTAAGCCTGGCAATGCGCCACCCCGAACGCCGGGGGAAGTCTCGTTCGCCGCTCGGGGACGGGCCATGGCCCTGGTGACGATCGCCGTGGTGTTCGCCTGTCTCGGGACGAACGGCTCGGTGCATGCCTGGCCACCGGACTGGCTAGCGCATCGCCAGACTTCATCGCCGTGGAATATCGCATCGCCGACGTTCGGCGGACTGCAAGTCTGGACCGACGAACTGGTTTACCTAGACTGGCGAATCCAGCGAAATACGGTCAGCGGACATTACCGTTTGCTGGACGATCAGGATTACCGCCAGGCTTGGGGAACCTTCCAACACTGCCGCGCCAGACTGGACGATCTGAAGCACGAGCGGCAACTAGCACCAATGCAAGGGACCGTGGTCATCGTGATGCACGGTCTGTTTCGATCGCGTCATTCGATGTCAGCCCTGGTCGAAGCGTTACGAGAAGATACGGACTGGACCGTGATCAATGTTTCTTACGCCAGCACGCGGGCTGGATTGGAGCAGCATGCTCAGGCTCTCGCCAAGGTGTTGGATAACCTGGGCCCCGAAGTCAACACGATCCATTTCGTCGCTCACAGCATGGGCAACTTGATCGTCCGCCGTTACTTGCACGACGTGGACGTTGGCCGAGGCGGCGGGTGGGCGGACCCGCGTTTGGGACGCATCGTCATGCTCGCCCCGCCGAATCAAGGCGCTCGCGCGGCCGAAGCGTTTCGGCACGTCGTGGGGTTGGAAAAGATGGTGGGCAGAAGCACCGCACAACTGGCACGCGACTGGGACGAGCTGAGCGAGACCTTGGCGACACCGGCCGGCGAATTTGGTATCCTGGCGGGTGGAAAAAATGACGATCAGGGTCGTAACCGCTGGCTGGACGGAGACGATGACTTTGTGGTGACGGTGGACGAGACTCGGCTGGCAGGTGCTCACGACTTCCTGATCCTGCCGGTCTACCATCGCCAGATCATCAAGGATCCGCTGGCACACCAGTGTACGGTCCGATTCCTACAGCACGGTTACTTTGTTTCCCCGGAAGCCCGACACCCGCTACCCATCGATGTGAGTCCCTCACCATGAATCTTGCCTTTTTTCCCACCCAAGGCCGCTTGGCCGGAATCGACTACGGAACCGTTCGGATCGGCGTGGCCGTCACCGACGAATCGCGCCTTGTGGCCAGTCCCTTCGAAAACTACCAACGCCGCTCGATCCAAGCGGACGCGGTTTATTTCCGAAACCTGGCGGAAAACGAACAGATCGTCGGCTTTGTCGTCGGTCTACCGATCCACAACAGCGGCCGGGAGAGCGAGAAATCGGAAGAAGCACGCCGCTTCGGCCACTGGCTTCGCGACATCACGGACCTTCCCGTCACGTTCCACGACGAACGTTTCAGCTCGGTGCAAGCCGAGCAATTACTGGGCGACGCCGACTTGACGAAAAGCAAACGCCGAAAACGCTTGGACCAAGTCGCCGCATCGATCATCCTGGCATCCTTCTTGGAGAGCCACGGTCGCCCGGTAGCTTCCCCCGATGCGATCGACGATTGATGCGGTTTTTCTGGTGGAGGTTCAATGAGCCCACCTACGGTGTTCCTATCGTCGACCCCTGACAGATGGACTCTGCCGAACGTCGATCCCTTGTGGACGCCCGGCACGCGCGTTATTCTCGATAATGGCCTTGATCGAAACTTGGCGAAATGCCAGTAGAAGACTTATTTCCAAGTTTGCCGGGAGAAGGGTAACTCGCCATGGAAACCGTTGCGTTGAACCTGAAGGATTACATTCGCGATATTCCGGATTTTCCCAAACCGGGGATTCTTTTTCGCGATATTACGCCGCTGTTGATGCATCCGCCGGCATTCGCTGCGGCGGTCGATCGAATGGCCGACCATTGTCGGGATCTTCAGCCGGATATTCTGGTGGCGGCGGAAGCCCGGGGCTTCATCTTCGCCGCACCTTTGGCTTTGCGGTTGGGCGTGGGATTTGTGCCGATCCGCAAACCGGGCAAATTGCCCTTCGACACCCACTCGTTCCATTACGAATTGGAATATGGCAACGACACGTTGGAGATGCACGTCGACGGCGTGTCGGCAGGCCAGCGCGTGCTGGTGGTGGACGATTTGTTGGCCACGGGCGGCACGGTGAAGGCTTGCTGCAATCTGCTCGAGCAGGTTCAGGCAAACATCGTTGGCTGCGTGTTTGCGATCGAATTGGCGGGGTTGGGGGGTGTCAAGGCCGTGGCGCCCCATCCGGTGTTCAGTCTGCTGCAATATGATTGATGATATGCAAAAGCAAACCCGGGATTTTTCATGGCTGCGTCTGATCCTACTGGGGGTCGCCGTCTACGTTAGCGGTGTGGCGATGTTGGCGTTCCTGCAACGATCCTTGATCTACTTTCCGGCGCGTGCGTCCACGATCCGCCCCGCCGATTCCGGTTTGTCCGAAGATCGCGTCTCGGCCGTACAGGTCACCAGCGACGATGGACTGACCCTGCATGGTTGGCAGGTTTCGCCGACGCCCCTGGCGCCTTCGTCGATCCAGGATGCATCCCCCGGCGGAGCCATCGAAGGGCCAGCGATCGTGTATTTCCCGGGTAACGCGGGGCATCGAGGTTTCCGAGGCGACGAGCTGCGAACGCTGG
>SKKK01000221.1 GCA_007121535.1 Planctomycetaceae bacterium | reverse complement strand
TCGCGATCACCACCGTGTCCCTGGTACCGGTGGCCAATCCCAGCGTGGCGGATTGCGAGGGTCTGCCCGTGGCCGACTTCGTCGTGTTCGTCGAAGATCGAGGTTCGCGTTGGGCTTCATCCTGGGCGGCATCCTCAAGAACGTTCGCGCAATGCGTTACGCGGGCCTGTTGCTGTTCGCGATCGTCGCGGGGCATGTGGTTTTCGAAATGCTTCGGGCCAGTGCTGGTTGTGGTCTTGCTGCTGGCTCCATCGTTGGCAGCCGGACAGCCGCAAGGCTTCCGGTTTTCCCGAGAAGTCCAGACGGGCGAAATCGAGCGTGAGGAACTGGTTGCCGTGACCCTCGATGCCGACGTGTACGCCCACACCCGCGACCGGTTGCCCGACATTCGGTTGCTGGACGCCGCCGACCAACCTTGTGGAAACCGGCTTGATCGAGAACGGTTTCCGCAATCGCAGAGGCACGAAGACGAATGAACACCTCCATCGCCGACGCGATGCTGGCGATGATATCAACGGCAGCATCGTGCCAGGTTTTCTAATCGCTACCATCGTTTCAAAGCGACGTTCGAATTATGGCGATTTAGCCATTTGATTCGTGAAAGCCGGTTATGCTTGACGAAAGAGTCATAACGGCATTCGTCATTCGCTCGGCGAGTGCCGTGCGGCAGAAATCGCGTTATGGCAATCGCAGTCTGGGAAGAGAGAAGAAGAGAGACTGGCTCCTGCAAGGAAATGCAAAGAACTGGGAAGAACCCCCCGCTTACAGCGGCCAGTCATCTTCCTTCCGAGACCAGTTCGTATGAATTCAGGTGTCTTCGTTACTATCGAGAAGAGCTGTCGGCGGCGGCAGATGCGGCGTCAAACGCCCTGTTCACGGATGTTGGAACGGCTCGCAGACGGATAATCGTCAAGTCAATGGAGGAACGATCATGGTCATGGAGACCTTGCAACCTTACTGTCTCCCAAGATGGCTGAATACGATATTGCCAGCAGCGGCTCTGCTGTGCATGGCGATTGGCAGCGTCCACGGCCAGGACCTTCGGCCGGCGCCGCGGACTGCAGACTGGCGGTCGCTTCCCGAGGTCGAATTGGAAACGCGGCGCGACATGGACAAAGAGCCCGGTTCCGTACGAGGATTTCTGGAGTCCTTGCGAGGCAATGATGCAGCCATCCGTTTGGTGGTCGGACAGAGCCGCTTATTGACGACCAAGACGGCGATTGCCAGCGAGCAGGGGACTTCCGTCATCGCCGTTGGCGATCCTTCTATAGTCGACTTTGACATATTGCCCGATCCGGAACTGCGCATGATCCGTCTGGTCGGCCGACGCGTCGGAGTCACTGACTTGACCTACGTGGGAATTGACAGGGAGCCCTATTCCTTCGAGATTCATGTGGTCTACGACCTGGAACTGCTGAGGGCGCAGTTACGGCAGCACTTCCCCGACGCCCAAGTGAGTTTGGGGCAGATTCGCGAGCACATCGTTGTCGAGGGGCAGGCGCGCAGCACCGACCAGGTGCAGCAGATCTTGGACACGATAAACGTGTTTCTGGCTTCCGTCCAAACATCTGGATCCACTCAGGGAGGTCAGGGCTCTGGTGCTAGCGGCCCACCAGACCAGCCTCGGGGCAACGGCCAAGCTCGTCCGCGCGAAGCCCCTGGCGACGAGGACTTCGACGACCAGACTTCAACGCCCGTCATGGTACACGAGGAAGGCGGACTTTCCCGTTCGCAAGCGACGATCGCCCAGCCGCAGATCATCAATCTGTTGCAAGTCCCCGGTGTCCACCAGGTGATGCTGAAGGTCCAGTTAGCCGAACTGAACCGGCGTGCGCTCCGTCAGATCGGCGCCGATCTGACCTATGCCGCCGCCGGCACATTTTTGCAATCCATCGCCTCGGGCGGGGGCAACTTGGTCGGCGTCTTCAACGGGGGTGAGTTTACCATCGTCCTGAATGCCCTGCGGCGTAATGACGTGGCCAAGATTCTGGCAGAACCCAATCTGATCACGCTCAACGGTCACACAGCACGCTTCCAGTCCGGCGGCGAATTTCCCGTTCCCGTGGCGCAGATGGGCGGTGGCGCCGGGAACAATCGCGTGGAATTCAAACCGTTCGGTGTGCAACTGGCATTCATCCCCTACGTTCAAGACAACGGACTGATCCGTTTGCGAGTCGAACCCGAGGTCAGTACCATCGACGAGACGTTGGCGGTCAGTCTGATCGCCGGGGGGGATCCGATTCCGGGACTCCGCACGCGCAACGCATCGACCACGGTCGAGCTGCGGGAAGGACAGACCTTGGCGATCGCCGGTCTGTTGAACTACGAGATGACGGGCCAGACCTCGCGAGTCCCGTTTCTGGGCGATCTGCCGTACATCGGTCCGCTGTTTGCCACGACGCGCAATGAAGTTCTCGAACAGGAATTGCTGGTGGTGGTCACTCCCTTCCTGGTCAGCCCCACCGACGCCTGTCAGCGGATTGCGTTGCCGGGGGATGACATTCTGGAGCCCAACGATTTGGAACTGTACCTGTTGAATCGCATCGAGGGTCGTACGGGTCATCCCTTCCGCGCGACGACTCAATGGGACAATCCGTTCAGTCTGCAACGGCAGCGTGAATGGGAACAGTCGTATATCTACGGCCCGGTGGGCCAGTCGCACTGAGCATTCAACGGACCCATTTGTATTCAAAATCCTCGTTTCCAATCATGACAACCCGCGGTCGCCTGGTTTCAGGGCTGCCGAGAAGGAAGAAGACTTATGAGATCCTGGGCAATCTTTCTGACCTCGCTATCGTTCGTTCTTCCCGGCTACGGGCAGGAATTCATGCGTCCCTTTCCCCCTATCGATCCCGTGAGGATCGAGACAAACCACACCTTGTTTTTCGACGAGACGGTCGTCACGGAACCGGCCGAGCCTTCTCCGGAGAGCTATCTGGCCGCTCCCGACGCGCTGCCCCAGGACAAGCTGGAAGACGAGGAACCGCCTTTGTTGCACGGCGACTCGTGCGACTGTGCGGATTGCGGGCGACTCCGCAACCGTTCTGCCTGGAACCCTTACCGGCGTTTCACGCATTGGTACCAGAATCGGTTTCAGCCTTTTATGGTTGATACGCATTGGGGGTATCCTCAGTTCTTTTGCGAACGTCCCTTCGGATTGTACAACAACACGGCGGTGCATGCCCACATCCACCAGGCTGCGATCGATCAACTGGTGCTGTATCACTACGACTTCGAAGAACATTCGGCCCGATTACGGCTGCGCGGTCACAAACAACTGGAAAACCTCGCCGAAAAAGCAGAATGGCTCGGCCAGCCCCTGATCATCCAGGAAACGGCCGATCGACAGCTTGATGAACGACGCAAAGCGGAAGTGGTCAACAGACTGGTCGAAATGGGCGTGTCTCAAGACGTTGCCGGCAATCGCGTCCGTATTGGCGTACCCACCACATTCGGGCTGGCGCGAGGCGCGGGCCTGGGCATGCATTCCGAACCGGAGCTGATCTGGCAGAACCAACTGCGCAACTCCCAACAGCAGGGCCGAGCCCCGCTTGGCCGCGGGGAGACTACGAGATAGCCCAATAGATAACGTTCGAGAAATAAGTGAGCGGAATGGCGCTAGCCACCGGTTGGGGATCGCCCAAGATACCGGCGGCTAACGCCTTGCCGCTCACCCAAGATCAGACAACTATTTCTCGAACGATGCTTAACGAAAGCACTCCTATGACAAGGTACAGGCCGATGGTAGGGCGATGGAGGTCGAACGAACGGTTGCCGCTGCTTGGTGGCGTTGCGAGCAAGCGGATTGCTGCCGTGGTTCTGGCGGCCGGTTGCATCTTGCTGGCGGGTTGCCAAAACCTGGGCACGTACCGGCCACCCGCGTGGATGGGATCGTTTCGTCCGGCGCGACCCTCTTCGGTTGCGTCGGCGAGCAGCATGAAGCCGTTGACTGCCGAGCAGAAAGCCGACATGCAATTCGCCTTGGGCCGGAGCGCGGAATCGCGCGGCGAGACGGACGTGGCCATCCAGGCCTACCGGGAAGCGGTGAAACAGGACGATCGGCACGGCGACGCCTATCATCGGCTGGCGCTGCTGTACGAGCGCAAGGGGGACTTGCAGCAAGCCGATTCTTTCTACGCGATGGCCCTGGAACGAGCGTCGCAGAACCCGGAACTGCATTGCGATCGCGGCTATTGTCTGTATCTACAGGGTAAATTTTCCGAGGCGGAAGCCAGCTATCTGCAAGCCCTGCAACTGCGCCCCGAGTTCGCCCGCGCTCACGTCAACTACGGCCTGTTGCTGGCCCGCACCGGCCGAGATGACGAGGCGCTTCATCAATTCTTCCAAGCGGGCATCTCCGAGTCGCAAGCGCGCTTCAACCTGGCCTTCGCCATGCTGCTGGAGAACCGCACCCGGGACGCCCGGCACCAATTGCAGTTGGCCCGTCGGCTGGACAGAAACCCGACCACGATCCAGCGCGTCGATCACCTGGAGGAACTGCTGACCACGACTCAGCACCCCCGTCGGCTGCCAGCTTTCGAACCTCTTGCCGGCCACCAACCACAGGAGCAACGGTGACAAGCTCACACAGACTTTTCCGGCGTCGGTTGTCGCATGTCGTCGCGTCGCGACTGACGCAACATGAATCGACACGTCCACACTGGGTTCGCACCCATGGCGATGGCATGCGGTCGCGTTGCGACTGGTCGTAGCCATGGTCGGCCCGAAATGAGTAGCCTTGCATGGCAGACGCAACGAATCAGGCGTCGAGGCAGTAGGTCCGGCACGCCGAGCGGGACCAGGAAGGTCTCCGCCCGATTCCACCCGATTCCACCAAGAAATGCCAGGGTGGCCGCCTATTCGCTACACTCGCCGTTCTACGCCAAACTAGTACTGGAAATGCTCGGCCTGCTGAAACAAGACTTTCTCCTCCGAATCCGTGGAAAGCAGGTCGCCGTTTGCGCCATAGAAGCGGGTTTCGAGAATCGCCATCTTCTTGAAGCGGTTGCTGCCAGCGGTGATCCCGGTGTTGCGGCGGATCTCTTCGTAAGTGTACAGTTCCAGCGGGGGCGTCCAGCTTAGGAAACGCCGCGTGACACTATAGGGACCGGGGATCGAGCCCCATGTTTTCCCGGCGATATTCGTGACGGTGAACACGTAGTCCAGTTCCGAGATATGCAGGCGCTGGGTCCAAGTAACGGTCTCGTTATTCTCGCTCAGCTTTTCCTTCCACGCCGGTGTTAGAATCTCTCGATCGTCCTGCAGAACGTCCCAACTGTACGCCTGCAACTGGATGCCGCCCTCTTCCCCAATCGGGATGTCACGATGATTCCACGTGACCTGGAACAAGGCCGGTACATTGGGAATTGCGAACCCGGTGATGAACTGCGGGTTGGTGATGCCGAGATCGGGATCGGACACGCTGTATAACTCGACGGTCCAATCCTGTTCGATGGCCACGGTACCTTCGGGCGCTTGGCCTAGTAATGTCGGTGCGGACAGCAGCAGGCTGACCAAGGCGAGTGAGAAAATCGGACGTTGGATGTTAAGGTTCATCGCTGTAATCTCCTTGAGTTGTAAATTCCCTCGTCTAAACACGATCGTTTTGAACAGAAGTCAGTAGAGACAGCGAAGGTGAACATCAGAGTCCGTGCCCTCGGTGTCGCCTTGACAAAATCATTTCTTGCTATGTTACTGCCATAAGGTCATAGGTCCGTAAACAAAATTGGCGGTCACACCGGCCTGCCCGCCTCCGACGGCCCAATCACATTGCACGCCATTCGGCTCAAATGTGATGTGACGTTGCCGTAGCGCACCCGTCAATCGGAAGTGTGTGATCTTGATACCGACGAAACACACGACTTTAAACATAGCCGTATTGCCCTGGCCAGTCACCTCTTCATGAAGCATAATGATCCGAGGTTGATCAAGGATGTCCTCGATAGCCGATGCCATAGCAGCGACAACGCCCGTGTCACCGTTCAGCATAGCGAACCAAGTGTCATTATCGTCCACGCTGTGAAGCCCGAAGCCGTCTTCGCCCCAAGTTAAAAGTTCATCGCCAGTGGGTCCCAATCGGATATGGCGTATCATGGTATTTGCGGAATTGCCTACCATGCCCGATGAGGTCGACGTTGGACTGATAAGATTCACTGTGCCGAAATTCCCGGGCGCTTCAAAAGTTACGGAATACGGATCCTCATCATCTGCCCCTATCCATCCAGGAAACAGCCTGTTCGTGTCTAACGCTTTTACATTCAATGAAAAGGGCAGCAGCTTGGAAGTATCGTTCGGATTCGCTCCTTGGGGCGGCCGAAACCCGCTGATATTCGTCTCGCTGTAGGCTCCGGCTCGCGCGAAGGCGTTGACGCCCCGCATGCCCACCAAACCTCCAAAGAAGAGTGGGATCGGTCCGTTTTGCACGTCATCCCGGCGGAGGAAGAGGCGCACGGCGTTGTACCTGGTGTCGTTTGGATCGAAGACGCCGGTGGTCGAATTGTAATGGCCGAGCACCAGATCGCCGT
>SKKK01000466.1 GCA_007121535.1 Planctomycetaceae bacterium | reverse complement strand
CGAGCAGTCTCGCCGGTATCGGAAGCGTGTCCGACTGGGGTGCGTGGCCCACCAGCGTCAATCGACACCACCGGGGCCGAGACCGCCAGATGCACCAGCGGTGGCACCGTTGCCGATGGCCCGTCCGCCCACCACGCCTCCCGAGCCAACTCAGCCATCATCGTGCCTTTTAACCCCAGCAACAAGCGGTCGTTGAAATGACCTGGATCGTACAAGCCGTCTTCGTCCAGGATCAACGTGCCGGTCACTGCACAAATTTCCAGAAGCCGGTGCCAGTCGCAATTGTTGCGCGCCAGCCGCGAGACTTCCAATCCCAGCACGATGCCCGCGCGGCCCATGCTCACTTCGGTGACCAATCGCTGAAACCCTTCGCGGTCGGCCTCCGAAGCAGCGGACTTGCCGAGGTCACAGTCAATCACCTGCACCCGTTCCACCGGCCAGCCCAGCGCCACGGCTTGTTGTCGCAGGGCGTATTGGCGGTGCGTGCTTTCGGTGTTTTCGAAGACCTGACGGAGCGTCGATTGGCGAACGTACAGCCAGGCGTCACGGGAGAGGTGGGAGGAACTCACTTTTTCGTAAGACGCATTGGTGTTCATGATAGAAGCCTTTCTGCTAATGAGTGGAGAAGGAGTCATAGGCAAAGCAAAGTGTCGACGAGGACATCCACGAATTGATCCTTGACGGCCTCGGGCGCAGGGACCGCGGTCGCCGGGGAAGACGACGGTGGTCGAGATTGACCGGCGATCTGCATCCAGGCCGCCAAGCCACGCCGCAGTACGAGGTTGAGTCCCCAGTTCTCGGCACGGCCGTTTTCCAGAACCTCGCGGCGCAGCTTCTCGTAGCCAGCGGTATGCTCATCCGCGTCTGGCAAGGAGCTGTCCCCAGGAGCCGCGAGATTCAGCGAACTTTTTTTGCCCGCCGCTCCAGAGCCCGCTGTATGCTCCTTGAATGCACGGCCAAGCCGAACTTTTCCAGCACCCTTTCGGACCACTGCGGCGCGCGCAGCGCGCGATCGGCGGCCTGCAGTTGTTCGACGTAGTCGAGCACTTCGTCGGTCAACTTGCGTGCCGCTTTGGGTCCGGGCGGCTTGGGGATCAACGCCGCCAGACCGCCTCGAGCCAAGGCTTCCTGGGCATGGTAAAACGGCGGTCGAGAGAACCCGAAGGTTCGAGTCACTTCGCTGATACTCCGGCCGTCGATGGCCACGCGGCGGAGCATCTCGTACTTGACCTGCAGCAGATCGCGGGGATCGAAGAATTCGTGGGTGCGAAACAACTCGTCCTCCACGTCGTCGAACCGCGCGTGCCATGTTCCTGTCAGTCGCAAGGCCGCTTCCTTGTCGTCGCTGGTACTCATGAAAACCTCCTTGAGGGCCTGAGGAAAGGGAGTGACATGTAAACAAAACTACGTCATATCGCCCCGGTGTGTCAAGCCATTTATTTCGCACCCGCGCGCCGGGTGGCGCAAAACCGCCTGAATTAGTGGCGCATAATGATACACACCTAAAACGCGGCGGCGCAATTGGATTGACGGTGTTGACGCAAATGGAGTTACACATTCTCGCCTCCCGCCGGTCCGCGTGATTCATCGATCTGCCTCAACAGGCGGACCAGTTCCAACAGATCCTGAGCACGAAAGGCGCTCTTCCCGTCCGCGATGATGCGCAGCGGATCGGACGGCGAAACGTCAGTCCAGCGTGTGGGAAGGGAGATCAGTCGTTGCTGCTCGTCATAGAAATAGACCCGGTCTTCGCCCCAAGTCTGACGACAGGTGACGAGTGTGAACCGGCGTCCTTTCCAGGGATGAAAGGGATGGGTGACCTGAAAAGTTCTGGCCGCACCGCTGCTATCGGATGCAGTTGACGACCTAACGGAAGGGCAGAATCGCTTGGCATTTGGTTCAGGGTACTGGGCTACATGCATAAGCCGGCGATTCGGCCGCTGAGTTACGTTCATGTCCGCCAGTTGGCCTTCTCGCTGTCCTTTTCGGCCTCTCGGCCTTCGCCTTTTCCCTTTCAGCCTTTTGCTGGGGGTCGGTTGCTTGGCGGACGGAAAATTTTTGGCCGTGTTGCTGGCAGAAAGGCAATCTCCTATTAGATGCCCAGCGGCCATGCGGCCCGATCGGGGCAAAATCGGTTTCCTGGGCGAGTCCGGATCGGCGGCCGGCGCTCGCTGGCTAACCATATCCGCCGCTCAAGGAGATCCCCATGTCGCTCAAACGACGTTTCCAAACGATCACGACTGGAATGATGGCTGCGATGAACCGTTGGCAACCGCTGAGTAGGGCGGTCGGCGTCGCGGCACCGCTGGTGTTGCTTGCCACGGTAGCCCACGGGCAAGTACCGCTGGGGGCCCATGAACTGGCCGCTCCCGAAAAGGTCGGAGTCACCCTGTACCAGATCAACGGGTTCACCGGTACCGTTCCGATGAAGGAAGTGTACGTAGTCGAACCTGGGCCCTGGACACACACACAACTGGAGTTTGCCTCGTCCACCATGAACGAACAGATGCAATTCATGGCCAAGGCGGTTGCCCCGCCGGGAATGATTTTCAAGAGCTTCGGCATCAGCACGAGCAACGGCCATCATCAAATTACGCCGGCTTCGGCCGACTACTTTGATGGAAAGAAAATCATCGCCAAGGTCACGATTTCGCCGTGGCCATTGAACAATCTCTTGAAGCAGTGCCGCGAGCAATTGACCAATCCCGATGGGACGTTCAAGAACTCC
Organism: Planctomycetaceae bacterium; assembly: GCA_007121535.1. Classification (GTDB taxonomy): domain Bacteria; phylum Planctomycetota; class Planctomycetia; order Pirellulales; family Pirellulaceae; genus SKKK01. The sequence continues at coordinate 17,559 of SKKK01000466.1, read as the reverse complement.
GTGACGTTCGATCTTGAAGTTGGTGCCAATGTGGTGCATGGCAAGGCCGTGTTCGCATACGAGGCCGACCCGGGCGATCCAGCCAAGTGGCAATCGCGGTCCGCCACGGTGCATCCCAAGACCCGTGTCACGGCGTATGTTGTCCCAGCGGCAGCGGCGACTGCCGGGTCCCGGAGCCCCCGCAGCCCTGGTACAACTCAGACCGGCGGACGCGCCTTGCCACCGGCGGTTCCAACCGTCGGCCGGCCTGCCGTGCGGATACCTCCTCGGGGAGCGATTCCCGAAGGGCCTTCTGGTTCGGCGAACTACCAAGGGGGCCGTGTTCCGGGCCGGCATCAGCCCGGTGCGAGGCATGCGATCGACAGCCGCTTACGGCCTGCAGCTCACGGCCCTGCAGCCGGCGCCAAGCCGCAGTTCGAGCGGACGAAACCCCACGTGAACTCCGATCAAGAAACGAGTGACCTCAGGCTTCCCGCCCCACGCCGCCACGCGGTTCGGCTGCCACGTTAGCGATTCATCCCCAATACGTGGCGGCCCGGACGGCCGGCTTTGACAATCGTGTGCACTGCGGCACCGGGCAGCGTTCAAGTACGTTCCCCGGTGCCGTTTTGCCTTCCGTGCTGCGCGTTCCCGTTCCAGTTCGTACTGCGGGAAGAAATTCTTGTCCGCTCGGCAGCCCGAATGGCAATTTCCAGATTAGAGGCCATTTTTGTCTCCCCCGCAGCGAACCGGATCTCCCCAGGGTCCGTCGCTGAGAGCCAACCCGCGCCCCACGGCGATCAGCCGGCCAACAGGAGGCGGGCAGATCGGGGGCTGGATTTTCAGCGGTGGCCAGCCAACCTACCCACTCCAAACGGGGGCTGGCCGACAGTCCCGCTTGCAGACACCTCCTGCTCCCAGCGCGGGGAACACGCCGAAGCCGACGGCCCACCCGAGTAACTGGCGGAACTCTGTCATTGGGGACATCAAGGCAACTGAGCCCCGGCCGAAGGTGGTGATACCTGCAACGGCCGCTGCCTGACTTGCGTCTTCGCAATCCCCGGACTACGCGTTCCGAACCGAATGAATTCCGTTCCACTCTCGTTTCGGCCGGGGCCGCGTTAGGAGGCGATTCGAGCCAACGCGATTTCGGCCAGTTGTCGAACCTCGGCATCTTGATCGTGCAGGCAGGCTTGCAACGCTTCGGTTGCGTCCGTCGCGACTGGCCCCAAGTTGCCCAACGCGAAGACGGCCAAGCGTCGGATGGTGACGTCGGATGAATCCAACAGCAGGATCAGGTGCGGAACGGCAGGTTTCCCGATGGCAATCATCGCGTCGATGACGGCTCGCTGCAATTGAGCGTCGTCCGTGCGAAGTGTCTGACGCAATCGATCCAGCGCGGTTGCCGCAGGCGGTCCGATCCTGCCGAGCCGCACCACCAGGACCGTCTGGACCGACGGATCGGGCTCGTCCGCTAACGCCTTCTGCAACCATGCCGCCGCCTGCTCCGCATCGGCTACTCGAGCGATCGCCACTGCGGTCGCGGAACGGACAGCGGGATCCGAGTCGTTTCGAAGCAGATCGTGCAGATCAGGCAGGGCATCTTGACCTTGGCTTTGCATACTCGCGATCAGCCGAATGGCGGCGATGCGATTCGCCGAACTCTCTGCGGACGAGGTCATCAGCGAGGTCAATGGTTCCAGGGCCGTGACCAGTTTGTCTTGAGGCAAACGGCGAACGGCGGTCAGCGCGATGTGGCGAACGGTCGCGTCTTGGTCTCCCAGGCTGCGGACGAAAGCCTCGGCGATTTCGACATCGTGGGGATGGAAACGTTCCAACAGATCGAAGGCTACGCCGCGACGCACGAAGACGGAATCGTGAGCCAGCAACGCAGCCAGATCTTCCGAGGAGAGCGGGCGGAGCGTTTGCGCGATTCCCCGAGACGCCTCGCGCCGCGCCTCGGGAGTGCCGCTCATCAAAGACTCGCACCAGGTTTCCCATTGACTCTCGGGCGGCAATTCCGGAAAGGTCGGATCGGGCGTTCGTCCCGCGTCCGGCAGCTTCGTGTCCTGCCTCACGGCCGTCGCGTTCGGGGATGCGTCCCGCTCAAGTTCCTGATCCTCGATCACCAAGGGATCTTCGGGCTTAGCAATGCTGGCGGGGGCAGCGTCCGGGGATGTCGGGTCCGAAGGTTCCGCCGACGGTTGCTCGATGGCGGAAGGGCTGGAAGGGCTGGAAGGCTGGCGGGGGGGGGTATCCGTCCGACTACCGGGGCCACAGCCCGGCAGCCAACACAGCATCAACAAGACCAGCAGCCAACGACGGAAGACCAACATGCTTCGACTCCTTCGACCAACTTCCCCCGAAAAAAAGCTCCGCCAACCATGTACCATACCAGATCGCAGGGGATTTTCGCCAGTCCCGGCATCAAGTCAACAGATCGATTGAAGTGATCACCAGCAGTCCGATGCTCAACATCCAGTTCGCGTGAAAAAAGGCGGCATTCACACGGCTCAGATCGTCAGGCCGCACCAACCGGTGTTCCCAACCCAACAGCACGGCCGCAACCGCGATGCCACAGGCATAGATCCAGCCCAATCCCAGGGTATCCGCCCACCAAGGCAAACCGATCAAGACCGCCAGCATCGCCGCATGGGAACAAGCGGCCAGACGAAGCGCCTCGGGAACGCCCAAACGCGCGGGGATACTGTGCAATCGGGCGCGTGTGTCGAACCCGGCATCCTGGCAGGCATAGATGATGTCGAACCCGGCCACCCACAACATCACCACCAGCCCCAAAAGCACAGCGGGCACCAGATCGGCCGGCTGATTCCAGACCCACTGGCCGCGGAGGGCGATCCAGACGGAAAGCGGAGCCAGCATCAAGGCCGCGCCCAGCCAGAAATGGCAGAGCGACGTAAATCGTTTGGTCAGACTGTATCCGAACAAGAACAGCAGAACAGGCAACGCGAGCAACAGGGGCAGGACGTTGGGCAGGAACAAGAGGGTGCCGAGGATGAAGCCGACGGAACAGACGATCGTGAACCCGATGACGATTCCCGGGGACAGCCTACCCGCCGGAAGATGACGGCCAGCCGTGCGCGGGTTTTGAGCGTCAAGATGTCGATCGGCGATTCGATTGAAGGCCATCGCGGCGCTACGAGCGAACACCATGCATACCAGGATGCCGGCCAGATGCGTCCATGAAAAGCGCAATCGGCCTCCGTCCGGGGTCGGCGCCGACCAAGCCATCACGGCCGCCAGCAACGCGAACGGTAGCGCGAACAAGGTGTGGCTGAAACGTATCAACTCCAACAGGTTTCGCATGTGATGAAACATCAACGGCAGCACGGGCTAAGGGTGATCGGGCAACGCGCCGGAATCGCCGGCAGCGAGAACTCAGGGGGTCCCCCATCGTTGGACCAAAGTGTTCTCGACGTTCAACTGGTCCAGGATGCGCGACACGACGAAATCGACCAGGTCGCCCAGCGATCGGACGCCATGGTACCATCCCGGCATCGCGGGCAAAACGATCGCTCCCGCCTCAGCGGCCAGCAACATATTCTTCAACTGGATCGCGGACAAAGGCGTCTCGCGAGGCACCATTACCAAACGCCGATGTTCCTTCAAGTGGACATCTGCTGCTCGCTGGACCAGATTATTGCTGGCCCCGTGCACCACGCCACTCATCGTGCTGCCCGAACACGGGCAAATCACCATGCCTTTGGTCAGGAAAGAACCGCTGGCGATCGGAGCCATGAAATCGCCGTAGTGGTGATAGTGAATGACGGACCCCTTATCGCTTCGTCGCTGCAGCGAGTCCCTCAAGCCGTCCAGAGTTCGCCGAATCACCACGTGCAAATCCGTCGAGTCCGTCGATCCGGCGTCGGACCAGCCATCCATCAGATGCTCGAGTCGAAAATCGCGCAGGTCGATGGCGATCCCCAGCTCTTGCCGAAGGACCGTTGCCGCCGATGGGCTGATGGTCAGATGAACCGATTCATCGGACCGAAGCAAGCAATCCAACAGGCGAATCGCATACATCGCACCGCTGGCGCCGGTCATCGCGACAACAAGAGGCGGCTTCATTTCACCCCCACGTAAAGCGTTGCGATCCCGAAAGTCAGAGGGTAGATGGACACATCGTGCAACCCCGCGTTCCGCATAAGCTGGGCCATCTGCTGACCCGCAGGAAACTCCCCGACACTCTCCGGCAAATAGTTGTAAGCCTGATGGGAGTTTCGTGCGAACCATTGTCCCAAGCGGGGCAGGACATAGCGGAAATAGATGCCATACAAGGCACGCATCGGCTGCCAGGTGGGCATCGAGAATTCGAGGATCGCCACTCGTCCGCCCGTGGTGCACACCCGCACCATCTCGCGCAAACCTGCGAAAGTGTCCGATACGTTCCGTAACCCGAAGGCCACCGATACGATCTGAAATTTCGAATCTTCGAAAGGCAGATGTTGCGTATCTGCCTGTGTAAAGGTCACTCGGCCTCCGCATCCAGTCCGCTCACCCTTCTGTCGGCCGATCTGCAGCATCTCCGGACAGAAGTCAGTGCCATAGATGGGGACATTGCCCCGCGTTCGGCGATGATAGGCAAAGGCCAGATCGCCGGTGCCTGTACACACGTCCAAAATCGGCAGGTCTCCCCGGGGAGACACGATTCGAGTCGTCCGCCAGCGCCAATAGCGATCGACGTTCATCGACAACAGATGGTTCATGCGATCATAGCGCGGAGCGATCTCGGCAAACATCTGCTGAACGCGTTGATCGCTCTTGTCGACAGCCATAAGATCTTAGCGACTCATATTTGTAGGATGCGGAACGTTCGGTTCGTCACGTGAGCGGCACGGCGCTAGCCGCCGTTTTTCGGTGGTTTCGGGACCGGCGGCTAGCGCCGTGCCGCTCGGGACCGGTGGCTAGCGCCATTCCGCTCGGGACCGGTGGCTAGCGCCATTCCGCTCAGTTATTCACTTACAGGTACTTACACAAGTAGTATAGGGCACCCACCAAGTATGGAAAGACGACTGAATCACGGTGGAATCGGGATCTTTTTTCGATCCGAAGACTTGCAGCGTCCGCGGTCATCGATCAAGCTGGAAGGGATCGTTTTTTTGCTCGATGACGAGTTTGCTTCCGATTCCCCGCTTTGCGGCACGTCCGCCCTGCTCAACCGATGGAGTACTTCACCATGATGCGTCTGGCAATCGTGATGATCGTTCCAAGCGTTCTTTTTGGCCTCACGGTATCCGGGACTCATTCAAGCGTCTGCGTAGCGGCTGAATCCCAACGGATCGCGATCACCGACCCGGCCGAAGTCGACATCGACTTTAGCTTCCAGGGCGAGTACCTGGGAACGGTCCGGATCTCCGCGGGACAAACGGGCCGAGTGGGGCTTCAGGTCGTGGCGCGCGGCAACGGCCGTTTCGAAGCCGCTTGGTACCTCGGTGGGCTGCCCGGCGCCGGTTGGAACCAACAAGACCGTTCGACACTGGACGGAACGTTGGATAATGGCATGTTGACGTTGATGGGCGATGGTCGCATGATCTTGGTCGACGGTGCAACCGCTCGAGTTCAAGACACGGGCGGGACAGATCAGGGAGTCTTGACCAGGGTGGTGCGAGGAAGTCCCACGATGGGCGCCAGTCCTCCGCCCGGCGCCATCGTGTTGTTCGATGGTTCTCCGCCTGAGTTCATGGACAATGCCAGGGTGACGGACGATGGACTGTTGGAGGTGGGTACCACGACCAGCATGCCCGTGGAAGACTTCCACATGCATTTGGAGTTTCGTATCCCCTACATGCCCAATTCCCGAGGTCAGGGACGGGGCAACAGCGGTGTCTACATCCAACGACGTTACGAGGTCCAGATTCTGGACTCGTTCGGGATGGAAGCCCTGTTTGATGGTTGCGGATCGCTGTACCGCCAACAAGCCGCCGATATCAACATGTCCTTGCCGCCGTTGGCGTGGCAGACTTTTGACATCTGGTTTCGAGCGGCGCATTTCGACAGCGAAGGCAACAAGATCACCAATGCCCGGATCACGGTGTTGCACAACGGGGTTCCCATCCACAGCAATCGCGAGGTAGTAGCGAAGACGGGCGCAGGGTTGCCGGAAGGGCCGGAACTTTTGCCGATCTTGCTGCAGAACCACCGAGACCCCGTGCATTTTCGCAACATCTGGATCGTATTAGGCGAGCCCGAGAAAGTGCAACCTTACGTCGTCCGTGCCCGTTGTGCTCCTCGAATTGGGCATCGATGCCAGATCGTTCGCCGCTTGGTCGCCCGTCTGAGACGTTGCCGTTAGGCTCTGTCCGAAAACGAAGGATCGACGGATGGTGGTGGATGGCATCTTATGGACCCCGCAGGCAAACGCACCTTGGCGGGCTTGGCGGGATCTTCGTTCTGACGATTCCACAGTGCTGGACGCAACCGCCGCTCTTCTGCATCCCTTGGATCGGCGGCGTCCGCTACAGAAACTTGCGGAACTCGTCGTTCGTCAATCCGGCATCCCGGACAATATTGCCCATCGTGATCGCGTTCACCGGGTTGTGTCGCGGCACGGTGAGCACCCGCGTACCATCGGTCATGACAATGTGTTTGCCCTGTCGGGCGATCCAGAACCCAGCCTTTTCGAGAGCCCGAACAGCGTCAAGATGATTCACGCCTGCCAGTTTGGGCATAGCTATACCTCGACGGCAACTTGTCTGGCTCCGGCAGTCGCTGCCAATTCCTTAACGACATCCAAATACTCCCGGATGGCGTCCCTGATGTTGGCGAGCGCCTCCGCCTCAGTCTCCCCTTGCGAGTGGCAACCGGGTAGCCCTGGTACGGAGGCGGCGAAGCCCTCGTCCGATTCATGGATCAAAACGGTATATGTCACGGTGAACTCCTGAACGCACAGAGCATCCCACAATCGAAGTGGCACCGGCGGCGCCCTTCGTAATTATACCCCGATGAATCCGGCACCGACAACTGGGGCCGACCACCGGCACGCACGCCACGTGTACCCCCGATCGGACTTCGCGCCGAAACGGGAATGGACCGTGTGCCGAGGCCTGCGTTGCAGGTCGGGGATCGGCGGATTAGAATTGCGTCCCGTTTGTCGATTCTCGCACGTACCGCTGTGGAAGGATGCTTATGGCGATCACTGGCGACCAGCTCGTCGCGCTGATGGTGCATTTGTGTTGGCTCTCTGTATTGCTGCTGGTCGGCAAAGTGATCCGAGCCCGATTGCGGTCCTTACAACGGTTGTTCTTGCCCGCGTCCATCCTCGGCGGTTTTATCGGCTTGGCGCTGGGGCCGTATGTTCTCGGTGGGCCCTATGCCCTGGGAGCATTCGACATCCAAATCATGCCGCAAGAGATGCTGACCACCTGGGCTGCATTGCCGGGGATCTTGATCAATGTCGTATTTGCCTGCCTCTTTCTGGGCATGGTGATTCCGGGTCCGGCGACGATTTGGCGTGAGGGCGGTCCTCAATTCTGCTATGGTTGGATGGTGGGAATGGGACAGTACATCGTGGGCGTGGGACTGTCGGTGATTCTACTGGCTCCGGTATTCGGTGTGCCTGACTTTTTCGGCTGCCTGTTGGAAATCGGGTTCTCCGGGGGACACGGGACGGCCGCCGGGATGCGCGAAGCGTTTGCAGAACTCGAGTTCGAAGCCGGGTCCGACCTCGGTCTGATGTCGGCGACGATCGGCATCGTTGCGGCCGTCGTGTTCGGGATGATCATGGTCAATTTGGCGGCGCGTCGCGGCTACACCCAAGTGATCACCTCGCCCGATCGAATCCCCGAAGAAACGCTCTGCGGGCTGATCCCCGAAGGCCAGCGCCGCGCGACTGGCCGCATCACCGTCGCGCCCAATGCGATCGACCCGTTGGCATTCCATTTGGCCATCGTCGGCTTGGCGATTCTGATCGGCTGGTCCTTGCTGACCGTGATCCAATACTTCAGTGCGCGAATGGAACCGGATCTCTTTCGCAGTTTTCCGCTTTTCCCTTTAGCGATGGTGGGCGGATTGATCATTCAAGTGCTGGCCTTGAATATCGGTTTGTCGACATACTTCGACCGAGCGACCTTTTCCCGCATCTTGGGCTTTGCGTTGGATTTTTTGGTGGTGGCAGCCATCTCGTCGATCCGTCTGGATGTATTCATTGCCTTTTTTTGGCCGTTTGTGATCTTGATAGTCAGCGGGCTGACATGGATCATTTTTGCCACGTGGTTTATCGCCCCGCGCATGTTGCCGGACGCTTGGTTCGAACGATCGATCACCGAGTACGGCATGCAGACGGGGGTTACCGCGATGGGGCTGTTGTTGCTGCGCGTGGCCGATCCGCATTTCGAGACACCGGCAGCCAAAGCATTCGGTTTCAAGCAAATCGTCTACGAGCCGTTCCTGGGTGGCGGCTTCATCACGGCAGCGGCCCCCATCTTGATCTTCCACTACGGCGCTGGACTGTGTTTAGCCGTAGGGGCTATTTCGATGGCGATCGTACTGGGGATCGCTGCCGGCTCGGGATGGATCTCCTGGACTCGATCACCCAAGCGCACCCGTTAGGACTCGATCAACAATGACTTCTTGAGCGGAACGGCGCTAGCCGCCGGTTTTCGGCCCACATCGGCGGTTAGAGCCGTGCCGCTGACCAAGCGGCGCAACGACAACCGGGAAGTTATTCCTGCCCAAGTCCTGAAGAGGCCGTCAAACGATTGGCCCGGGAGACCTACGGTCGCTGGTTCCGGCGGGGTCAGAGACCCGCGCCGAACCGTGGATGCAACCACTTGTCAGCAAACGGTTTACCGGGAAAGCGACTGTTTCGTGAATCATTTGTGTTAAAGAGTCGCATCTGGGAAATCCAGGGCATCTAGGATAAATCGCCTGACTGGCGACTTTGTGAGTATTGCACAGATTGCGAATCCAATCAGTGAGCCACTTACCGTTACCGCACGGTCGAGGACGGTAGACGTTTAGGCGCTCGACCGATATTCTTAAATGGTCTCAGATACCCAAACGCTAACATCCGGCAGTGCTCGTTCATGAAGCCTAATTTTTTTGCCCGTCGCGCACTGATCGTTCTATGTATCGTCTTCTTCTTGGCGCCTTTTGCGCTGCGCGGTGCGCGCATGTCTTTGCAGCGCATGCAGAACAACGTCAAAGATTGGTTGCCGGCGGATTTTCCCGAGACGGCGGACCTGGAGTGGTTCGGTCGCCACTTCCTGGGCGAACAATTCATCATCGCCACCTGGCCCGGTTGCACGGAGGAGGATCCTCGGTTTCACAAGCTGGTCGACAGGTTGCGTCACGAGGTGGTACCGCTGACACACGCGCACGTCGACGGGCAGCCACCGGTCGAGGAAGCGCATCCGTGGGAGCGGAAGCCTTTCGAGGAGTTGACCGAGGAGGAACGGGCCGAGCTGGAACGTGAGCGGGCTCGTGAAATCGGCGACGCTTTGGGCTTGGGTTCGGTCGGCGATTATTTCGAGAACTGGGGCGGTCTGGGCGAAAAATGGCTGCTGGGCGACAAGGAGCAATGGTACTTCGTCACCCCCGACGGTGAGCTGTACCGTTGGGGCGGTCGCAGCAACTTGATGGGTTGGATAAACCGGACGGTTCGTCGCAACATTCTGGGGCAGCGATCGGCGGAGGGCGAGTTGCAAGCGAGGCTCGGACGTCCGGCCACCGACGAACAGCCCAACGAGTTTCACGCGGATCCGCAGAAACTGATGGCCCGGTTGTTCAAATCGATCACCACCGGCCCGGAACTGGTGGAAGAACTGGCGGCTGAGGATGGTCCGCTCTGGCCGCGTGGCATGGCGCCCGAGTATGCCGCCGAGGAAGCTCGAGCCAAAGCTCTGAAGCGATTGAAGGGAATCCTTTTCGGACCCGACGGCCAGCAGACGTGCATCGTACTGACGCTCAGCGAACCAGCGGAACGGGACCTGAAGCGCGTGATCGGACGGCCTTTGCTGGGGCGGCCTCAAGGTCGATTGCTGGAACTGGCCGAAAAGCATGCCGGGATTTCGCCCGAGGAACTGAAACTGGGCGGACCGCCGGTCGACAATGTGGCGATCGACGAGGAAGGCACGATCACGTTGGCTCGTCTGGTCAGCTATTCAGCGCTGGTCGGCATCCTGCTGTCGCTGCTGTGTTTTCGCAGCTTGAAGATCACCATGATGATCTTCTTCGTCGGAGGTCTGAGCGCCATCACCAGCTTGGGCATCGTCTGGTGGGCGGGAGGTTCGGTCGATGCGATCGTGATGTCGATGCCTTCGCTGGTGTACGTCCTGGGTCTGTCCGGGGCCGTTCATATCGTGAACTACTACCGGGACGCGGTGGAAGAATATGGCGTGCAGGGCGCCGCCGGCCGTGCCCTGGCTCACGGTTGGCGACCGTGTACGTTAGCCGCCTTTACGACGGCGTTGGGCCTGCTGTCCTTGAACACCAGCAACATCCTGCCGATCCGCAACTTCGGCTTCTATTCGGCCATCGGCGTGATGGCGACGCTGATCTTGCTGTTTACGTTCCTGCCCAGCGCCCTGCAGCTATGGCCGCCCCGTTTCCGTACGGTCCGTCACGAAGATGGCAAGGTTCGGCGAAGCGGATTTCAGCAGCATCTGCTGAACTTTTGGATCGGCGTCGGCACCTTCATCACTCGGCGGCACGCGTGGGTCGCCGGGACATGCCTGGTGGTCTTTGTGCTCTGCGCTATGGGGCTTCCCAAACTCAATACCAGCGTCCATCTGATCAAGCTGTTCGATGGCGATGCGAAGATCATCCGGGACTATGCCTGGCTGGAAGATAATCTGGGCCGTCTGGTCCCGATGGAATTGGTGATCCGGGTCCAGCCGCACCATATCCGGTCTTCCCAACCGGACGCAGACCCGGCAGAGGACGCTTCCCCGATCGACGAACGTTTTCAACTGAACTTCCTGGAGCGGATGGAGATCGCAGCGCGAATCCAAAACGTTTTGGAGACCACTTTTGGTGAAAACGGCCAAGGGGTGGTCGGGCAAGGCATGTCGGTGCCGACGGTCGCACCGGATCTGCCGCCACCCGGATTCGCCACCGTCCGCAACCCGGTCCGGTCGCTGATGAATCGCAAGCTGGAGGAGCATCGCGGCGATTACCTGGCGACGGACTACCTGAAGATCGACCGCGAGGCTCCCTACGCGGGCAGTGAGTTATGGCGGATCAGCCTGCGGCTGGGCGCATTGATGGACGTCGATTACGGGCAGTTTGTCTACGAATTGAAGCGCGCGGTCGAGCCGGTGCTGATGGCTTACGATATGCGGCTGGATCTCCTGCAACGCTTGGACCAGCAGCGGGAGGGGCGGGGCGCGGTCCGGGCGCGGATCGCCATCTTGGGATATCCCGAAGAGCGTGACGTCGTGCGGGACCAAGAAGGCCGACGGGGCGAACCGCCCGAATTCGCGATCGACCAGACTCGGATTTTTGCCGACACCTTGCGCGATCTGCTGATCTGCGGCGGGGCCACCGTGATGATCAACCCGCAACCGAGAGAAGCCGCAGCCGATTTCTTTACTTCGGAGAAATGGCAGCAGTATCTGACCGAGCACTTCGATGGCGTGGTGCTGCTGGGCGATCGTCCTGAACCGGAACTGGATTTCCTGCACGAGCACGCGCGGATGCTGATCGATGCCCGCGGCCATCGCTTCGACCCGTTGACGCCCGGCGCCATGACGGCCGTGGATCGGGGCCAGCCGATCCACGTGGTGTACACAGGCGTCGTGCCGATCGTGTACAAAGCCCAACGCACGCTGTTGACCAGTTTGCGAGACAGCATCGGATGGGCCTTCGTGATGATCGCCCTGGTGATGATGGTGCTGCTGCGCAGCGGACCGTTGACGTTGCGAAACCTGGTGAACGTTCGCGGCGGCATGATTTCGATGATTCCCAACGTATTTCCCATCGTCCTGATCTTCGGCATGATGGGGCACCTTCACGTGCTGGTGGACATCGGCACCATGATGACCGCCAGCGTGGCGATGGGGGTCGCGGTGGACGATACGATCCACTTCCTGACCTGGTTCCGCGACGGCATCGCGGCCGGGATGACGCGGCACAAGGCCATTGTCGAGGCTTATCGGCGGTGCGCTGCCGCCATGACGCAGACGACGCTGATCGGCGGCTTTGGACTGGCGGTGTTCGCGTTCAGCACCTTCACACCGACGCAGTATTTCGGTACGATGATGCTGTTGTTGCTGTGTGCGGCGCTGATCGGCGACCTGATCTTCCTGCCGGCCCTGCTGGCCGGGCCCTTGGGCAAGTATTTTTGCCCCGCGTCCGTGTCGCAGCCCGAGGCCGATCGTCGGGCATCGACCGAGGCGGGCATCCAGCAGGATTCGACCTTCGGGACGCCGCACCTCAGCGGATCTGCGGCCAGCAGCGCACGCAGGGTGCGAAAAGATCGTGCCCATCGACACTAATGCCGGGTGATGCCAGAGATGACGCCTGACCCACAACCCCAGCCACAACCTGCGGCTGCTGATGCTTCGGCGGCGAAGCGTTCCAGACGCCTGATTCCCGGGCCTTGGGGCTCAGCGATCGTTATCCTGTGTCTGGTGATGATCGTGATCGTGCGGTGGATTCAGCCGCATGTCAATCTTTCGCTGGCCGACGTGAATGTCGCCTCACTCGTGTTGAGTCTGGTCGCATCGGTCACCCTGCTGGTCTGGTTCCTGCGACGCAGTGGCTACTCCGCGACGCTACGGCGAACGGTGGGTTGGTCGCTGCTGGTGATCCTGTTGGTTTTGGTGGCCGTGTTAAGGATCGAACGTGTCAGCGGTGATTTGGTCCCGAGCTTTGCTTGGCGCTGGCAGGCTCGGCCGGACCGGGCGATCGCTCCCGCCACCGCCTTGGGCGGGTTGGTCGATCTTTCGACGACGACCGAAGATGATTTCCCTCAATTCTTGGGTCCTGAGCGTAACGCGGTGCTGTCCGACATTCATCTGCAGACGGATTGGGAACGGTACCCGCCTCGCCTGCTGTGGCGTGTCGACGTCGGGGCCGCTTGGTCCGCCTTCGCGGCGGTCAACGGCTATGCCGTGACGATGGAACAGCGGGGCGACCAGGAACTGGTGACGTGTTACGAGATCGCGACGGGGCGTTTGGTCTGGTTCCACGCCGAGACGACTCGACATCAAACCATATTGGGCGGCGTCGGACCACGGAGCACGCCGACGATCCACGAGGGCCGGATCTACACGCTGGGCGCTACGGGGATCCTGCTGTGCCTGGATGGTGCGACCGGTCAGGTTCTCTGGCGGGACGACATCCTGGAGCGTCAAGGCCTGACGCCGCGGCAGGACTTGCAGGGCATCGCTTGGGGCAGGTCCGCTTCGCCGCTGATCGTGGACGATCTGGTCGTGGTTCCGTGGGGAGGCCCGGTGGCGGGAAACAAGGTGTCGTTGGCCGCCTACGACCGGCAGACCGGCGAGGTGGTTTGGACAGGGGGCGAGTATCAGGCTGCCTATGCGTCACCAACGCTTACCACCCTGGACGGCGTGCGACAGATCCTGAGCGTCAACCAGGATGTCGTGACCAGCCACGACCCGGCCACAGGATCGGTGCTGTGGCAAGTGCCGTGGCCGGGCAACAGCACCAGCAACGCCAGCGTGTCGCAGCCCGTCCCGCTGCCAGACGATCAGGTGCTGCTGAGCAAGGGCTACGGCATCAACGCCAAGATGCTGCAGGTCCGCCAAAGGGATACAGGCCGGTGGTCGGTAGAAGAGCTTTGGAACGCGCCGCGCGTGCTGCAGACCAAGTACACCAATGTCGTCGTGTTGGACCAGTACGCTTACGCCCTGCACGACGGCATCCTGCAGTGCGTTCGTCTGTCGGACGGCCGGCAGCAATGGCGCGGCGGGCGTTACGGTCAGGGGCAGGTGCTGGGCGTCGGGCGCACGCTGCTGGTCCAAGCGGAGTCGGGGGATATCGTCTTGGTAGCCGCCCGGCCCGACGGGCACGAGGAACTCGCTTCGTTCCCCGCGTTGCAAGGCATGACCTGGAACAACCCCAGTCTATACGGACGGTATTTGTTGGTCCGAAACGCCGAGCAGGCCGCCTGTTTTGAATTGGAGTTGACCGCCCCCTAGTGCGTTGCCCGGGTCAAAAATGCGGATTGTGAGCGGCGCGGCGCTAGCCGCCGATTCTGGACGCCACCGGCGGCTAGCGCCGTGCCGCTCACTCATCGCGACCCCAAGCCACCGGCGGCTAGCGCCGTGCCGCTCACTCATCGCGACCCCAGGATTCAGTCTGGACAACGCACTCGGCCGATTCGGCTAATCTTCGTCGCCATTGATGTCTTCGACCGCTTGCTGTGCAGCGACCTCTCGCGCCGCCACCTCCTGAGCTTCGATTTCACGGAGACGTTCGGCTTCGGCGCGGATGGCGATCTGCGGATCGGTCAACTTTCCGATCACGACCTGGTCGTACTTTTCCCGGATCTCCGGCAGAGCCGACTTGCGTGCCAGCGCGATGACCTTTTCCACGTCCAGGTGCGGGTTGCCCGGCGATGTCTGATCGCGGATGCCTTGAACGGCGTATAGCGGAATCCAGAGGAAGTGGCCCGCGTGACTGAGCGCACGGCCTCCGACGATATGGCCGTCGGAATCCAGGGTCAAGCGGTAGCGGATCACCATCGACTGGCTCGGTTGTCCCTGCCGCTCGCCGGTCTCTCGATTCGTCTGAATCATCTGCCTGTTCGCATACGCCGTGTACGTGATGCGAGTCGTCAGATCCTTGTAGTGATAGTCCCCTTGACGGCCGGCGTCGCGGATCGACGTCACCTCGTAATGGTAGATCGGATTGTTCCAGTTCACGCGGCCTCTGGTCCGATCGATGGCGATCGGATGTCCGGCCTGGCCGATATAGTTGGCCAGTGCCAGGTGAAAGGTGCCCATGTTGGGGCCGCCGTTGCTAGCGCTGGGCGGGGCCACCAACAGGAAGCTGTCCGGACGTGTGCGGTTGTAAGCGGCCAGAAGCAGTGCCTTGATTTCCGCCGGTTGAAACACGACGCCGGGTCGACCGCCAACCGCGCCAGCGTCGACGGGCAACATGGGCTCGGGATGCCGGATCGTCGACGCTGCGAATCCACTGCAGTAGCCTTCCCACGATTCGGCAGTGTTCGTGGTCTGCGTTCGTGTCCGGCCGAACAATCCGCGGCGAACGACCGTTCCCTGTTTTCTGCGCCGATCGTAAGAGTCCGCCAACAATTGGCCGTCGTTAAATGCCAGGTCGTATTTCGCCAGCACCGTACCCGCCGAACTGCGCGCGTTGGCCAATCCGCCGCTTTGCTCCGGATAGATCGGGGTTGCGTAGGGAATTCGCCAGGCTGGGACGGTGGCTGCCGTCTCCAGATTGGCAAACTTCGTCTCGTAACGCAGGTCCCCATCGCGAAAGTAGTAATCGAACAACGCCTGTTGTTCTTCGCGTTCGCTCTGAACCGTTTCCCCACGAAACGTGCGGCTGGTCACGATGCTCTCCGCAGTCACGTCTGCGGCAGCCAAGGTGAAGCCAAGCAAGAGAACGACCAAAATCCTGTGTGTGTTGCTCGTCACGACAAGTTCTCCTAACTCGTAGGCCGGCAGATAACCGGCGAAAAAGAATGGTGGTGAACCTCCTTTACAAGAGAGCGTCCAACCTCCTCTGACCGCAGAACGTAACCACCATCCGCATTATTGCCGTGAACGTCGCGTTTGTCAAACCCCCGGCGGGCCGAAAATCGTCCATGCGCGGATCGCCGGTTTGACAGGCGATTTCGGGTGGCCTAGCATACGAGAATGTACGTTGCCTTGACGGACTGGGTAAGCTGCCGCATGTTTGGCAGTTGTGGTATGGGGTTTTCGGTTGGTTTAGAGAGGTGAGCGAAAATGAAATCGGTGGTTCCGACAATGATGCTTGGTGTTTTTCTGGCTGTGACGATGACGTCGGTGGCCGTTGGCCAGCAACGACCCCCGAACATCATTTACATCATGGTGGATGACGCGGGGTATGGCGACTTCAGTTGCTACGGGCAGACGAAGTTTGCCACACCGAACATCGATCGGCTGGCTACCGAAGGGATGCGTTTCACCCAGCATTACTCGGGGTCGACCGTCTGCGCGCCGACGCGCTGCTCGTTGATGGTCGGGCGGCACACGGGTCGCATCTCGGTACGTGGCAATCGCGAACACAAACCCATCGGCCAAGCCCCCATGTCCGCCGATGAGGTCACGGTGGCTCAGTTGCTGCAACAAGCCGGATACGTCACCGGCGCGTTCGGTAAGTGGGGATTGGGGTATCCCGGGTCGGTCGGCGATCCGTTGAATAAAGGCTTCGACGCGTTCTTCGGCTACAACTGCCAACGCAATGCCCACACGTATTATCCCACGTGGCTGTACGACAACGACGAGCGGATCGAACTGGATGGCAAGACCTATTCGCACGATCTGATCGTCGAACGGGCGCTTGATTTCTTGCGTGAGAACAAGGACCGCCCGTTTTTCTGCTATCTGCCGTTCACCATTCCGCACGCAGCGATGCAAGTGCCTGACGAGTACGCTGCGCCGTTTCGCGAGAAATGGCCGCAGTTCAACGACCGGATTGGCCGATATGCCGGAACCGAAGTGCGCAACCCGATCGCCGCGTTTGCCGGAATGATGGTCAAGCTGGATGAAAGCGTCGGCCAGGTCATGGAATTGCTGGACCAGTTGGGGATCGATGATCGGACCATCGTCATGTTCACTTCGGACAACGGGCCGCACCGCGAAGGCGGACACGATCCGGATTTTTTCCAGTCCGCCGGGCCACTGACCGGTTACAAACGCGATCTGACCGAAGGCGGCATCCGGGTGCCGTTGATCGTCCGTTGGCCAGGCGTCGTTCCGGCGGGCCGTGACAGCGACTTGATCTCTGCCCATTGGGACTTCCTGCCGACCGCCTGTGCCATCGCAGGGATCGATCCTCCGGAAGACATCGACGGGATCAGCATGATGCCCACGTTGCGGGGAAGACCCGATCAGCAGGAACTCCACGAGTATCTGTACTGGGAATTCTTCGAACGCGGTGGGAAACGGGCCGCTCGCATGGGGCAGTGGAAAGCGATTCAAGAAAATTTGCACAAAGACGCCGATTCGCCGATCCGTTTGTACGATCTGGACAACGATCTGGCCGAACAGCATGATCTGGCTGACCAACACCCCGAACTGATCGCTCGATTCCGCGAGATCTTCGACCGGGCGCATGAACCGTCGGAAGACTGGCAATTTCGAGCGCTGACCAGGTAGCCATGGATCAACGAAAAAAAGGGATCAGCGAAAGCGGCTTCGCTGATCCCCATGGGATGTTCCGGATTGGGATTGTAAAGTCTTAGAACCTGCCCTCGACTCGCAACACTAAGCCATCGAACGTGATGGCGCCATCCATGTTCTGGAACGCATTGCGCTGGACTCCGTCGATCCATTCGTCGGTCTTGACCATGTTCGTCCAAACGCTGTAGGCGTAACCCGCCGTTGCACGAAAGTGACCTTTCGGCGAGGAGAAACCGGCACCGACTTCCAGATCGAATGTCGG
>SKKK01000156.1 GCA_007121535.1 Planctomycetaceae bacterium | reverse complement strand
GACGCATCACGCTGCTGCTGGTGCCCGGCGGCGCGGTCGACAGATCCTTGAAGGCCACGGCCGGCACCTCGATGTGCAAGTCGATCCGATCCAGCAACGGACCGCTGATCTTGCCCATGTAACGCTCGATTTGCGGCATCGTGCAATGGCAACTCCGACGAGGGTCGTTGCGGTAACCGCAGGGACACGGATTCAGGGCCGCGATCAACATGAACTCTGCTGGAAAGGTCGTGCTGTTCAAGGCTCGGGAGATCGTGACCACGCCGTCTTCCAGTGGCTGACGCAGCACCTCCAGCGTCCGACGGTTGAACTCAGGCAATTCGTCCAAGAACAGCACTCCGTTGTGGCTCAGGCTGATCTCGCCCGGCGTCGGCGTGCTGCCGCCACCGACCAGCCCCGCATCGCTGATCGTGTGATGAGGCGAACGAAAGGGCCGGATGGCCATCAGCGGTTGCCCGGGTTGCAAGCGACCCAGCGCGCTGTAGATCCGAGTCGTCTCGATGGATTCCGCAGCGCCCAGCGTCGGAAGTATCGTCGGCACCCGCTTGGCCAGCATCGTTTTGCCCGACCCGGGCGGGCCCACCATCAGCAGATTGTGGCGCCCGGCGGCGGCGATGGTGATGGCGCGCTTGGCCATCTCCTGGCCGCGGACGTCGGCAAAATCGTCTTCGTATCGCGAGTAGACTTCGAACAATTCGTCCAAGCGCGAAGGGGTGGGTTCGATCTCCAACGCGCCGCTGAAAAAGCCGACCGCTTGAGCCAGGCTGGCGACCGGAATCACCTCGATGTCCTCGACCACCGCCGCTTCGGCCGCGCTTTCGGCCGGCACGACGAGTCCCCGCAACTCCTTCTGCTTGGCCGTGGCGATCGCCATCGACAATGCGCCCTTGACCGGTCGCGTCATGCCCTCCAGCGATAATTCTCCCACCACCGCGTAGCGTTCGAACAATTCGGATTCCAATTGCCCGCTGCCCGCCAACATCCCCAGAGTGATGGGCAAATCGAACGACGCGGCCTGCTTGGGCAATTCGGCCGGCGCCAGATTGATTACAATGCGGTCCTGGGGTCGGGTGAACCCGGAATTGACAATCGCCCGTTCGACTCGATGCGTGCTCTCCTTGACCGCCGCTTCGGGCAACCCGACCAGCACCGTCTTCGGCAATGCCCCAGGCGAAACGTCCACCTCGACCTCGACCGGCAAGGCATCGATTCCCAACAACGAAAATGTCTGCAATTTGGCAAGCATCGCCAATCCCTTTCAGGGCTCATTGTGCTAGTCGATCACCACCCTCGCAAGCGGGCATCGGAAAAAAGCCCTCGAGATTCGGTGAGCCCGCTACGAGCCTCACCGCAAGGTCCACTGACGGCGGCGGGCCGCGGGAATCGGGGCGTCATTTGACGATCTGGAAATCAGCCATGATGGGTGCTTCGACTACGAAAGCGTCCATCGCGGTGATCGAACAGATCAACTGATTGCCCAAGTGGCCCCAGGGTTACGGAGGACGCGGACCACTGATAGACGCTAATGCCCTGCGATTTCTTGAGATTATCGAACGAGCTTACTTCGATCGAGCGTTCGTGAAAGCGGTGTGCTGGCAGTGACGGGATGGCCATGCTAGACTGCAACAGGAGGTGAACGATGCGATACATGATGATTGGTCTGTTGACGGCCGGTTGGATGGCGGGCGATGTTGGGGCGCGGTCGGGGATTGCCCAAGAACGGGTGCCACGGGAGATTCTGCTGAGCGAGCAGCGGGTGGAGACGCTTGGGCGGCGGATCGAGCAAAAGGTCGAGCCGACGTATGAGGCGTGGTTGGATCTTCAGGCCGAAGCCAAACGGCTGTTGGATCGCCAACCCCATGCGCCCGAGCATTGGTACGTTCCCGGGTTTTACCGCGATGCTGCCGGCCATCGACAAGCCAAACAAGGGCTGCAGGATGATGCGAACGCGGTTTACCAACTGGCGTTGTGTTGGCGGATAACCGGCGACCAGCGGTACGCCCGGTCGGCCGTGCGTTTGATCGACGGCTGGGTGGACACCGTCCGGACGACCAGCAAAGCGGATGATTCTACGCTGTCGTTCAGCTACCACTTTCCCGCCATGATATTCGGTGCCGACCTGCTGGCGACGTGGCCGGGGTTCTCGAACGAGCGGCAGGATGCGTTCCGACGCTTTTGCCGTGAAAAGGCACTGCCGCTGAACACGATGGACCGCAACAACAATTGGGGCAATTGGGGGTTGGTCCTGGTGTTGGCATGTGCCCGGTACCTGGACGATGACGATCTGTTGGCCGACGGCCAGCGGCGGTGGAAGGAACTGCTGCAGCGGCAGATCGACGATCGCGGACACCTGCATCACGAAGTGCGACGCGGCGGAGGCCGTCAGGGCATCTGGTACTCGCACTTCTCCCTGCTTCCACACACGATCGCTGCCGAGATCTTACGAGTCGCCGGACGAGACCTGTACGATTGGCGTTCGGCCGACGGGCGCACGCTCCGCCAGGCCTTCGAACCACTTGCCGGTTGGTCACGAGACCCGGCGTCGTTTCCGTACTGGGACGGCGACCCGGCTCGATTGACGGGCGTTGCCTACTTCAGCTACTTCGAGATCTTGAACCAGCGTTGGCCCAATGCGGACGCCACCGCCGTGCTGGACGGTGCCCGGCCCATGACAGCCAGGCATAGTGCTCCGGTGCTGACTTTCACGCATGGAGGCTTACTGGACGATGGCCCATCGCAGGCGGCGCGACGGTGAGCAAACAACGGTTCGGCGCGGGTCTCTGACCCCGCCGAAACCGCCGACCGCAGGTCTCCCGCGATACTGGACACCTTCGGTCGGCAGGGTGGCTCGGTCAGAGACCGGCCACAGCGCCGCGGGTACGTCATTCTCTGCGAGTTGGTTTACCGGCGCTCAGGGCCAAGGGTGCAGTTCTTTGGCCAGAATAGCCAGAACCTCTCGGGAGTCGTGGGGACTCAGCCAAGGGCTGGTCACCAGCAGTCCCGTGCTGACCGCCAGGAGTGTCAGAGCCAGCCAATCGCCTACGCCCCACCGCGGTTGCTGCCAACCGCCCCAGCGACGAGGTACCGAAGCCAGATCTGGCGGGACCGTGTCGCCTTCCCCCTGTTCCCCACACGATGGGGCGGAACGGCCGATCGCTCGTACCACATGGGCGGCGTCGTCGACCGACAGCAGAAAACCGCGCAGGATATTCTGCCAACCGGTGAAACGAGCGCCCGCTTGGATTCCCAGACGTGCGGCGCTGCCCAGTCCGGCCGCTCCCAAAATCACATCCATGTAAACGCCCAATACCAGGGCCAGCATGAGCAGACCCACATCCAGCTTTAGTTCCCAGCCGACGCGAGCGATGATGGACCATCGATCACGAAACGGCGAATAGCTCTGGCGAATCCATTCAAAAACACCGTGGATCGCCACGACCACCAACAGCCAGAACAGACTGATCACAATGCTCAACACCACCGCCAGTCCGACGTACGAGCCGATGAACAGCCAACTGTCGTCATGGTCGATAATCCATTGCAGCACACGGTTGTCGGTACCGTCAACGGCAACATCCTGATCGGAATCCAGATTGTTCGAACCACTCATGCCTGTACAGGAACCGGACTTGTTCCCCTCTCCCACGAATACCGGACGGGATGATCCATGGCCGTTGATTCCAGGACCATTATGCTCACGATTGTAACGGGACACGAACCGTGGTACACCCGTAGCTTTCCCCAACGCAAAGCCACCTTGAACGTCACCGATCATGACCAGAATCACCAGCGTCCATAATCCACGCATCAAACAGGCGGTTCGCTTGCGCGACGGTCGGGCGCGGCGACGGATGGGGCGAATGCTGATCGATGGAATCCGCGAGATCGATCGGGCCAATCGAAGCGGCATTGCGATCGACCAGGTCTATTGCTGCGCGTCGGACGATCGATCAACGGACGAATCGAAGCTGCTCCAAACGTTGCTCGACGCCGGCGTGAGCGTCTTCGAAGTGACTGAGCCTGTCTTCCAAAAGTTGGCGTTCGGACAGCGGACCGACGGGCTGGTGGCTGTGGCTCGAACGCCCGCATGGGAATTGGATCGCTTGAAGATCCCGTCGGCAGGATTGGTAGCGGTATTGGAAAACGTTGAAAAACCAGGCAATGTGGGTGCTGTGCTCAGATCCGCCGATGCCGCGGGCGTTGCGGCAGTGATCGTGGCGGACGAGAGCACGGATCTGTTCAACCCGAACGCCATCCGAGCAAGTCTGGGCGCCATTTTTGCCGTTCCCGTCGCGACGGCGAAAGGGCCCGAAGTTTTGGATTGGCTGCGACATCATGGCTTTTCCATCTTTGCAGCATGGCCAAATGGCGAAAACGAGTATACTCAAGTCAGCTACGATGGGCGGGCTGCCCTAGTTCTGGGTAATGAGGCTTTCGGGTTGTCCAACTTGTGGCAAGGCTCCGATATCACGCGGATTCGGATACCGATGCGGGGGATCGTCGACAGTCTGAACGTCTCAGTAACGGCAGCGGTGTTGTTTTACGAAACTCTCCGGCAAAAGTCGGAAAACGCACGTTCGGGCGGTTGACATCGGGACCGTGAACGACAAAATAGGCGTTCGAAAATAGCGTCATTGCGTCTCCCGACGACTTTGGAGTATTCCGCTGTTTTTTGGGGGGCAGCGTTTCTTAGAAAGAGTACGAGGTAGCCGTGAATCAACATCAAGGTCTCCAAGAGTGGGTGGAACAGATGGCTCGGATGTGCGAGCCGGATCAAGTCGTTTGGATCGATGGCTCGGAAGAAGAGAAGGACCGCCTGACGGCTCAAGCGGTGGAGACCGGCGAGGTCGAGTTGTTGAATCGGGAAAAGTTGCCCGGCTGTATCTTCCATCGTACGGCCGTCAACGACGTGGCTCGCACCGAGGACCTCACCTACATCTGCACGCATCGTAAGGAAGATGCGGGTCCGACGAATAACTGGATGTCTCCGGAAGAGGGTTACCAGAGGGCCGGCGATATTTTCAAGGGCTCGATGCGAGGCCGGACGATGTACGTCATCCCGTTCTCGATGGGCCCGGTCGGATCGCCGTTCAGCAAGGTCGGGGTCGAGTTGACCGACAGTATCTATGTAGTGCTGAACATGCGAATCATGACCCACATCGGCGCGCCGGTGCTGAAGCAATTGGGAATGAATGGCGATTTCACCAAGTGCTTGCATGGCAAGGCGGAACTGGACATCCAGAAGCGCTTGATCATGCATTTTCCCGAAGACAATACGATTTGGAGCGTCGGATCGGGGTACGGTGGCAACGTGCTGTTGGGCAAGAAGTGCTTGGCGTTGCGAATCGCCAGTTGGCTGGGCCGCCAGGAAGGCTGGATGGCCGAACACATGCTGATCATGGGAGTCGAGCATCCCAACGGTCGTATCCAATATATCGCCGCCGCGTTTCCCAGCGCATGCGGGAAGACGAATCTGGCGATGCTGGTACCGCCCGAAGGCCTGAAGGTCAAAGGCTATCGAATCTGGACGGTCGGTGACGACATCGCCTGGATGCGGATCGATACGGATGGCCAGTTGTGGGCGATCAATCCCGAGACGGGCTTCTTCGGTGTGGCTCCGGGGACCAGCAAGAAGACCAATCCGAACATGATGAAGACGATTGCCCGCAACACGATCTACACCAACGTCGTGCTGAAGGAGGACGGTACGGTTTGGTGGGAGGGGCATGATGACGAACCGCCGGCCAAAGCGCTGGACTGGAAGGGCAACCCCTGGACGCCGGAGACCGTGGACGAGAACGGCAACCCGGTACCGGGTGCTCATCCGAACAGCCGGTTCACAGCTCCACTAGAGCAGTGCCCGTCACATTCGTTCCGCACCGAGCATCATCACGGCGTGCCGATCTCGGCGATCGTCTTCGGCGGGCGCCGGGCGCAATTGGCGCCGTTGGTATACGAAGCGTTCGATTGGGAACATGGAACGTTCATCGGCGCCACGATGGGCTCGGAACGCACGGCTGCCCAATTCGGCAAGCAGGGCGAAACTCGTCGCGATCCGATGGCCATGCTGCCATTCTGTGGTTACCACATGGGCGATTACTTTCAACACTGGCTGGAGATGGGTCAACGGATGACTCGGCCGCCGAAAGTTTTCCACGCGAACTGGTTCCGCCAAGACGAAGACGGCGAGTTCCTCTGGCCGGGGTTCGGCGAGAACCTGCGGGTGATCGAGTGGATTCTGGATCGCTGCCGAGGCGAAGCCGATGCGATCAAGACCCCCATCGGATACATCCCCACGCCCGATAGCCTGGACATGACAGGCTTGACGATCCCGCGTGAAAAGCTGGAAGCGTTGAACGCGATCGACCGCGAAGCCTGGTATCAAGAGACCGAGGAGATCACGTCGTTCTTCCAGACTTTTGGCGATCGCTTTCCGAAAGCGCTGTGGAACCAATTGGAGTCGCTTCGTTTGCGTTTGCGCACCGCGATCTCGCTGTTGACGCCAGGCCTCGAAACCCGTCCTCTGGCGACCGAGTTGAACGAGACGATCGAGCGAGAGAATTCGCACGTGTTCGGCATGCTTTCGCGACTGGGCAAACGCATGTACTTCCCCAAAGGAATTCTGGCGCAAAGCGAAGAGGCCAAGCAGAAAGCCAAGACGTGCAATGCCACGATCGGGATCGCGACCGAACAGGGCAAGCCGATGTTCATGCCGTCGATCATGAAGTATTTCGCTGAATTAGGGCCCAGCGATACGCTGCCCTACGCCCCGGCGCTGGGACGTCCCGACTTGCGTAAAGCCTGGAAGAAACACCTGCTGGAGAAGAATCCCAGCCTGGCGTCCGACCGTATTTCCACGCCGATCGTCACCGGCGGTGTGACGCATGCGCTGAGCCTGATCGGCGACCTGTTCGTCGATCGCGGTGATTTGATCCTGATGCCCGACATGTTCTGGGAAAACTACGAGTTGCAATTCGGTGTCCGTTATGGCGGCCAATTGGCCGTCTTCCCATCGTTCAACGCCACCGGCGGATTCAACGTGGAAGCCTTCCGCCAGGCGATGGCGACTCGCGCGGGCAGTTGGAAAACGATCGTGATCCTGAATTTCCCCAACAATCCCACCGGTTACTCGATCACCAAGTCGGAGGCCGACGAGGTGGTCGGGGTGCTGCGCGAATCGGCCGAAGATGGTCGCGATCTGGTCGTGGTCAGCGATGACGCGTACTTCGGCCTGTTCTACGACGAGCAGGTCTTGGCGGAATCGCTGTTCGCCAAATTGGCGGGATTACACGAACGGATTTTGGCGGTCAAAGTCGATGGGCCGACCAAGGAGCAATTCGTTTGGGGATTCCGGACCGGCATGTTGACGTTTGGAACCAAAGCAGCGCTAAGCGACACAGCGTTGCACCAGGCGCTGGAACGGAAAGTCGCTGGTGCGATCCGCAGCGGCATTTCCAACTGCTCGCATCCCGCCCAATCGATCCTGGTTCGAGCGATGGCCGACCCGGAACTTGTCGTCCAGCAGCAAGAGAAGAAGCGCATCTTGCAGGCTCGCGCTGCCAAAGTCCACGAAGTGCTGGCGGCCGCCGATTACTCCGATGTCTGGGAGGCCTATCCTTTCAACGCCGGGTATTTCATGTGCCTGAAGCTCAAAGGAATCGACGCGGACGCTTTCCGCAAGCACCTGTTGGCGAAATACGGCATCGGAGTCATCGCCGACGGCACACGTGACATCCGCGTCGCGTTTTCGTCGGTCGACGAGTCCGAACTGGAATCGGTGTACACCACCATGGCGAAAGCGGCAAGGGAACTGGCTGCCGAACAGTAGATCGGATGCCTTGGGACTGGCAACGGAACAACCTTTCTGACCGTATTGGTTGGATCGTCGGTCATCAGGAGTAACAACCATGGAAAACAGCCATTTGGGTAGACGGCAGTTCTTGCAACATTCTGCAGTCGGGGTCGCCGGAGTTGCGGCAACGGGTGCAGCGTGGGGAGCCGACTCGATCGCACCGTCTGACAATTCAGCACGGGCGTCTGTGGATGTGTCGACCACGGTGGATGTCTTGGTCGTCGGTGGCGGCACCGCCGGAACCATCGCTGCCATCCAGGCCGCTCGGGCGGGTGCAACCACGTTGATCCTGGAACGCAACAGCCAACTCGGCGGTACGATGACCACCGGCGGGGTCGCCTTTCCCGGCCTGTTCGATGCCTGGGGAAAGCAGATCATCGCCGGCATCGGTTGGGAACTGGTTCGCGAAACGGTGGAACTGGATGGCGGCACCCTCCCGGACTTCTCCCGAGTGCCTGAGCGACACTGGCACAATCAGGTTTCGATCAACCCGTTTCTGTACGCTTTGCTTGCCGAAGAAAAATGCCGGAAAGCGGCAGTGCAGATTGCGTACTACGAGTTTCCAGATGCCGTCACTCCGTCCGCCAAGGGCTGGCAAGTCGATTGCGTCGGTTTCGGAACCCGCCGCCGAGTTCTCTGCCGACAGATCATCGACTGTACGGGCGGGGCCGAGGTGGTCGGCAAATTGAATCTGCCACGATTCCGGGAAGAAGAAACCCAGCCGGGTTCGATCCTGTTCCTGTTGGGCCAAGCCCACGATCCCGGTCGGCGACGTGGTGCGCCGCTGCAACAACACGGGCATCGGCACTACGTCCACGGCGCCGATTCGTCCAACTCGCGCACCGTCACTGCGGCGAACCTTAGCGGCCGCCAAGCCCTGCTGGAAATCATCCGCCAAGAGAATGCGCGATTGATGCATTTGCAGCCCGAAGTCAGCTTCCGCGAAAGCTATCGCATTCATGGGGAAACGGTGATTACGGTAGACGACTATACCGCGGGCCGGATATTCGACGATGCTGTGTGCTACGCTTTCTACCCCATCGATTTGCACACTCGGACCGGCGTACGCCCCGAACCCTTGACCACAGGCACGGTCGCAACCGTTCCGTTGTCCGCCCTGATTCCGAAAGGAAGCCGAAACCTCCTGGTAGCCGGCCGGTGTGTGTCCAGCGATCGCCTCGCCAATTCCGCGTTGCGCGTCCAGGCGCCTTGCATGGCCATGGGCCAAGCGGCCGGAGCGGCGGCAGCCCTGGCCGCTCAAGCCGACACGACGCCGGGCGAGGTGCCGTTTTCCGACCTTGTCCAACTGCTGGAACAGCACGGGGCGATCGTGCCACGCGGCGAACGTTCCTAGCAAAGCAACGCTTGGGGACGTCAATCCGCAGCGCCACTGAATAGATGGCAGTAGCTTTCGTAACGGCGAGCATCCAGGCGGTTATCAGCGACGGCGTCTTTTACGGCACAATCCGCCTCGTGCCTGTGCGTGCAATCGGGAAAGCGGCAGAGACAAACGAACGGGCGAACATCACGGTAGAATCCGGCCACCTCTTCCGGGATGACATCCCACAACTGAAATTGCCGTATCCCCGGGGTGTCGACAATGAAGCCGCCGCCGGACAACGGCAGCAGGCAGGCGGCAGACGTGGTATGCCGACCTTTCTGATTCTCCTCACTGACCGTCTGGACGCGGAGCTTCAGCCCCGGTTCCATCAGGTTCAGCAGCGACGACTTCCCTACGCCGCTTTGACCGGCGACCACGCTCTGACGTCCCACCACCCGCTGACGAAGGTGATCGATGCCAAATCCGGTCGCCGCCGACAGCATCAGGACTTCGTAGCCCATCTGGCCGAACACGCCCGCCAGAGGCTGGAGATCGGCCGGGTCGACCAGATCGATCTTGTTGATGCAGATCAGCGGCCGAAGTTCGGACTTCTCGGCGGTCACCAGCATCCGGTCGATCAGATTGGGTTTCAGGACGGGTTCCGCCGCACTGGTGACGATCAGCAGTTGATCGACATTGGCCACTAACACGTGCCGCCGCCCTTTGCTGGTCCGGCTGAGCACCCCGTGTCGTGGTTCAATCCGCTCGATGATCCCCTCGTGCACGCCATTTCGAGCCGGTTCGGGACGTAGCCAAACTTGGTCGCCTACCGCGACCACGTGTCGCTGATCCGTGCTCAGCGACTTCAGCACCCCACGCGTGGCGCAGCGGTACCTTTCGCCCGTCGTCGTTTCGACGAAGCTGGTAACGCCGTGGACGCTGGTCACTCGACCTAACACGCAATGGGACTCGTCGATCCCCAACTGGACGGTCAACCCTCCGCTGTCCTGCTGGCAGATCGAACCGCCCACGACGGTCCGTTTGCGAGTCAGATCGCCTTTGCCGCTGACCCGTTCGCTCAGAGGCGTCTCATCGAAGCTCTGATCGCCGGCGGCATAATCGCGGGTCAAATCGCGTTGGCGGGACCGCGATTGATGTTTTTTTCGAAAATCAGCCCGGAATTTTCGTTTCTTGTCGTCTCTTGCCATGGGGGAATCCTGAAGGATCGGGGGGGTTGGAACAAGCGGTCCCATGCCGTATCCTCCTCGTTGTGGGAGTAGTTCGTCAAGTCGAGTCGAGCGGATGAGTATTGAACAGGCATTTGTGGGGGGGGTAGCCATCGTCTTGGGCGTATTATGCGCCGCCGTGGGCCTGTTCGAGCTTTCGTGGTTTTTTCGGATGCCCAAAGCTCAGTGGTTCGAGGCTCGATGGGGGCGCCTCGCAACGCGTGTCGTGTTCGGATTGCTTGGCTTGGCTCTCATCCTGCTTGGATCGTACATCGCCATGGGCATCCCTCCATCCCAGGATTCCCGTGAAGACGGCTCCCAGGAAACCACCTATTTTGACTTATTGACAGGCTGAACGTAACCCTTAGTCCTGACGTTATCCCTGCGATGACCCGGGCAACTTAGGGAAAACTGTCGAAATCTCTGGCATTAACCGATTTGGCAGAATAGAATAGAGAGATACGGGCGCTCCAGGTGCGTCTAAGGTGAATGGGGCAAGGCACGGTCCGCTCGCCGCGAAGCCTATCGAGCGGAACGAATTAGCACATTTCTGGATTGGAGTCTTCGAGCAATGTCCAAACGCAATCACTTGTGGCTCTTTGCTGTACCGTTGGTGATGCTGGCGACAACGTTGACGGCGGTGGCGGACCCTACAGGCGGTTCCGAGCCATCCGAATTGGCGACTTTCGACAGCCCGACTGGCGAAACGTTTTTCGCCTTGTCGTTGAATCCGACCGATCCCGCATCGGTGGCAAGCGGGCACGATATTCTCGTGCTGTTCGACACCTCGGCCAGCCAGACCGGCGCGTATCGCGACGATGCGTTGCAAGCTCTCAATAGCATGTTGACTCACCTGGGTTCGGAAGATCGCGTCAAATTGATGGCGATCGACCTGAACGCTGTGGCGATGACCGATCAATTCGTTTCGCCGGGCAGTTCGGCGATGCGGGACGGCTTGGCCAAGCTTCAGCAGCGAGTGCCCTTGGGTTCGACGGACATGCAGCGGGGCCTGCGTGGCGCGGCGGCCCGTTTCTCAGGCCCGGCGACTCGACCTCGCGCCCTGGTTTACGTGGGAGACGGGCACAGCCGGGCGAATCTGCTGTATTCGCAGGACATGCAGTCCTTGGTCAGCGAATTGACGGACAATCGGATTCCCGTATCCAGCTATGCGATCGGGCCCGGGCGTGATCTGGTATTGCTGGCCACTTTGGCGAACCAGACCGGCGGCAAGGTACACGTCGACGCGGTCGAAGGCGGTTCGGCGGAGGAAGCCGGGCGTCAAATGGCCCGGGCGGCTCGCGGAACCGTCTATTGGCCCAAGTCGGTCGATCTGCCCGGATCGATGCGAGAGACGCTTCCCAGTCGAGTTCCCCCGCTGCGCAGCGATCGTGACACGGTGCTGATTGGCATGCTCGATTCGCGTGATCCGGCCAATTTTTCCATGACGTTGGAGGTCGCCGGTCAGACGATGGAAATGAGCTGGGAAGTCCAGCCTGCCGCTTCCAATGAAGATTATCACTACCTTCCCGACCTGGTCAGCTCGGCACGCAGCGATGGCGGCATTCGCTTGCCGACCGTCGGATCAGCGGGCTTGGCCGAAGTCGCTCAAATGATGGTGGCGACCAACGAAAACCTGACGCGATTGGGCGAAAACGCGCTGCGCACAGGCAACGTTCAAGGGGCGCTGCAAGTCGCCCAGACAGTGCTGCAACGCGACCCCAATAACCTGCAGGCTCGAGCGATTATGCAAGCCGCCCGGAATATGGGTGGGCGCGACGATGATCCGGGCTTGCGACTGGTCAATATCCAGGAAGGTTCGGAGGCAGCCGCCCCGGCGATGGGCGGCGGGGTGCCCGGTGCCAACCAGCCCGGGGCGTTGCTGCAAGAGTTGCTGGACAGCGGTGGCGATTTCATGTCCAACGTGGAAAATCTGAGGGCCATCGACGAACAGCGGATTCGGGCGCAGGTCGAACAGGAGATGACCGAGGCTCGCGATCGGATGCGAACCGATCCGGAAGGCGCCAGACGGGAACTGAAGCTGTTGTTGGAAACCATCGACCGCAGCGATTCGCTAACCCCGGAAAATCGTGCGCAATTGCGCCGACAAGTCGAAGGCGCGATCCGCGAAGCCGAGCGGCGTGAAGTCGAAGTTCGCACCCGACGCGAATTGGCCGAAGCGAATCGGGCGGCCAGCGAGGAACGGCAACGAGCGGTCGAAGAGACGGCTCGCACGCGGCAGAAAATCAAACAGATGCTGGATCGCTTCAATTCGCTGATGGCCGAAGGTCGCTACAACGACGCCGAGGACATCATCGCCTTCGAGGTTCGTGACCTGGATCCCTATGGAACCACACCGGTCGCGGCCGTCTGGTGGTCCCGGTTTGCTGGACACGTTCATGAGATGGAAGCGTTGCGCGAAGTCCGGCATCGCAATTTTGCACGCGCCCTGTTGACCGTCGAAAAGGCGTTGGTGCCGTTCCCCGACGAGCCGCCGGTGATGTATCCCGAGCCCCAAGTGTGGGCGGACCTGTCCCTGCGACGCCGACAGTACGCATCCATCGATTTGGCTCGGCGCGGCGGCGCGGAAGAAAGAATCCTGAACGCCTTGGATGATGATACCACCCTGGATTTCATCGAAACCCCGCTGCAACAGGTGCTCGAATTCCTGGCAGACCTGCACGATATCAACATCGAAGCCAACTGGCGATTGCTGGATTTGGACGAGGGGATTACCACAGACACGACTGTGACGCGGAACCTGCAGGGAATTACCTTGCGATCGGCCCTGCGGTTGTTGCTGCGCGATCTGAGCGACATGTTGACCTACGTCATCCGCGACGAAGTGCTGTTGATCACCACCCTGGATGACGCCGAAAGCGAACTGGTCACCAAAGTGTACCCGGTGGGCGACCTTGTGCTGCCGATCACGGGCGGCATGCCGATGGGCGGCATGGGTGGTGGCATGATGGGCGGCATGGGCGGCATGGGTGGTGGCATGATGGGCGGCATGGGCGGCATGGGCGGCATGGGCGGCGGCATGATGGGCGGCATGGGCGGCATGGGTGGCATGGGCGGCATGGGCATGGGCATGGGCTTCTGCTGGGTTGCCCGTGAAGTGTACGGGCCCCACGACCCGCGCTGGCTGGAGTTTCGCGAGTGGTTGTTGACGGAAGCTCCCGAATGGCTGTTCACGCTGTATGGCAACCATGGCGAAGAGTTTGCCGCTTGGATCAAAGACAAACCATTCGCCAAGTTGTTGATCCGCAGTGCCATG
Organism: Planctomycetaceae bacterium; assembly: GCA_007121535.1. Classification (GTDB taxonomy): domain Bacteria; phylum Planctomycetota; class Planctomycetia; order Pirellulales; family Pirellulaceae; genus SKKK01. Next base: position 6,634 of record SKKK01000156.1, on the reverse strand, counting down.
GACGTGGCCATCGAATCCCGGCATTCCAGCATCGGCATGTTTGCGGTGGAAGACGATTTGACGTTGGGACGCGGAAATCAAGCCGCGCCGCCTGCGGTGGCCCAGCCCCCGCGGCAAGCGCCATCGACGGAAGTCCACATCATCCGTCCCGCACGTCAAGCCGATCAGACCATCGAGCAGGTTTGGGATGATTATTTCGTCGCCTTGCTGGATGCCAGCGAACAACAGCAGTTGGCTCTTCGGGGATCGATCCGCGCGACCGCACGGCGATTGATGAACGACGAGAAATTTGAAGAAGCGATCGCAATGCTTCAAGCCGCGTTACGACACGGCTTCCCGCAACACTGGATGTACGAGGGGCTGGCGCTGGCCTTGCAAGCGAATGACGCACCGATGGAAGAGGTCGAACGAGCGATGATGTCGGTGGTCGATTTCGCCAGCAGCATGGATGATATCCTGATTGCCGCCGAGTACATGACTCATCTGGGTTTGGATCGTCGGGCGCTGGAGTTGTTCCAGGAAGTGGCGGCAGCCCAGCCGTTCCGCCCCGAACCCTATCTGCGCGGCTTGGCCGCGTCGCAACGCATGGAGAATCGGCAAGGCATCATGTGGGCTTGCACCGGAATCCTGCGTCAAGCATGGCCGATCGACCAAATGGACTTGCCGGAATACGCCTACCGCGTGGCGCGAGCCACGTTTGAACAATTGAAGGCCGAAGGGCAGGAAGAACTGGCGGAACGCTTCGAGGCGGAAGTCGCCGAAGCGATGATCCGCGATTGTGTGATCCGCATCACCTGGACCGGGGAAGCGGATCTGGATCTGTACGTCGAAGAGCCCGGCGGAACCGTTTGCTCGGCGCTGAATCCGCGCACGTCGTCCGGCGGCGTGATGCTGGGCGACGATTTCGCTCGACCCGGCGGTGCTTCGGCGGAAGGCTATTCCGAATACTACGTCCTTCCCAAAGGTTTCAGCGGGGAATACCGCTTGGTGATCAAACGAGTTTGGGGACAGCCCACGGCGGGAAAAGTCACCGTCGAAGTGGCCAAGCACCTGGGAACCGAACGCGAGCAGATTATCAGCCGGCAGATTGCGTTAGGGGAACACGATGCGGCCGTTGTTTTCGAACTGGCCGACGGACGCCGCCAGGAATCGCTGGACGAGCAACTGATCGCGAATATCGCTCGAGGCCAACAGGCCATCACGCGATCGATCGTCTCCCAACAATTGGCGGCGTACGAATCGTCCGACGCCACACACGATTACCGACGCTCCGTCCAACAAGCACAGCGCGATGGACGCCTGCCTCGAGGCGCCGTGGGTGTCCGTCCGGAAATCACGCAATTGCCCGAAGGGACCAACTTCGGTTCGATGGCCGTGATCTCCGCCGACCGGCGCTATGTGCGCGTTACCCCGTTCCCGAACTTCACAGGCATCGGCGAAGTCACCACCTTTACCTTTGTCGGCGATGAAACGGGCGTCGGCGGTGGCGGGGCTGGTGGTATTGGTGGCGGTATCGGCGGAGGTATCGGCGGCAGGGGAGGAATAGGAGGCGGCATGGGAGGATTCGGCGGCGGCATGGGCGGTATGGGCGGTATGGGCGGAGGCATGTTCTCCGACCAACGACTCAAGTCGGATGTCGCTTCGCTCGATTACGGCCTGCAGACGGTCAAGCAGTTGCGGCCCGTGCGGTTCCAGTGGACCGATTCGCTGGAAGTACCCGTCCAGCGAATCGATGGGTTGACCTTGCCACAGTTGATTCAGCCCCGAGAAGCCTTCGGGGCGCAAGACGAGGTTGGTCTGCTGGCTCAAGAGGTCGAATCCCTGGTGCCGGAAATCGTGAGCCATGATGCTGCGACGGGATTGAAGCGGGTGGATTACGAGAAACTCGTCCCCGTGTTGATCAAGGCCGTCCAGGAACTGTCCGAAGCGAACGAGCAACTGCGATCGGACGTTCGCAGCCTGAAAGCCCGGGTTCAGCCATCCGGAGACTGATGGCTGTCGGCTTTTCAGTGAATGGCAAGGCGCTAGCCGCCGTCTTTCGGTGGGGTTCGGAGACGGTGGCTTCAGGACTTCATCGCCATCCCGCTGCGTCTCGCTTCGATTCACCGACGGGCGACCCGTGCAGGGCAGCGAATTCACCCGCCCGACGAAGGAGAACGATCATGACTCGCAGTTTCTTCCGTTTCGCCATGGCCTTGATCGCCGCCGCCGTAGCGATCCATCCGACCGTGACCGCTACGGAAGCCAGACGTCCGAATCTGATCTGGGTGATGGCGGATGATCTGGGCTACGGCGAGTTAGGCAGTTACGGCCAGTCCGTAATCCGCACGCCTCGGCTGGATCGGATGGCGAAGGAGGGATTGCGGTTCACCCAGTTCTACGCCGGGGCGACCGTCTGTGCTCCGTCGCGCAGCGTGTTGATGACCGGCGAACATCAAGGTCGAACCCGAGTGCGAGGCAACGCGGGTCGCAGGAACCCGATTGCGCAGGCACTCCGGCCCGAGGATCGGACCGTGGCCCACGCCCTGCAGCAGGCCGGCTATGCGACGGCCCTGATCGGCAAATGGGGGTTGGGCGACGTGGGCCCAGCCGAAGTCGGACTGCCGCGCAAGCAGGGTTTCGATTATTTCTTCGGGTTCCTGAACCAGGTTCGCGCGCATAACCATTTCACCGAGTACTTGTGGCGAAACGAGCAGAAGGTGCCGTTGCCCAATCCTGTCGTTCCCGTCGGCGAAGCAGGTGGCGGCTACAGCGAGGACGGAATCGTTTACGCAGATGATCTGTTTACCGACCAGGTGCTGACGTTTATCGCCAATCATCAGGATCGCCCGTTCTTCCTGTATTGGAGCATGGTCGTCCCCCATGCAAACAACGAACGGAATCGGGTATTGAAGGACGGCGCGCACGTGCCCGATTATGGACCGTATGCGCTGAAAGACTGGTCGCATCAAGACAAGGGACATGCGGCGATGATCACCCGCATGGACAGCTACGTAGGACGGCTGCTGGACCATTTGGAACTGCTGGGATTGGCCGAGGACACGTTGGTCGTCTTTACCAGCGACAACGGGCCGCACAATGAAAGCAGCCACAACTTGGAGCGATTCCAGCCGTCCGGCCCGTTGCGGGGCATCAAACGCGATCTGACCGAAGGCGGAATCCGCGTACCGACCATCGCTTGGTGGCCCGGACACATCCCGCCGGGTAGCGAATCGGATCATGCGGGCTATTTCGGCGACTGGTTCGCCACGGCGGTCGATTTGGCGGGAGTGGACCTGCCGCCGGGGTTGGATTCGATCAGCTTCGTGCCAACGTTGCTGGGCCAGGTGGATCAACAGCCGCAGCACGAGTTCTTGTACTGGGAGTTCCATGAACGAGGTTTCCGCCAAGCGGCCTTGTACCAAGGTCGCTGGAAAGGGCACCGGTCAGGCGGCTCCGATGCACCGGTTCAGTTGTACGACTTGGATAACGACATCGCCGAGCAGCATGACGTGGCCGAAAAACATCCTGAGATCGCGGAGATCTTATCGGACTATCTCAAATCCGCTCGAACCGAATCGGCGGACTGGCAGCCCGACTGGGGCAGACGCAATTGAGGACTTGACCAACGGGTTAAAGTTTAACGATTGCAGCGACGATAACGTTTTCAGCGACATTGACGGCTGAACGACGTTCGTCCATGCCTTTCAGCGAGGATGGGGTTCCAGAATGGGTGCTTCCAATACGAGAAACCGAATCACTTGGCTGATGCTAGCCGTGCTGCTGCCCGGCGCGGCATGGTCACAAGAATTCGTCGAGCGATCCGCGCGAGTCGGATCGACGTTAGGGTACCGATTGGACGACCAGCGGCATTCAGGGCACCACAACCATTCGGGTCATTCGAGCCGTTCAGTTCACCAGGGTCATCCAAACCAACCGACCTATCTGGAGCATCACTTCGGCGATGATCTGTATCATGACGGGATGGTCGGCTGTACCACGGACGACTGCGGCCCTTGCGGCATGGTTTGCCAGGAGCCCTGTTGCGTCGGACCGGTCGGCGTCGTCTGGGTTCACGGCGAGTACTTGATGTGGTGGACCAAAGGCATGGAGACTCCGCCGTTGGTGACAGCGGGTCCTACGGGAACCTTGGATGATCCTCGCACCATCATCTTGTTCGGAGATGACGATCTGTTGAGCAAGGTGCGATCCGGATTTCGCGTGCGTTTGGGAACGTGGCTGGATTATTCCCAGCGTTGGGCGCTCGAAGGCGAATACTGGCGTTTGGGCGGCGTCAACGATCACTTCTTGGCTGCCTCGGATTTGCAGGGCAACCCCACGATCTATCGGCCTTTTTTCAACGTTAATCCGCGAGGGGCGGACGGCCAATTCGATCCTCCGGCCAGAGACGATGTCCAGTTGGTGTCCCAACCCGGCATCTTGGCTGGGAGTGTCGCGGTCCAGGCTTCGAATCAATTGCAGGGCAGTGGTATCTGGCTGCGCCGCAATCTGTGCTGCGATATGACGGCCGTGATCGATTGCGATCCCTGCTTCGATCCCTACAGCGATCCTTTCGGACATCGATTCGATTTCCTGATCGGCTATCGCTACGCTCGACTGGGCGATCGATTGACGATCCAGGAGGACCTGACTTCGTTGCGCGACCCTCCGTTTCAGGGACGCTTCGATATTCTGGATTCCTTCGAATCTTCGAACAATTTCCACGGTGCCGAATTCGGCTTGTTGAGCGAATTCGATTATGGACGTTGGTCCTTGGAAATGCTCGGCCGGTTGGCGTTGGGCGGTGTGCGGCAACAGGTCACCATCGCCGGGCAGACGATCATCAGCGAATCGGACACCGACAGCGACGGAACGTATGAGGGCGGTCTGTTGGCACAGAGAACCAACAGGGGAACCCATTCGCGTAACGAATTCGCCTTCATGCCCCAGTTGGGCGCGACGGTTGGTTATCGATTGACCCCTCAGGTGCAAGCCACCGTCGGTTATTCGCTGGTCTACTTGAGCCGCGTGGTACGAGCGGGCGAGCAAATCGACCTGGATGTGAATCCTGATCTTCTGCCTCCCGAGACCACTTCGTTGGAAGGCGCTTTGCGGCCCCGTTTCCAATTCCGCGACACGGACTTTTGGGCTCAGGGAATGAACTTCGGCCTGCATGTTGCCTGGTAAGCACCCGCGCAGGTAGTTCCTGGTGAAATCGGACGGAAGGGGTCGTGAGTCGTATTCGGGTTCCCCGCTTCCCATGTGGCCCCTGAGTGCCGAGCGGGGGTCCGATTGGGTCCCGCTCAGCGCTTGGAACCCACACAATCGTTGGCCGAAAACGACTCCCGCCCCCGTTGCGGCCTTAGCACCGTTCGAGAAATAACTGTCCGATGTCCCCTCGCCACTCCGGGGAGAGGGCAGGGTGAGGGGGCCGAAAGTGCGTCAGTTATTTCTCGAACGGTGCTTAATGCAAGGCTACTACCGCTGGCTTACGACGAACTTCGGAAACTCGCGGACAGCGCTATTTCCCGAAGCCTGTCCCAAACGGTTCAAAGGGTGCCTGCCCAACGTGGGTTCGGAGCCGACGCGGCCCGCTGGAAGAAATGGCGATTCCCGGCGTCGATTCGGCCGTTTCTGGAAGAAAACCCTCCGCCAGCCGTAACACCCATTTGTTTTCCCGTAGGAGAAGAGGGAGTGAGGCAGGTGCCCCCGTCCCCGATCTCTCGAACCGAAAGGTGGTGTGTGATGAAGCGGTCTTTCTTCCATCTGATGGCCAGCCTGGTGGTGTGCGGCATGACCTTGGCACCGGCATCTCACGCCGATGCGTCCGGAAAGGGCCGCTTGTTTGCGGCCAGGATGAATCCTTCGACCAGCTCGAACGACACGTCGAACGCGTCCAGCGCTTCGCAACAGTGGAACATCACGGTCAGAAGCTCCGCAAGAAGCATGGCGACGAGTGCCCCTCGATAGGTGCCACCCACCTTTCTTTCCACAACGACAGAATTTGGTGCCGTTCCCCCTATTTCATCATGCAGGCACCCCAATAAAACACATAAAAACAGCCATTTGTTGTAATTTATGGACTGAAGCCATTACCGGCCGCCCACCGCGTCTCCGGTCGATTCGGCGACGCATGGCCGAGGCGCTCATCGGCGGCGACAAAGTTGGTGCTTATGGGGGATGTCAATCGTGAATCACCGGCAGACGACGAAACTGAGGTGATTCCGATGGCGACTTCGGCGTTGATGATCGATCGGGGCGGAGAAAGCGGTGAAGGGTGGATTTGACGGGGCGGCGTCAGTAGCTGTGTTCGCCGAGACCGTCACCGTCTTTTGCTTTGGCTGTCATCGCGGCTGACGCAAGTCGGATCACCCTGGCTCGTTGGCTGACCACAGTTCCGGGATGTCCTCGGGGTCGATCACCTTCGCCCCGGCGTCGTCAGCGATCAGGGCCATGTGTCGGGCATTCGAATCGTTCGAAAACGCCACGACCAAGTCTGGATTCTCGGCAAGCATCCGCCGGTTCCGCTTGGTAGTGTTTTGCCTCTGACGGACGTTGAGCTTTATCTATGTGCTAGAGTTTAACTCAGCCGAAGAAAGGGAAAAGCTCGATGTCGAATCGGAAGTATTTTACGCCTGAACAGAAAGTAGCGATT
>SKKK01000159.1 GCA_007121535.1 Planctomycetaceae bacterium | reverse complement strand
TCTTGAATTCGCAGGAACACGCGGATACGGTCAGCAAACGCAACTTCATCTGCGCTGGCCAACGAATAGTTGTAGAAAACGCGGAGTCGTTGCAACCCGGCGGCTTCGGCATCGGCTTTCGGAGCGACTTGCACAGGCCCCGAGGATCCTCGCGAACGTAAGGCTCGGCGGCGCCGGGGCCAGGCTTCGGCCACGTCGGCCACCGAGATCAGGGTGAAGATTCCTGCGAGCAGCAGGAGCAGAACTTTTTGGTGTCTCATCATACGCATCTTTACCTTTAATCCGTTGCAAAGTTTCACACATTAGTCTTCCGGATCATCCCTCGTGTCTGGATCCGGCAACACGGCGGGATCGACCTTCGGGCCGATCACCTTTCGGTCAAATCGCGCCTGCAACTCGGGCAACGCAGAAGCGCGCGCCAGGGCGACGACCTTCTTGACATCCACATAGGGATTCCCGGGCGTCGTTCCGTCGGACCGGGCTTGTACTGGGTAAAGCGGAATCCAGAGGAAATGCCCGCTGGCACCGTGAGCCCGACCACCGACGATGTGTCCCTGATCGTCCAAGGCCAGGCGATAACGGAATGTCATCGATTGTCTTCGATTGCCGACCAATCGTTCGGAATCCACATCGGTCTGCCGATGCGTGTCGCTGCCGTAGTGGGTGTACGTCACCGTGGTCTGAACATCCTTGTATCGATGCTCCGAATTTGACCCGGCGTCCCGGATCGAATCGACCTTATAGGCGTAGATGGGATTGTTCCAATTTACCGGCCCTCGCGTTCGATCGATCCCGACGGGGTAACCGGCTTGGCCGACATAGTTGGCCAACGTCAGATGGAACGTCCCCATGTTCGGGCCGCCAGCTCGAGCCGACGGGGGCGCGAGGAACAGGAAGCTGTCCGACGTTGTCCGGTTGTATATGCTGCTCAATAACGCCTTGATGTCCGACGGCTGGAGCACCACCCCCGGCGTGCCGCCGACCCGACCCGCATCGACCGGCCGTATCGGCTCGGGGTGCCTGATCGTCGACGCCGTAAATCCGCTGCAATAGCCTTCCCAAGGTTCCGAATTGTTTCGCATCCGCCGAGCCGGCAGCAGGGCGGGGGTGGGTGTCAGCAATCTTCGCGTCTCCCAACCGTCGGCCAAGTCTTGACCGCCGTTGAAAGCCCGGTCGTAAGTGGCCAGTACCGAAGCCCCCCCCGAGGCTGCTTGCCTACGTCGAGCCCGAAACAGGCCGACCCGACGCGGTGTTCCGCCGGCACTGCTCAACCCACCGCTGGCGTGCGGGTGGATGGCCGCCGAGTAAGGTGTTCGCCAAGCCGGTATAGCGGCCTGCTTCGGCAAATCCTCCAAACGCGTCATGTACTGCATGTCGCGGTCGAAGAAATAGTAATTGAACAGAGCTTCCTGCTCATCCCTCTCGCTTTGCACCTGCTGATCGCCAATCGTTCGCGGTACGACATTGCTGTCAAACGGATTGGCCATCGCCGTGTCCATCGATCGATCGATAGGCAACACGGGCAGAACGAACAACAAAAATACCGCGAAACGGAGCACGTTCCCGGACATGACAGGCCCCCCCTGTTCAAATTCGGATGTCATCTTGAAAGAAACCAGCGCGCACCGCGACCGCCGGAGCGATCTGAAACGAGTGCGCACGCAAAGAAGGAAGAAATGCCCTCCGCTTTCGAGGGCGGAGGGCATCACTTCCGTTACTCAGTGACCAGCGATGTCACCGGCGAAGCAACCGCAAACGCGGCCGCGCATGATGGTGGTGATGGCAAACATGACCATGACACTTGACTTGGTCCGGTTTGACATCATGAACCTTCACCTGGTCCGGCTTCACCTGATCGGGCTTCACCTGGTCCGGCTTCACCTGGTCCGGCTTCACCTGGTCCGGCTTCACCTGGTCCGGCTTCACCTGGTCGGGTTTGACCTGGTCGGGTTTGACCTGGTCGGGTTTGACCTGGTCGGGGGTGACCTGGTCGGGTTTGACCTGGTCGGGGGTGACTTGGTCCGGGGTCGCTTGGTCCGGCCCTTCAGCCAAAACCGCGGTACCCGCGCACGACGCCACAACGATGGCGACAGCTAGAAGAAAACGCATCGCAACGCCCTCCTTAACAGGGTTGAAGAAACAAACGCAACAGTATCCAGTCCAACGGTGTACCAAAATCAACGATGTCAATCATCGAACGGCCGAATCCTCTGGGCGGGGGCCGTGGTAGTTTTTACCGATTACGGCAAATGTACCGTCCAGTGTAACAAGGCTGTTTGGCTGTGACTAGCAGGGACAACGAAAAATTTTTCCTTTTTCTCGAACCAGCCGACTTTCCGATGATACGGCTCGATTGTTCACCGCTAGAAGACTAGAATGATGGTCAGGATGAAGACGGCGTGTAGGTGAATCAGGAGGACCGTGTCATGACGTGTGTGCACTTAAAGAAGTTGTTCGATTTGTGCGCCGAGGAAGATTTGAAAATCGGCGGCAGTGACTTGGTGCGTATCGTGTGCAAACAGTGCGGCGAGCAGGAGGTCTGTCCATCGGTATTGATGGAAGAGTACGAGGCCGAGCATCCGGAGGAGGTCGACTCGGAAGATTCCTAAGGGGCGGTAACAAAACGGTGTGGCGCGGGTCTCTGACCCCGCCGGAACCGCCGACCGGAAATCTCCCAGGGCCGTTTCGTCACCGCCTTTACGCTCTGTCAGAGAAGGAGCCATCCCCTTTGGAGGGGCACGCGAAGTGCTCGGAAGTACATTGCGCCCCGAGAGGGTCAGACCCTTTTCTGACGGAGCCTTGCGATCGTGACGCGTATTCTTTGCCGCCGGGGACAGCCCGGGTTCAAGCCAAGATATCTGTGGGCTAAAATCCGGCGGTGTGTCATTGTCACAAGTACAAAAAGGATCAGGAGCCTTGTCGAATGAGCCAATCGAAACTTTGCCTGCCGCCACGAAGTGTCATCACCGGTTGGGATTTCAGTACCGGCGAGGTCAAATGCCTGGCCTTTGATTTGTTCGGCACGGTGTTGGCGGAAGTTCGGCTGCCGACGGATTTGTGGCGAGGCGAATCGCCGGATTCGGGTATTTCGGAGTTGAACCTGCTACAGTTGGAGGGGCAGGCGCGAGCCAGCGTTCGAGGCATCGTGGCCGAACTGCGACGATTGGGCCGGTTACAGGATTGGGTGGCTGGTGGAATCTCAGCAACCCATCACACGGCAGGAAGAATCGACGAAAATCATCTGCCCGTGCGTCGAGCCATCTGCTGGAACGATCAGACGTTGGCCGCGTATCGCCAGGCGGGGGAACGACGACTGGGGGGCGCCGCCGCCGTCCAGCAGTTGATCGGCGGACCGTGGGCCGATCGTTACACGCTCAGCCATCTGATCAAGGACGAAGACGCGGAGATACAAGACGAGGACGCAAGGTACCTGAAGCCCGGCGACTGGCAGCGAACTCGATTCATCCTGCCGCACGGCCCCTTGGCCGCGGGTTACCTGACGGGTCACTTTGATGTGATCAGTGTCTCTTCCGCCGCTTCGACGGGCATCATGAGTTTCGTGACGCGGCAATGGAACCGCCAGATGCTGGACGCGTTGCAGAACGAAGAGTACCGCCGCTTGGCTTGGGAACAATTGCCCCGGATCGTCGATCATTACCAACCGATCGGGCCGTTGGCGGAGCATCTGGCGAAAGAATGCCATCTGGATCCGGTGTCGCGTCCGCTGATCTATCCGACATCGGACGACCAGCAGGCGGGATTGGTCGGCGGCGGCGCGGTGAATGATGGGCAGATGGCGATCATCTTGGGCAACTCGGCCGTCGTGAATTCTTCGTCTGCCAATCTGCCCGAAGTGGACGACCTGGACATCATGTGCCTGAACTGGGGACCGTATCTGCTGATGCGCTGCTACAGCAACGGCGCAGCGGCGCTGAATCGCGCCGTCGGCGCGGACAAAGGATGGAAGAAGATCGATTGGCAGCAGTTGGACGAGGAAGCGCGTGCGGTACCCGCCGGGTCCAACGGCCATCGATGCCTGCCGTTTTTCGACGCCGAGCCATCTTTGGGCATCGACAACCAGCGCAAGGGGATCCGTTGGTCGATCGAAGAAGGCGACCGGTGCGAACCGAGCGCTGGGCCCCAGTCGCGTGGCCAGCGGCGGCGAGCGTCGCTGGAAGCGGTGGCGTGCATGATCGCCTTGGGCGTCCGGGCTCATCAGCGTGCTCATCGAAGCATCGGTCAGGACATCCAACAGATCACCGTTTCGGGCGGCGTTGCCCGCAGCGACCTGATGTGCGAGATCCTGGCTTCGATGCTCGGACAACGGTTGCATCGCCTGGAAAACGAAGAAGGTCCCGCGTTGGGTGCGGCGGTCACCGCTTTGGCTGCGCACGAGTCCCTCACGCGGCGTCAGCAGGGACGGAACGAACCGTTTACCGTGGCGGATGCGGTGGCAACGATGGTCAAGTACCGCCAGCCGGTCGATCCGAACCCGCAATGGCAGGACGGATACCAACGTCAACTTGCTCGTTTCCAGCAGGAAATCGACCGTTGAGTCGAATGGCCAACGATCCGCCACGTGGGAAACGGGGCACCCGAAAACGACTCCCGACCCCTTTCGCCCGGTTCCATCAAGAAATACCTAATTGGCGGTCACCCGTGGCCGGGCGGAAAGGTGACGGTCTTCCCCCAACGATTCCACGTTCAGCAGCCAAGATCCCAGCAGCACTGCGGCGACAAAGGCGTAGACGGTACAACCGGGCATCCACATGATCAAACCTGCCAGTTGCTGATCTTCCAGGGGCGTGAGGTTCCAGACTTCGGTGCGGCCGATGTAAGTCGCGTACCAGGGACGGGGCGAAAGAGTCATTAGCGCGCCCAACGCGGAAGCGTGAAGCGACGTGGTGAATAGATACAGCACGCCCAGCCCCGGATTCAAACGCAGGCTGCTGCGAGGGTCGATGATGACCCTCCAGAACAGAACGGCTGCCACGAAAAAGGTTAGATGTTCGATGTCGTGGACCAACGGATCGTTCAACGCCAACTCGTACAGCACGGGGATGTGCCACACCCAAATCGTCAAGGCGTGAATCGTCCAGATCCACAGCGGGTTCCACGAGGCCCGCCATAAGAAGCCGACGATCCTGCTGTGCTGTGGCCAAGTTCCCAGTGCACGCCGCGCACGCAACGGCAGTACCCACAGAAAAACAAGTTCGGGGTAGCCGAGCACCAGCAGTGGGGCAGCGATGGCCATCAGGATCAGGTGCTGCAGCATATGCACCCACGACAGGTCGTCGCTGAGCGCGTCGACCGGAGACAGCAGAGCGATCGCAGTCGTCAACAGTGCACCGGCGAAAGCGTATGCCCGCCATGTTTTCACACCACGGCCCGTGCCCGTGCGACGCCACATCCTTCTCAATCCAAAGGCATACAGACCCGCCATCAAGGCCAGATTCGACAGGACCAGCCAATCGGCATGCCAAGCCTGCCACCAGGGATCGCCCGCCTGCAAACCGCTGGGGTGCGCCAGGGCGACGTCCGACCAACCGACGATCACCAGGAATGCAAGGAGAAAGCTCCCCAGTGGGTGGGGGCGATAGGTCACCTTTCAGCAGCTCCTCATGTAATACAGCACCGGCACCGCTTGAGCCAGGATGATCCCGAAGAACACCACGCTGCAAATCCATCCGATGTGTGCCAGAAATACCTCCGGGTCATCCTCCTTCTCGCCGAATTCCGCCAGCAGCAAGCGCTGGCTGCGCCGAGAGATCCACAACGAGCCGGCCCCCAAAATCAGCGTCAAAGCCGTGACCGCCAGGATTCCCCAGGCGACTCCGGTGATACCCAGGAAGCGGGCATCGCGGAAAGAGCTGACGCAGCCGAATTCGGCGATCGCGTAAGCTGCGAGCAGATGAAGTGTCCAGGCGATCGCTCCGCCGTACAGTCCGCACCACAATTGCAGGCGGCTGACCTCGCCGGTCGTATCCGATACTGCATCCGCCGGAGCGCCGGCCAGTGCATTGCTTTCAGTCTGTTCGTTCATCGGTAGTTTCCTTCTCCCGGATCAAATGACGTGCGGCAACAGGTGGAGGGCGGCATAGACGATCACGCCCGCCACCACGCTAAAGTGCCAGTAGAGCCCGGTTACTTGCATGTGCAATTTCATGAAGCCTTCCCGGTCGCAATGCTCTTTCCAGATACGAATCTGAGCGACCGCCAGCAGCACCACCCCCACCAGGACTTGAAGCCAAATGTAACCCGACAACAGGTAGAACAGCGAAGCGTACGCGTTCTCCTGGTGCGAGAACGGGATCTGCGCGATCAAATAGGTTTGCACGATCGTGAAGATCGTGCCAAACAGCAGCGTCGTGGTCAATCCGGCCTGGATCGCCATCGGCTTCCCGAGACGGAACGATCGGTTGGCCCAACAAAACGTAGCCGAAGACAGTACCAGCAGGGCGCAGATCACGCCGGGAATCGCAAGGTCCGGTAAAGGTATATTTCCCTGAGGCCACTGCTCCGAGTACAGTTGGATGTAAAAGTACGCGTACAGCATCGCCGCCAAGGAGGTGCCCAGGATGATCAGCAGGCAGACGGCGCCCCACCAGGCAGTCGAGCGGGTACCCGTTGTGATGATGGGCAACCCGGCCCGACGGCCCACCTCGCTGTTGCGCAGCATCTCGATAACTTCCTGCCTGGGATAAAGCCAGTAGAACAGGCCGCCGACGGCGACGACCAATCCGGCGATCGAGACCAAGTACAGTTGCATCAAGATGGCCACCAGGCTCAACACGATCCCCCCGGCAACATACAGCGAGACGTAGCTTGGTCCGGGCAGATATTGGATCGACTGGGGTTTGCCGGTGATGATATCCGTCGCCATGGTCGCACGAAACGGAATCGGTCCCCCGAGCACCTCGGCGGCCGCCAGTTCCGCAAACTCTTCGCCTCCCGGCACCGGTCCGCTGTGCCAAAGCGGATGCCGGCTGCGTACGATCGGCGATCCATAGAAGCCGTAGGTGGGCGGAGGCGATTCGGTCGTCCATTCCACGGTATCGCCGCCCCAGGGATCCGGCCCCGCCAGCTCGCCGTGCCGCAGACTCCGAAAGAAGTCCCAAACGAAAACGAGAAAGCCCGCAGCAAGCACGAACGTGCCGACGGTGGCCAACTGGTTGTGAAACTCCAATTCCAATTCGGCCGGATACGTGTAGACTCGCCGTGGCATGCCCAGCAAACCCATCACGTGCATCAGGAAGAACGTCATATTGAAACCGACGAACGTCAACCAGAAACTCAAATGCCCGAGCGTCGGGTTTAACATGCGACCGGTCATCTTCGGCAGCCAATAGTACAGCCCCGCCATGACCGGAAACACGACGCCTCCGATCAGGACATAATGCAAATGAGCGACGATGAAATACGTGTCGTGCACCTGCCAATCGAAGGGCACCACCGCCACCATCACGCCGGTCATTCCCCCCAGTACAAAAATGACGACAAAGCCGATCGTGTACAGCATGGGAGCGTTCATCGGCGGTTTTCGCCCCCACAGCGTGGCAATCCACGCGAAGATTTGCACGGCACTGGCGATCGCGACCATCAAGCTGGCCGCGGCAAAAAAGTGCATCGACAGTTCCGGTAGCCCCGTCGCGTACATGTGGTGGACCCAGAGCCCGAAGCTCACAAAGCCCATCACGATCATCCCCATCACGATCAGAAGGTAGCCCAGCAGCCTGCGCGAAAAAGTCGTCACGATCGCCGAAACGACACCGGTCGCCGGCAAGAACACGATGTACACCTCCGGATGCCCGAAGAACCAGAACAAATGTTGCCACAGCAGACTGCTGCCCCCGCGGTTGGGGTTATAAAAGTGCGTGCCTGCCGCCCGGTCCAATTCCAGCAAAAGCGTCGCAACCAACAGCGTCGTGAACGCAAACAAACTCATCACGCCCACTACCAACATCGCCCAGGCAAACGGAGGCATGCGTCCCAAGGTCATGCCGGGGCAACGGAATTTAAGGACGGTCACCAAGATCTCGACCCCGGCCACAATCCCGGCGATCTCCACCAAAGCCAGACCCAACGCCCAAAAATCCAAGCCAAGCCCCGAATAGTCCCGGCCCGACAGCGGCGTATAGGCGAACCAACCGGCGTCAGGCACCTCGCCCACCAGAAAACTGGCATAGAAAACCATTCCGCCAAACAGATAGCACCAGTAGCCCAGAGCGGTCAGGCGTGGATAGGCCACGTCCCGCGAACCAATCATCTGGGGCAGCATGTACAATGCCAAGCCTTCCAGAAACGGCACCGCAAACAGGTACATCATCGTCGAGCCGTGCATGGTGAACAATTGGTTGAACGTTTGCGGACTCATGAACTCGTTGTTCGGCACGATCAATTGAATGCGCATCAGGATCGTCAGCGCCCCACTGATCAAGAAGAACGCAAACGCGGTCACCATGAAGCGCACACCCAACGGCCGATTGTTGACTTCGGAGAACCACTCTGGAAACCCGGTGGGACTGTACCAGGTCTTCTCTAAAGCGGCATGCAATTCGGGGTCGCGCTGTTCGATCTGATCCATGCTTTCTCCCTTCCCTTCGGCGTCGTTACTTCAGGCTCAACATGTAGTCTACCAACGCCTCGATTTCTTCCTCTGAAATTTCCTCCGTCGGCGGCATGAGCACGCCCGGCTTGACTCGATTGGGGTTCTCCAGCCAATCACGCATGTTCTCTCGCGTGTTCTTTACGGTCGCCGCCCCCAACATTCGCCGGTTACCCATCAGGGTCAGGTCGGGACCGGCTCGGGCCACCGCGTTGGTGTCACGAATGGCATGGCAACCCGCGCAGCCATGTCGCATGAAAACCTCGTGGCCCTGTTTGAACACCTCGGACTCTTGGTCGGGACGCGACTGCTGCTTCTCCGCCACCCAGGCGGCGAAATCCTTCGGAGGCAGGGCGATGACTTCGAACGCCATCTTCGCGTGCTGCACGCCGCAGAATTCGGCACACTGCCCACGGTAGACCCCCTCCCTGTCCGCCTGGATCCAAAGCTCGGTGTCCACGTCGGGAAACATGTCCATTTTGCCGGCCAGTTGCGGCACCCAAAAGCTATGAATCACATCCGCCGACTTCAGCTCGAGCCGCACCGGTTGGCCCACCGGAATGTAAAGCTCGTTGGCGTCCACAATGCCATAATCGGGGTACTCAACATGCCACCAAAAACGATATCCAACGACGCGGATTGTCAATTCCGTGTCGGGCGCCCTCAGGTTGGTCGTCGCTTGCACCGAATAGATCAACAGACCCAGCAGGACGAAGAAGGGCAGGATGACGCCGCCCACCATGATAAAGGTATTGCCGGTCTTCTGCGGCGATTCCTCTTGTTTCGGCCGAAAAATCGCGTAGAAGAACAAGGCAAACGTGCCCACGGTGTAGATCCCGCAAACGGCGAGCAGGACCCACCAGAGCGTTGCGATCGTCTGCGCTGCCGGGCCTGCCGGATGCAACGACGACTGGACCCGGTCGCCTTGACAACCGGTCACCAACAACGCGAGCAATACAACGAAGCTGCCAGCGACCCACGCGACGGCGCGCGAGCGGCCGCCGCCCCGCCACCTTGCCAGGGCTTTGCCCCAACGTTTCTGAACTGCATCCGACATCATTCGTCCCCGCATGCTGCTAGTCCTCAACCGCTGTGATCTTTTCCATTTCCTCACTTTGCCATCATCCGCAATGGCACTCACCGGTGCCTCGTGATCTGTACGTGCATCAAGAAATCGATAATCTGATTCAACTCCTCGTCCGTCAGCCGCCCTTCATAAGGCGGCATCGCGATTTCTTCCGGCGGGTCGAGGATGATCTTGCGAAACTGGGCGTGCGACAAAACGCGCCCCGACGCTGCCAGATCAGGCCCGAACGGGGCGCCGTGACCGTCGATCGCGTGACAACTGTTGCAGCCAAACTGGGCAAACAACTGCCGACCCTGCTCGGCGTACGGCGATAACTGCACGCCGTCGGGAACCGGCGGCGGCTCCGAATGGGGAAACGCCATCCAAGGCGAACGAGCCCGCAAGGAACCCAGCGACAGGATGACGATCACACAGACGCTGACCACCACCACCGCGACCGGGCGATTCCGCAAACCGCGGCGGGGCGAGCGGTCAAGAAACGGCAGCGCCGCCAGAATCAGGAACAGGACGATCGGAAAACCGACGTAGAACGTCGTGGCCAGCCACGGGGGAAGCAGCCCGGCCAATGCGCTGTACCACGACCACCACCACTCCTCCATGGGAAACGAGGATTTGACCAAATTGGCCTCTGGATACAAATAGCCCGGCCCCAGCACCAACGTCAGCACCACGACAACCAGGAAAACCACTCCTGCGAAAGCGCCGGACTTAGCAGCCGTCGAGGGGAAAAACGTCTCACCCCGCTCCTCGGACATGGCGTCCGCTTTATACAACCGCCTCTGCTCGTCGGCGTCGGACACGGGTTGCGATCGCTCGGTCGGACCGGTAATGCCGTGCATGACAACCAGATACATGTGGTAACCGATCAACGCCAACAACAACAGCGGCACGAAGATCACGTGCATCGCGTAGATGCGCGGTAACGTCTGCTCGCCAATGTGGGGCCCGCCTTGGACGATCAGCACCAGCGACTCGCCGATCAACGGTACCCGGTACATAAGATTCAACGCCACGCGCAGACCGTAGATCGCCCGCTCGTCCCACCGCAACACGTAGCCCAGCAGCGAAGTGGCGATCACGGCGAAAAACAGCAGCACGCCGATCAACCAGGTACCTTCGCGAGGCGACTTGTACCCGCCTAACAAAATCTGCCGCAAAAGGTGAAAGACGAGAACCAGCACCATTAGCCCCGCCGACCAGTAGTGCAAACCCCGCACGAACCAACCCAGCGTCTGATCCTCGGTAATGTACCGTACGCTCGAGTAAGCACCATCGAGCGACGGGGTGTAGCTGAGCGCTAGAAAGGCCCCCGTGATCAACAATATTTTGAACAGCAGGAACAGCGCCGCGCCGTCGCCGTGGTACCAAGTGCCCTTGGCGACCCGGCGGTCTAAAAGCCCCTTCTCGATCTGCTTGACCGCAAAGCGATCGAGCGTCCAATCCACAATTGCCTTCATCCGTTCGCCCGCCACAATACCCTCTCTTTCATCACGCCATTGGCGGAACCGAAAAAACGTCCACTTCGAGCACGCCGTCGCGGACGCGGTTGGCGTAACGGAAGAGTTCCCGATCCGGCGGTCCAGCCATCCGGCTGCCATCGCGTGCGAAAATTCCGCCATGACACGGGCAGTAGAAACATTGGCTGCCGCTGTCCCAAATGATCGGACATCCCAAATCGGTGCAGCTTCGCGAAAACACGACGACTTCATCGGCCGTCGGTCGCCATACATAAACGCCCTGACGGGAAAGAGGACGTGGCTCGCCCTCGCTCTCGTGCTCGATGATCGCCGCCTGCGTCTGACCCACCGGGAACTGTTCAAGCTTCCCCAACGGACGCCATCGTTCACCACGGCGTCCCTGCAGCGCAGGAGATATTCCGGCAATCAGCGCCGGCAACCCGATCACCAATCCCACCAGTGCAGACCCGCCGTGCACCAGCTTTGTCAACAATGTCCGTCTCTCCAATGTAGATCCTCCTTCACCTTTTGGGCTTACCTACCGCATTTGAGCTTACCTACCGCAACATGAACCCGAGCGTAACACCCCCTCATGAACTTGCCATTCGCGTCGACGAGTTACCTCAATTCAATGCCTTACTTGATAAGCATGTCCACCATGAAGTTGCGGACCTGAGTAAACCGAAAGGAATTATCGATACTTGGTTTTCACGTGCAATAGGATATAGCAAATAAAAATTCGCCGAAAACCCCCATTTCGGATTATTCGAAGCGGAATGTTCCACACAGGCGGTTGGTTACAATTTTCCATTTTGGTTCTTCGGCACTGCGGTTTGCGCCTCGGAACCACGCGCGAGCATCCGAGGACTGTCGAAGGACCACGACTTCGGCTAACATGGAAACAGGGAAGAGTTTGATCGATGACAAAGGCATCTGTCAAGGAGATGAAATATGTTGCGATGGAATCAGGTTCGTTGGGTTGGACGGGCGCTGCTGTGCGCCAGCGTGTTGTTTGCCGGGTGCGGACGGTACGACCCGGAACGATGGCAGGGGACGGATCGAGACCCGATCGACCTTGACGATCACGAGCACAAACCGGGCGCGGGCGTTGTGGCGACGATCGGCCGCGAAGATTATCACGCCGAGTTGGTATTCGAGCAGGACGGCACGATGCGTTTGTACACCCTGGGCAGCGACGAGACGAGAATTCAAGAGGTTCCCCACCAGCAGTTGATGACTCACGTCAGGCGCGAGGGCGATTCGCAGGCCATCGTGTTGATCATGGAACCTGACCCGTCGCCGGACGATGCCGAAGGAATGACCTCCCGGTTCATCGGCACGCTGCCCGAAGAATTGATCGGCGAGCGATTGAACGTGACCGTGTCCAGTCTGAGGATCGAAGGCGAACGATTCGCCGTGCGATTTCAGCCGCCTTTCCTCGAGCCTGCCATGCCGGCCGGAGTGGCAGACGCCGAAGCCGAGGAACTTTACCTGACGCCCGGCGGAGCATACACCGAAGCGGACATCGAGGCCAATGGCCGTCAGACCGCTGCGCAGGCATTCGTCGGCTTTCGCGCCCAACACGACTTCAACCCTGCTCCCGGCGACCCGCTCTGTCCGATCACGCGGACCAAGGGGAATCCCGAGTGCACCTGGGTGATCGGCGGGAAGACCTATCAATTCTGTTGCCCGCCCTGCATCGACGAATTCGTGATCATGGCCAAAGAAGATCCCGACAGCCTGTTGCCCCCCGAAGCGTACGTGCAGGAGGGTTGAGCGGACGACGTACCAGAGTGTCAACGTCGATCGGCCATCCGGATAAAAAGGGAAACTCAGCCAACACGTCGTTGCAAGCACTCGGCCAGGTGTTTTCGTGTTTTTCAAGATAGGTTCGCATCGGTGACGCAACGGCGGCGGGAGTCGTATGTCGGGAAAAGATTATCGATTTGGCAAGCTGCTTGCTCGAAAACGACTCCCGACCCCTTCCGTGAAATACCATACGCATCCATTTAGGCCCTAGGAATTCTGGGAAAACAAGAGTTCGGGAGGAACGTAGATGACTTGGTGGCGATTGGTAGTTCGCAGCCTGTTCCATCATCGACGCATGAACGTGGCCGTCGCGTTGGGAGTGGCGGCGGCCACAGCGGTGCTGACGGGCGCCTTGATCGTGGGCGATTCGGTTCGCGGCAGCCTGCGGGCTCTAGCGTTGGATCGGCTTGGCAGCATCGACCAGGTGCTGGCTTCGAACCGCTTCTTTCGCCAGGATCTGGCTGAATCTTTGGCCGGCCAATCGACATTCCAGGAGCATTTCGACGCGGCCGTTCCGGCGCTGTTGTTCCCGCGAGCGACGGTCCAGACCCAAGACCTGGAAACGGTTTCGCGTTCTACCGGCGTGATGGTGATCGCCGCCGATGAAGACTTCTGGCGATTGGGCGATCCTGCGGCCCGTCCCGATCCGATGCCGGGACCGGACCAGATCGTTCTGAACGCGACGCTGGCTTCGGAATTGGGCGTGCAGGTCGACGACCGGGTGCTGCTGCGATTGCCGAAGGCCCACGACGTGCCGGCGGAAAGCGCGTTGGGCGACAAGGAGGACCGTATCCGGACGGTCGTCGGGTTGCAGGTGGTGGCGATCATCCCGGATCGAAGTCTGGGCAGATTCAGTCTGTCGGCCAGCCAAGCGACGCCCCGCAACGCTTATGTCGCGTTGGAGACACTCCAATTCGCTTTGGAACAATACGAACGCGTCAATTGTCTGATCGTAGGTGGACGTGAGACCTCGACCGGCTCGTCGGCGTCGGCCAGCGCGATCGATCTGGGCGCGATCCTGGAACCGACGTTGGAGGACTTCGGTATCCGGCTCGAACGCGTCCGGCGCACGTTCCAAGATGCGGACAGAGAAGATGAAGAGGTGATCTTCGATTATTTTCACGTCACGACCAACCGCATGCTTTTGGAACCGTTGATGGCCGACGTCCTGCAACAGGTGCTGGCCCCGCGAAACCCGCAGGCCGTTTCGACCTATGTTGCCAATTCGATTCTATCGGCGGACGATCCCGACACAGAAGCCATCCCTTACTCGTTGGTCTCCGGCATCGATTCGCAGTTGCCCCTGGGGCCCCTGGTCGATTCGGAGGGGCAACCGATCCAACTGGATGAAGGTCAGATCGCGATGAACCGGTGGGCGGCCGACGATCTGGGCGTCCAGGTCGGAGATCGCATTCAACTGCGGTACTTCCGCCCCGAGGCGACTCACGGCCGCTTGGACGAGGCGACCGCCGAATTCACGCTGCACACGATCGCGCCGCTGACCGAACCGGCCTCGGGCTACTCCCGCCGGCGGTCCGCTCGCTTCGACCAACGGCCCACCTTGGCCAATGATCCCGAGCTGACTCCCGAGGTCCGGGGCGTGACCGACCAGGATTCGATCGAGGCTTGGGAGGCGCCGTTCCCCGTGGATTTCAGCCGAATCCGATCGCAGGACGACGACTATTGGCAAAACCATCGCACGACCCCCAAGGCTTTCGTCTCGTTGGCGGATTCTCGCCGCTTGTGGGGCAGTCGTTTCGGAGACATCACCTCGCTGCGCATCCCCGCCCCGCCGGACTTGCCGCCGGACAGTTCGGCGGAAGCAGACTGGATGGACCAGTTGCAGGCCGAAATGCTGGCCGCCTTACGGCCCGTGCAGGACCAGTTGGGGTTCGAGTTCCAGCCGATCCGCCAACGCAGCCTGGATGCTTCCGCCGGCACGACGCCGTTCGACGTGCTGTTCCTGGCACTCAGCATGCTGGTCATCCTGGCTGCTCTGATCCTGGTCATGCTGCTGTTCCGATTGGCGATCGAGCAACGTGCTGCCGAGATCGGTACGCTGATGGCGGTGGGATTTTCGCGGCGACGGACGGCCGGTTTGCTGATCGCCGAGGGCAGCCTGGTCGCGGCCGTGGGTGGGTTGCTGGGCATCGCCGCCGGAACGGGTTACGCCTGGCTGATGATCACCGGGTTGCAGACCTGGTGGGTCGATGCCATCACGACGCCCTTTTTGGAAATGTATCTGTCCAGCCGAACTCTGATGGCGGGCTACTTGAGCGGCGTGCTGGTGTGTGCAGCCACCATCGGCGTCAGTCTGCGTATCATGCGTCGCATGGCTGTCCGCAGTTTGCTGGCGGGTCGCGCGTCCGAGGAATCGGCGAACCGCTATTCGCGCCGTCAGCGTTGGTGGGTGGTTTCGCTGGTTCTGTTGGTCGTTTCGCTGGGGTTCGCTGTCAACGCAGCCACCAGTGGCGGAGAAGCCCAAGCGGCGTCGTTCGTCGCCTCGGGCGCGACGGTGCTGGCCGCGTTGCTGATCGCGATTCGCGGGTATCTGCGATCGGGCGGCTGGCAGACGCGAGTTGGCCACGGGCTTTCGCTTTCGGCCCTGGCGGCTCGCAACGCCGCTCGCAATCCGACTCGCAGCGCCATGACCATCGGCTTGATGGCGGTTGCCAGCTTCCTGATCATCGCGATGGGCGCTTTTCGCGCCGAACCGACGGATCGAGGCACGGGTGGATTCGCCTTGATGGCCGACAGCGACCAACCGATCTTCGAGAATCTGAACACCGACGAAGGCCGTGACGCCCTGTTGGGCGATCGGGCGGGCGTGCTGCGGGATACGGTCACCATCGCGTTGCGAGTCCAACTGGGAGACGAAGCCGACTGTACGAACCTGTATCGGCCGACGCAACCCCGAGTTTTGGGCGTTCCCACCGCGATGATCGATCACTTCGACGATCCCGACGTTCCTTCGTTCGGCTGGATCCGCAACGCGTCGCGGACCGCCGACGAACAAGCCAACCCCTGGCGTCTGTTGCGGTCGAATCGCGACGACGACGCGATCCCGGTCATCTTGGATCAGAATACGGCCGTGTACAGCCTGCAATTATACGGCGGCGTCGGCGAGCAGTTCGAAATCCAATACGAAGCCGGGGCGCCGATCCGTTTCCAGGTCGTCGGTTTGCTGAATACGTGCATTCTGCAAGGCAGCTTGATGATCCACGAAGCCGACTTCTTGGATGCCTTTCCCGACGTGGCCGGATACCAGATGTTCCTGATCCGGACCGGTGAGGAACACCAGCAAGAAGTGACGGCAGTGCTCGAGGACCGCTTGGGCGATTTCGGCTTCGGCGTCACTTCGGCCGCCCGTCGTTTGCAAAGCTTATTGGCCGTGCAGAACACCTACCTGAGCACCTTTCAAACACTGGGGGCGCTGGGGCTGCTGCTGGGAACGTTTGGACTGGCCACCGTTCAGATCCGCAACGTGGTCGAACGGCGCAGCGAGTTGGCGTTGATGCGAGCCGCCGGGTTCCGCCGCGCACGGTTGGCGGGTATGGTGTTGCAAGAAAACGTCGGCCTGTTGATCGGCGGGTTGCTCAGCGGCTTTGTCGCGGCGATGGTCGCCATCGTCCCCTATGTGATCCTTGGCGGCGCCTCGGTCCCCATGCTGGATCTGACCGTCACGTTGGCCGTCATCCTGTTGACCGGGGTGCTGTCCAGCCTGACATCGGTTCGCACTACGTTGCGTGCTCCGTTGTTGGCCGCGCTGCGCGGTGATTGAGGCTGGCCCGGTTTTTTCCATGATTCGAGGATGATACTCATGAAACGATTTTGCTTGTGGTTCACCATCTGTTGGATTTCGGCCATCGGCCAAGCGGAAGATTCTGCCAGCCAGTGGCTGCATCAATGGCATCAATGGCGAGGCCCCTTGGCCGATGGAACGGCACCGCATGGGGCACCGCCGATACGCTGGGACCGCCAGACGAACATCAAGTGGCAAGTTCCGGTACCGGGCGAGGGTCATGCGACGCCGATCGTCTGGGACGACCGGATCTTCTTGGTCAGCGCCGAAGCCACGTCGCGGCAAGTCGGCCGACTGGCCCCGCCCGAGCAGGAACCGCCCGGCGGTTATATGACGCGACGGCCGACCAACTTCTATCGATTCCGCGTCGACTGCCTGGATCGCCAGACGGGTCGCATCTTGTGGCAACAGATCGCGAGCGAGGATCTGCCGCACGAGGGCCGGCACGGGACCAATACCTACGCATCCGCATCGCCGACAACCGATGGCCAACGTCTGTACGTATCGTTCGGCTCGCGTGGTTTGTTCTGTTACGACTTGGACGGGAATCTGCTGTGGCAACGCGACCTGGGCAACATGATCACGCGGCGCGGTTGGGGCGAGGGAACGTCGCCGGTCATCCATGACGGTGCTCTAATCGTCAACTGGGATCACGAGGGCCAATCGTTCCTGGTGGTTTTGGACCCTGCGACCGGCGAAACCCGTTGGCGGGTGGAACGCGACGAGGTCACCAGTTGGGTTACGCCGCGAGTCGTCTCGTATCAAGGTCGCCAACAGTTGATCGTCCCGGCCACCCGCCGGATTACCAGCTATGACCTGGACACGGGTGAGGTCATTTGGGAATGTGGCGGGCTGACCACCAACGTGATTCCCATGCCCGTGGTCCATGACGATTTGGTGATCTGCATGAGCGGTCATGGCGGGAACGCGGCCGTCGCCGTGCGGCTGGATTCGAAAGGCGACGTGACCGACAATCGCGATCAGGTCGTATGGCGACTGACTCGGGATACGCCCTACGTGCCCTCGCCGATCCTGTACGGGGACCTGCTGTACTTCACCAAGTCGAATATGGCGGTCCTGACCACCGTCGATCCGGCCACAGGCGAGACGTTGGCCGACAATATCCGATTGCCGGGCCTGCGGAACATCTACGCCTCGCCGGTCGCCGCCAACGGACGGATCTATTTCACCAGCCGAGAAGGCACCACCTTGGTCGTCGAAAACAAGGCCACGCTCCAGGTGCTGGCAACCAATCGGCTGGACCAGCCTATCGATGCCTCGCCCGCCATCGTCGGCGACCAACTGTTCCTGCGCACTCACGACCACTTGATTTGCATCGCCGAACCTTGACGGCAGCGAAGCCACATGGGAGACTCTTGACGTGGGGATGGTTCGTCCGGGGAAAATGGGAGGGGCTGATGCGTACGCAGTGTCTGAGAAAATTGGTTCGGTGGTTTTGTCCCGTGCTGCTGGGGATCTGTGCGATCGGTCCATCGCCTGGTCGGGCGGACCACCCGGGGTTGCCTAATCCGTTCTTTGTGTTCGACAACGGCTTGCGAGGCATCGACGATCCGACGACGGTGCTTCGCCGATTGGGCTATGCGGGAATGGGAGCCAGCGGTTTTGACGTGGCCCCGCTAGTCCGTCAGTATCAGGAGGCGGGGTTGAAGGTGTTCAGCACCTACGTGGGCTGCAACCTGGATAAGACGCCTGCCTACGATCCGCAGATGTCTCGGATGATGGACGAATTGCAAGGAACCGACGTGGTGATCTGGTTGACCGTCATCGGCGGGCGATACGGGCAAGAGGATGAACGGGCGGCCGAGATTGTCGGTGAAATCGCCGATATGGCGGCTGATCGCAAGTTGCGAGTCGCCTTGTACCCGCACAGCGGATTCTATGTGGCGACCACGGCCGACGCGCTGCGTTTGGCCCGATTGGTGGACCGCCCGAATCTGGGCGTCTCGATCAATCTGTGCCACGAACTGATGACGGACCAGGGCCCCAAGCTGGACGAGACGATCCGTCAGGCAGCCGATCGGTTGATGATGGTCTCGATCCATGGCGCGGACGCGAAACAGCCCGGTTTTGGCTGGGATCGCTTGATCCAGCCTTTGGGTCAAGGCGATTTCGACGTGGCCGGTTTCTTGCGAAAAATTCGACAGACAGGTTACGAAGGCCCGATCGGGTTGCAGTGCTATGCGGTGCCCGGCGACCCGGTGGAGAATTTGCAGCAGTCGATGCGCGCCTGGCAGCGATATCAGGCGGAGCTTGGCGAACCATCGACGCCTTCGCCATGAGACCGAGCCGGCCTCACCCATGGCCTCTTCAGAACTTCAAGAGTATGCCCCATGACCGTATCGCAGCCCCCTTCGACCGACCAAGCCTTGGGCGTGATCCCCGCCCCTGTTCCGCTCGCCGCGTTGGTAGACCGTGCTCAGGCCGGTTTCGAGGATCGTTTTGGCCGACCGCCGCGTTGGATCGCCGCCGCACCGGGGCGGGTGAACGTGATCGGCGAGCATACCGATTACAACGATGGTTTCGTCCTGCCGATGGCGATCGAACGCTACGTCGTGATCGCGGCGGATCGCCCTCAGCCGACCTCGCGACCGATGCCCATTTGTATGAGCAGTTCGGCGTTCGAAACGGCAGAGTGGCTCTCGCCGGACGATGCCAGTAGCGAGAGACTCCCGCCGTGGGCTCGATATGTTCTGGGAGTCTTGGTCGGATGCCGCAGCCAGGGGATGCAGGCGGGACCACTGGATATGCTGATCGATTCCAACGTGCCGCTGGGTGGCGGCTTGTCCAGCAGTGCCGCCCTGGAGGTCGCCACGGCGACCTTGATCGAGGCCGTGACGGGGCGATCGCTGCCGCCGGTCGAAAAGGCCCTGCTGTGCCAGCAAGCCGAGCATCGGTTCGCCGGCGTGCCGTGTGGGATCATGGACCAATTCAGTTCCGTGTTCGGGCGTCGCGATCATCTGATGCTGCTCGATTGCCGCTCCACCGAAATCACGTCCGTGCCCCTGACCGACCCTCAAGTTCACGTGCTGATCATCAACACCAATGTCAAGCACGAATTGACGGGCGGCGAGTACGCGGAGCGGCGTGGTCAGTGCGAACTGGCAGCGAAGCGATTGGGAGTCGCATCGTTGCGGGACGCGACTTGGGATCTGTTGGCAGATCATTCTGCCGCGTTGGAGCCCGTCCTGGCCCGCCGTGCTCGGCACGTGATCGGCGAGATTGAACGAACGGTTCAAGCGGCCGAAGCGATCGCCGCCGGCGATTGGAAGCAAATGGGGCAATTGATGGCAGCCAGCCATGACTCGCTGCGCGACGATTATGAGGTGAGCTGCAGGGAACTGGACCTGTTGGTCGAACTCGCGGGCCAGCAAGCCCCCGGCGCCGTGATCGGTTCACGCATGACGGGCGGCGGTTTCGGAGGGTGTACGGTCAGTCTGGTGAGCAGCGAACACTTGGAAACGGTGGCGCACGCGATCCATGAAGGCTATCGAAATCAGACCGGCATCGTGCCCAGTTTGTTTACCACTCGACCCGCGGCAGGCGCCCACGTCGTAGTTGGTTGACGCCGTTAGGCCGCAGG
>SKKK01000569.1 GCA_007121535.1 Planctomycetaceae bacterium | reverse complement strand
ACGGCCAGATGCAACACGCCTCGTCCCGACACCGCAAAGGCATCGGTGCCGGCGATCGGTCGCACTCGCAGGGCGACGTTCCGCTCCAGTTCCTTCTCCAAGCGTTCGCGCAATTGTCGAGTCGTCACGTATTTGCCGTCGCGTCCGGCGAAGGGTGAACTGTTGATGCTGAAGACCATCTCGAGAGTCGGTTCGTCGACCGTCAACCGCGGCAAGGGGCGACGATGGCCGGGCGCGCAGAGCGTATCGCCGATCTCGACCGAGTCCATGCCGACGATCGCCACGACGTCCCCGGCCGACGCCTGAGCGACCTCGCGGCGGCCCAGGTTCTCGAACACGTACAGCATGGCGACTTTGGATGTCATCACGCGTCCGCCCGACTGCAGCAACTCGATCGCCTGGCCCTGTCGGATCGTCCCGGCCCGGATGCGCCCGACGGCGATGCGCCCGACGTATTCCGACCAGTCCAGCGTCGTGACCAGCAACTGCAGGGGAGCGTCCGGTTGAACGTCCGGACCGGGTACCTTGTCCAGCACCAGGTCCAGCAAGGGTTGCATCGAATCACCGCGAATCTGCGGGTCCGTGGTGGCGTACCCATCGCGAGCGGTGGTGAACAGGTGCAGAAAGTCTTCCAGATGATGGTCGCCTCCCAGCTCCATCAGCAACTCGCAGGCCTCGTCCAGAACCTCCAGCGCGCGGGCATCCGGACGATCGATCTTGTTGATCACGACGATCGGAACCAGCCCGAATTCCAACGCTTTGCTCAGCACGAAGCGAGTCTGAGGCATGGGGCCTTCGGCCGCGTCGACCAATAACAAGGCGCCATCCGCCATCCGCACCACCCGTTCCACCTCGCCGCCGAAATCGGCGTGGCCGGGCGTGTCGATGACATTGATCTTCACGCCGCGGTACGGCAAGGCGATATTCTTGGACAGGATGGTGATGCCCCGTTCACGCTCCAGGTCGTTGGTATCCAGAATACGTTCGCCCTGAAGCTGGCTGTCACGAAACTGGCCGCTTTGGCGCAGCAAACAGTCCACCAGCGACGTCTTTCCGTGATCAACGTGCGCGATGATCACGATATTCCGAAGGTCGTTTCGTCGCATGCGGATTCGCTATC
This sequence comes from Planctomycetaceae bacterium, assembly GCA_007121535.1. Taxonomy (GTDB): domain Bacteria; phylum Planctomycetota; class Planctomycetia; order Pirellulales; family Pirellulaceae; genus SKKK01. Next base: position 19,249 of record SKKK01000569.1, on the reverse strand, counting down.
AGCTGCCGAATTTCGGGAACAACGGTCCACCGTACTGCGCGGCGTCACCCAATTCCTCTTCGATCCGCAGCAACTGGTTGTACTTGGCCATACGATCGCTGCGCGAGGCCGATCCGGTCTTGATCTGGCCCGTGCTGAGCGCGACGGCAAGATCGGCGATGGTCGCATCTTCGGTCTCGCCACTGCGATGGCTGGTCACGCTGGTATATCCGGCGCGTTCGGCCAGACGGATGGCCTGGATCGTCTCGGTCAACGTGCCGATCTGGTTGACCTTGATCAGGATGCTGTTGGCGATGCCCTGATCGATGCCTCGTTGCAATCGCTCGGTGTTGGTCACGAACAGATCGTCACCTACCAACTGAATGCGATCGCCCAGCTTTTCGGTCAACAGTTTCCAGCCGTCCCAGTCGTCTTCGCTGCATCCGTCCTCGATCGAACAGATCGGGTATCGGTTGACCCAATCGACAAAGAAGTCGACCATGCCGGCCGAATCGATGGCCTTGCCGTCGACGGTGTACAAACCCTTCTCGGCGTCATAGAACTCGGAAGCCGCTGGGTCCAGGGCGATCCAGACCTGCTTGCCCGCCTCGTAGCCGGCCTTTTCGATGGCTTCCAGGATCAGATCCAGCGCCTCGACGTTGCTGCCAAGATCCGGAGCGAAACCGCCTTCGTCACCCACCGCCGTGTTCAGCTTTCGCGATGCCAACACTTTCTTCAGTTGGTGGAACACCTCGACGCCGCATCGCAACGCGTCGCTAAAGGCCTCGAAGCCCAGCGGCATGACCATGAACTCCTGGATGTCCACCGAGTTGTCGGCATGTTCACCGCCATTGACGATGTTCATCATCGGCGCCGGCAACAGGCAGGCACCACACCCGCCCAGGTACCGGTACAACGGCTGGTTGGTGTACTGAGCCGCCGCTTTGGCGACGGCCAGCGAGACACCCAACATCGCGTTGGCGCCCAAATTCTGCTTGTTCGGCGTTCCATCCAACTCGATCAACTGCATATCGATGCCGATCTGATCCAGGCTGTCCATGCCTTCCAATTCGCTGGCGATGGTCGTGTTGACGTTATTGACGGCCTGTTGGACGCCCTTGCCCAGGTAGACGCCCTTTTCTCCATCTCGCAGCTCCCAAGCCTCGTGGGCTCCCGTGCTGGCTCCGCTAGGGACCGCAGCGCGGCCATAAGAGCCATCCAAAAGGGTTGCCTCGACTTCGACCGTGGGGTTCCCGCGGCTGTCCAAGATTTGTCGGCCATGGATGTCAGCAATCGTACTCATGTTCGTGTTCTCTCCGTCATTCAAGTGGACACATCGGTGGTTAATCACCCCATGGAAGGGGAAAGCCCGCCGCTTCCGATCGGTCGAGCATTTTTCGTGTAGCAACGGAGGTATTGTGACGTAAGCGAGACCGGTTGCCTAGGGTGGCGAATCACCGGGGATTCGCCCCGCTATCAGACGCCCGCCAGCGATGGTGGCGACGACCTGGATCGAACCGGCGGGATCGGCCGGCCATCGCAGCAACGTCAGATCGGCGGGGGCTCCGACCTGTAGGCGACCGGGTTCGATGCCGATCAAGCTGGCTGGTCCCACCGAGGCCATGTCGACCGCTGTTTGGAAATCATGCTCGGTGTATCGCAGCACGTTCGCGATGCCAGCCGTGATGGGCAGTGCGGCCCCGGCCAGCAAGTGACGCTGACCCGCGATGACCATGCGGCCATCCTCCAGGATCTCGATTTCCCCGGAATTGTCCGAGTGATACGTGCCAGGCGGTTTGCCGGCCATGCTGGTGATATCGCTGATCAAGATGCAACGCGATGGCCCTTTGGCCCTCAAGAACGTCTTGACCACCTCCGGCGGTAGATGATGACCGTCGACGATCAGACTGGCGACCAACCGGTCTTCGGCTAGCTGGTCCCAGAGATAGTTGGGATGGCGGGGCAGTTGACGATGAGCACCGTTACCCAGATGGGTGCTCATCCGAGCCCCCGCGTCGACGGCGGCGCGAATTTGCTGACTATTGGCGTTCGTGTGACCGATGGCGACCAACACGCCCTTCTGGACGGCTCGACGAATAAACGCTGGCGCGTTGTCGTACTCGGGGGCCAACGTCAGCATGCGGATACGACCGTCAGCCAACTGCTGCAAGCGTTGAAAATGGTCCCAGTCCGGCGGGTGGATGTAAGCAGCCGGATGAGCACCTCGCGGACCGTCTTCGGGGCTCAGGTAGGGCCCCTCCAGATGAATCCCCGCTACCCGGTCGGCCACTTCCGGCAGCGTGCGAATCGCGTGGGCGATGGTGGTCATGGCGTGTGCCAGAATCTCCCACGGGGCGGTCGTCACGGTGGGACAGTACCAAGTGACGCCGTGAAGATCCATCGCCAAGCTGACTTGTCGGACCTGGTCCGGCGTCAACGCGGGCGAATTGAAGCTGATCCCGTCGTATCCGTTGACTTGCAGATCGATCAGGCCGGGAGCGACCCAAGGCAGATCTTCCGGAAGATCGGCGTCAGCGGGAAGCGCCTCCAACGTCTGAATGACACCTAAGTCGATCCCTAGTCGAACCGGCTGTTGGGTATCGTAGCGACGAGCGATCAGAGCAATCACAAGACCAATAACCGAAGGGGGCACTAGTGCGTTGTCCAGACTAAATCTTGGGGTCGCGATGAGTGAGCGGCACGGCGCTAGCCGCCGATGGCGTCCAGAATCGGCGGCTAGCGCCGTTCCGCTCACAATCCGCATTTTGGCCTGGACAACGCACTAGCGTTGTTGGACCACTACCGTCCTTGGCACGACGATCACGACCGGACGAATCGGGTCTCCCGAAGTGAACGGCGAGGCGTCGACCGGCGGACGCAAAGTATGGTAGCCCATCATACGTCGTGCTTCAAGACGCCGCTGCAACTGCTGGCCTCGCTCGATTCCCCGCTGCCGAACCAGTTCCGCCGGGTCGATGTATCGGGAGGAATCGTGGGGGGACGCGACGGGGTATCCCGGGGTGTCGGGGGCCGGCGCCGTTTCAGCGATTTGGGCCGGGCGTGGCGTGCGCGACCGCGGGGGTGGCAGGTACACCTCGGGCAGCTTGGGCTCAGCGATCTCGGACTCGCGAGGCTCGGGCGATGGCAGTTCAGCAGCTTGCGCAGGCCCAAAATCCGGGATGGTCGGCGGACGACGCTCGGGCGCCACGGGCGATGGTTCGATCGGCTCGGGAGGCACGGGCGGGGCGGTCACCGGTTCGTCATCATAGCGGGCGCCAGCCAACACTTGTTCCGGCCTCAGGCTTGCCACCAATACCGGCTCGCAGGAACGGTGAGCCACGACGGGCGTCGATTCTTTCGTGGAAGCCCCTTCTTCAAGACTCGATCGCGTCGTCACAAGCGATTCAACTTCCCCAGTCTCGGACGTCGCGTCGATCGCGTCGATCATTGGAGATTCCGCGATCGCGATCGGTGACTGCCGAAAAATTCCCGGGTGCTGGCGATAATGGGATTCGGCTGACAGCCACGTCGGCCCGGCCGCTTTCGTCATCGCCAAAGGCTGATCTTTCGCCATCAGCATGCGGCTGACCATTTCCTGGGCAAACATCCCGACGCTGCCTGCAAGTACGATCAGCACCAAGCTCCGACTAAACCATCTTGTCAAAACCATAGGAATCTTCACGGTGGTGGCTGCCTGGAAGAACGAGCCTGGGATTCTTCGGTTATCCGATGCACAGAAGACATCACAATTTCCAACGCCGGTCCTTCAATTCCGATTCGGCGCGAGAACTGGACCAGTGCAAGGAAGGATGGTCGAAATCGCGAGAACTGCACTACACGCTGCCGGTTAGACGGATTGCGCGATCTTTATCCACAGCACCCAGGATCACGGGCGCTTGGATCAGGCCGCGATAACGCTGCTGGTTGCCGCGGACTGCCAGCACAAACACCAGGTCGCCGGCCTGCCAAGCACCGATCGCAAAACCACCCGTAGTGGAAAACGGATCCTCCGGAGGAGCGGTAGACAAAAGCGATCGTTTGGCGGGAAAGCAAAACAGATAAACGGTTTCGCCATGTCGCTGGCTCAAGTCGTAGACCGTGGTGGAGGCATCGAAACGAGTCGGGATCGATGTCCACCGATGCGGCCTCGCCCGGACTCGCGAGTCGAATCGCAGATGCGGCGATTCGAAATCCGTCCGCCAATTGCCTTCGTTCGCCACGTGAGTCCACTGGATGACTTGTTCCGCGAATTCGGCCGTCAACTGCGGAACCGGCGCGGCGAACGGGTTCCACCAGACCGCAACAAATACCAATACCGCTGCGCTCAGCGAACCGGCTGCCCCCAAGGTACGGACCAACCATCTTCGCCGCACTGGCTGCGTCTGTCGTTTCTGGGGGAGTTCAACGGCATGGTCCGTGCCCGACTCGGATCGTTCGACGGTCGGCGAAGTCGCTTCGGGCTGGTCCGAGGCGATCGAATCCGCAGCCAACCGTCGCGGTGTGGAAGGTTCCGACTCGCCATCCTCCAAAGCGTCCAGCAGACGAGAGCACAATCCATCGGGGACCGGGCAATCTTCCAACGACTGGGTTAACGCTTGGTCCCATTGACGTATTTGCCCATACCGCTGGCGCAGTTGATCATCTCGCTGCAACGTCTGTTCCAAAAACTGAGAATCGCGATTGGGAACAGCGTCTGGTTCCAAGCGGCAGCCCTCCATGGCTTCGATGATTTCTTTTTGGTTCATCGAACAATCCTTATTGGCGTCGCGGTCTGTAGATCGGTACCAAGCGAAGGACATCCTCCCGGCAGGGCGTGCGGCGAGTGCTGTTTTGCCTCGGCCTTGGCCGCGCGGCGGGTCAACCACCGCCGCAGGTGGCTCTTGGCTCGAGCCAATCGACTCATTACCGTCCCGATCGGGATCTCTAGCTGGTCCGCGATCTGCTGATAAGAACACTCCTCGAAATAAAACATCAAAACGACCACTCGGAAATCATCCGGCAGAGCATCCAAAGCCAGTTGCAATTCCGCTTGGTCGATCTCCTCATGAGGCATCGGCTCAGGCACCTGAGCCATGTCCACCTCGACTCCATCCTGCGACAAAACCCGGTTGCGACGACAGCTTTTCAAAAAACAATTGCGTAATACCGAAAAAAGCCAGCTCAAAACTTTATGATCGTCCTTGACCTGGTCCAGGCACTGTTGCGCCACCAGGAACGTCTGCTGAGTCAAATCCTCGGCGTCGGGTTGATTTCCCGCCAGCCGATAGGCATAGCGGTACACGGCCGCATGGTGCTGGACCACGACCCGGCGGAGATCAAGACCCGGTGAATCGTTGGACATTGGGTGTCACTGCTCTCTTCTCTTTTGTACTGATCCAAGCAATACCGCTATTATTCCCGAAGTTTCCGGAAAAATCGATCGCCCCCGGGAATATTTCGAGTCGCTCGTGGATCTACCTGCTAGCGAGGCGCGGAATGTACCCGCAAATCGGCACCAGATGGTGATGGTCGGGCGGCCTGTTTCGCGTGTGTAAATTCGAAAAACCCAAGTTCAGAAAGGGTGTGAAAATGCGAGGTATGTCTTGGATTCTGATGATGCTGGCGATGGCGTTGTTCGTGGTCGGTTGCAACGGCGCACCGGCACCGCCGCCGGCGGGCGTCGAAGACGCTCCGACCCACCTTGAGGTGGATGAAGATTACGTGCCGCCCGAGGAAGAACAGGTCGATCAGGAAGCGGACGAAGAAGAACCGGAAGTGGAAGAGGAAACCGAAGAGGACACCGAATACTGATGCGACCGCTAACCATCGCGTGATTCGCATCCGACCAAGGTTTCTGTCGGATCCGACCAACCAATGCCTGCCTGGCTCCCATGGTTTGTGGGGCCAGGCAGTTTCTTTTGCGCTGGCCATGTGATTGAGAGAAAACCTCGTCATTCTTCGGGGATGCCAGCATCGATGGCACAGAGGGTTAACCTGCGACGGTTAAACGGCTTATGACAACCGACCTCGTTTTCTTTTCCGCTGAAGCTGCGGCGAATCGACAGCGCCGCGCTTGACGGCTGAACCAGCCCGAGAACAATGGACTGTTCGGGTCCATTGGCTTCAAGCGGATAAAGGGAAACATGGGATGACACGAGGACTTGGCAGCTTCGTTCTAGGCGTCATGGCGATTCCGGCCGGGATCGCTGCACAGCAACATTACGCACCGATTCAGGCCAACTCGCCGGGCGGTGAGTCCTGGCAAGTGGTCGATCCCGCCTCGGTGCCGCCAGCACTGGATACGGAAGAAGCGAAATCGCTGGGCGCCACGCCCGCGCCAACTCCGCCGGCACCAGCTTCGCCGTGGCCCGGTTCCAGCGCTGCCCCTTTAACGTCTCCGCCGCAGCTTACCACGCCACCGCCGACTACCCACTCGCCCTCTTCCGCGTTTTCGCCGCCTGCGACGTTTCCTGCCCCCCAGACATCTCCACCGATGATGTCACCCGGCACGAGCGTACCGGTCCAGACTTTTCAGCCGCCCGCCACGTTCGTTTCACCGGCCAGCGTCCCGGTCATTACTCCCCAACCCCAGATGGTAGCCCCACCGGTAACCACGTTTCGACCCTTGGTCCCGGTCGCGCCGCCCCCGGCACAGTATTACATCGGCCGCGGCCTACTGGGGCAGCCCAAGCTGTACGTGCCCCAACAACCGATCCGCAATTTCCTGCGTTACTTGAGCCCCTGAGAAGCTGAAAGGGTATGCAGGAAGAACCGGTCCTGCGAGATCGTCTGTTGGGCCAATCGTACCAGATGTTCATGGTGGGTGAAGAAGATGACTTGAGTCTTCTCGGACAGACTGGCCAGCACTTCCAGGGCCGCTGTGGCTCGATCGTCGTCGAACATGATCAGAATGTCATCGATGACCAACGGGATCGGCTCGCGGCCCTCCAGGTAGGTTTCTAACAAGGCCAATCGCAACGCCAGGTAGAGCTGGTCGCAGGTACCATCGCTCATCCCGCTGACCGGTACCGTCATGCCGCTGTCGGGACGAACGCCGACCAAGACGGCCTGGCCCTTGTCGTCAAAGTCCGATCTCAGGCCGGCGAACGAGCCCAGGGTCAACCGGGCGAACAAACGACTGGCTCGTTCCAGCACGGGTCCCTGACTGGATTGGCGAAATCGATCGATGGCCTGTTGCAAGACGCTGGCGGCCAGTCTCAATCGTACGTACTGCAGGACGTCGCTGCGCAATTGGGCGATGATCTGCTCGGCCCGTTCGCTGGCTTCGGCCGCCGTACCGCCGCCATCCATGCGGCGCAGCTCGTTACGGCTTTCACCGATCTGCTGAGCGACATCGCTCTTTTCGTTATCCAAGCGTTCGATTTCATCTGCCAGAGTCTGCAAGTCAGCACGCAACGCGTCCGGATCGAAAGGTTCGGCTTCCGCGATGAAATCTTCCAAGGATGCGCCCGCCGCCAATTCCACCAATTGATGTTCGACGGACTGCAATTCCCGCTGGCAGTCTTTCCGTTGTGCGCTTTGCTGTTCCGCTTCCGGCATCTCTTCCGGCGAAGCACATCCGGCCTGTTGGCACAGTCGATTCCGTTGCTTTTCCAATTGTTGAATACTGGATCGAGCCTGTTCATCGTTTTCCTGCTGCTCTGCCAACTGTTTTTGCCATTCGTCCCGCTTGGCCTTTTCACGGCTGGCTTCCGCCAGACGTTCGTGCAATTGCTCGATGGCCAGTTCGACGGGTCGGTCCAGCCAGGGAGCGGCCACCTCGGCCAGCAGTTTGCGGACCTCGTCTTCATAGGCCCGGGCATCGGCATCGATGCCTTGGATTCGCTGTTGCAGGTTCGCGGCAGCTTCGACCAGATTCCACAGCTCTTCGAACGATTCCAGGACCGTACTGGCCTCGCCGACCGCCGCATCGCGGTCCAATCCCAAGACGGCGACCGCATCGGCCCATTGGCCCCGCCACTGCTCCAAATCGCTTTCCGCTTGAGTTGCTTGTTGTTCAGCCTCGTCGATTTGGCCGCCCAACTGATGGAGTTGCTCGGTCAGATTCGCACGTTGCTGCTCGGTCGCCTCGATGGCTTCTGCTGCCTGTTCGCTGATCTCAAGCAATTCGGCCAAAGCCACCGACGAAGGTGGTGCGGGTTGTGCCAGGCGTTGGAGTTGCTGGGTCAGATCGCTTCGCGAAGCCTCCAGCGCTTCGATCGTCTGCTGGAGTTTTTGACGTTGTCGCTCGATCGAAACGGCCTGCTCGGCCAGTGACTTCTGCTGGCTCATCCAAGCTCGCATCTCGCGAGGAGATTTCGCTTCGATCCCCAGCGGCGACCAAAGCTCGCGCCATTCGCCATGCAGTCGATCCAGGTTCGCTTGCGCCGTCTGATGAGCCTGCTGATGCTGGTCGACGCGTCGCTGCAAGTCCCGATGCCGGGCGGTCAGCACGGCTTTTCGCGCTACCTGACTCGCCTCGCGCCGCAGACGATCGGCCAGAGCGTCGGCCGCCGCCTGAGCGGCCTGGAAGGCGTCTGCCAGATCTCTGTCAGGCGCAAAGTCCGTGATGAACGTTTCAGCGGCATTCGCATCGGAGACTTGACCATCGGACAAAGCCTCGCGAACCAGTTGCCAGCCGTGGTCGCGTTGCCGTCGTGCTGCGATCAAGTCGTCCTCGCTTGGCACGTCATGTTCCCTCCGCAACGTTTCCAAGTCACGCTCGGTGGCAGCCTTTTGTTCGTTCCCTTCCGCGATCTGCTGATCCAGGTGCTGGGCGGATCGTTGCGCGTCGGTCATTTCGTTTTCGAAACGATCGACGGTCTCGGCAAGCGGCACGGGCAGCGATTGCAATTCGGACAAGGTTCCCTGGAACAACCGCAATCTTTTCAGTTCCCTCTGCGCCTGATCCTGCGCTTCCTGCAATTGGGATTGAAGTTCGAGCCGTTGCTGATCCAGATCCCCGCTTCGTTGAACTCGGCGGATGGTCTGTCGTAGTTCGCGGGAATCTTGGGGTGGGGGCAAGCCGTCCAGCGCCTTTTCGATTCGCTGACGTTGCCCTTGCAGTTTGTCGACGGCCTTTCGAGCTTGCCGCAATTTCTCCGCCAAGGCGCCACATTCGGCTGCCAGGGCTCGGACCCGATGTCGTTGGACGCGGGTCAGACGTAGCTGATCGGCTTGCCCCACGTCCGGTTCGTGCCCCAGATCACTCAAGATCGCTTGAATCTGTCGTTGTGCGTTCTCCAGTTCGCCGACAAGTTTGGGGCGATCGGCGGCCGCCTTTTGGTAACTGCCCAGCCTGGTGTGCAGCCCCGTGATGGCCGCGCGATGCGACAACAGACCGGGGGGAATGCTAAGAGCGCCGATCTGTTCAGTCAGACGTTCGATCTTGGCAGCCGCCTGACGCTGGTTTTTTTGGGCATGTTCCAGGCCGGCGATCACGTGGCTGCGTTGTTCAGCGAAGTCGTCGGGTAACACGGGCGCGTGTGCCAACTGAGCCAACTGCGCGAGCAACGATCGGCGGCGACCGATTTTGGGCAGCGCCCGTTCGATGCGTTCCAGGCGGCTTTGGTTCAATCGCTTCTCGCGCAGTTGCTCCTCGATCTGCTGTTGACGTTGGGCATCCTCGCGCAAACGCTGGTCAACTCGTTTCCATTCTGTGGTCGGCAGTTGAGCCTGTTTGACTTCGTCGCGGGCTTTGCGCAGAGCAGTCAACGCCTGGTTGATGCGGGGATTGGAGCCGCGTGGAGTGAACAGTTCCTGCATTTCGGATTCCAACTGCGATTGAACGTGCCGGACATCGGCGATGCCTGCTCCGGCGGCGAACAGCACTTCGCCCAATTCGCCGCTTCCTTGCACGATCGACTCGCCTCCCCGGCGCAGCTCGGCATAGTCGATGCCGAACCGCTGAGCGAACGTCGTTTCGTCGATGCCACCCAGCAACGCCTCCAACCGACTCGGCTCGAACACTTCCGCGTCGTCCGGTCCGCGCAGGGTATTGGCACGCCCTTTGCGGCGGATGAACTCCAATGGCTGCCCGGCATCGCTGACCAGCAGGCCGCCGATTCGCATCTTCGCGTACGGATGCAGGAAGTCGTCTGAGCTGTTGTGCGGGATTCCGTACAACCACTGCCGCAGCGCGCGTAGTGTCGTGCTCTTGCCCGCTTCGTTGGGCCCTAACACCAGATGCAAACCGTATTGGCCGCCGTGCAGGTCGAGTTGCAGATCTGTGAACGGTCCGAAGGCCAGCAGATCCAGTCGCTGAATTCTCACGATCAACCCCCTTTCACAAGCCGGCTGGTCACCAGCGGTTGGACCTCACCCAACCACTGACGCAGGCATTCGGGGTCATTGAAATCAAAAGCCTCCTCGCCCCGCAGCAAATCGTCGGGCAGCTTGCGTCGCAGGTCGCTGAAAACCTCGGCCAATTCGACCAATTGGCAGTCGTCGCTCCGCAATTCCGCCATGTATCGCAGCAACTCGCCAAGCGGCCCGTCCGCCATGGCTTCCCGATCCGGGTCACGCACCGCTGATGTACGGAGCTTGACCTTCTCGATCCAGACCTGCCCCCCCGACCGTTCGATCGCCGCGGCACGGATCTGATTCGACCAGTTCAGCGGATCGGCTGCCAGTTGAGCGTGCGCGTCGGTCCGGCCCGTCACCTCGACACGAACCGCCAACGGCAAGCCGTTGTGCATGGTCATCAGATCCCCCAAAGTCGCCTTGAAACGGTCCAGCACCTGTTCCGGGCTTTCAGCGTCATCCGCATCGACGCGGCAAACATCCCAACGGAAGACATCCAACGGCTGGAACTCCCATTCGACCCGGCCGCGGGGATCGACGCTGACCAGATAACAGCCCTTTTCCCCGGTCTCGCGGATATGTCGGCCTTGCAGATTACCGCAAAACACGATCGGAGGATCTTCGCACTTGATCTCGCGAGTATGCACGTGGCCCAGCGCCCAGTAGTCGTACTGCCTCTGCCGCAGTTCGTCGATCGAACACGGCGCGTACGGCTCGTGGCCTTCGGCGCCGGTCAGCGACGTATGTAGTAAACCAATGTTGAACATGCCTTCGATCCGCGACGGATAATCGCGAACCATGTTCTCGGTCTCGGCCGATCGAGCGAACGAACGGCCATGGATCGCCACGCCCAGCTCGCGCAATCGCTTGTTCCGGGCCGTGCCGGGCTTTCGGTGAGGCAACAATTCGACATGCTCGGGCAACTGCAGCGCCTTGGTCATGCGGTTGGCCGCGTCATGGTTGCCGCTGATCATCACCACCGGAATCGCAGCTTCCCGCAGCCGACTGATCTGCGACACAAAGAACAATCCCGTATTGTGATCCTTCCAATCCCCATCGTACAGGTCACCGGCGATCACGACAAAATCCACTTCGCGTTGCAGCGCCAGATCCACCAAATTCACCAGCGCACGCCGGGTGGCCGTCCGGATCTCGTCCACCGGAGCACCTTCGTATTGCTCCAAACCACGAAGCGGACTGTCCAAATGGATATCGGCTGCATGAAGAAACTGAAACATCCACGACCTCGACCATCCCAAGAAAACAAACCCGACAAACATCTTGCCGCCCAACCACCACCAATGCAACCCCTTATCGATAGGTGCCACCCACGTTCCTATTGACAGCGTTGATCTGTTTGTGGTATGCGCGGTTATTGGAAACGAAGTAGGGCGTAGCGTTTCTTGCCCGTTCGCAGCACCATGACGGTTTCGCTGGCCAAATCGGCGGCGGTCAACAGGGTGTCCAGGTCGTCGCGACGACGGTTGTTGACGTAAGCGCCGCCTTGCTGGATGGCGCGCCGCGCTTCGCTGTTGGATTTCGCCAAGCCAGCCTCCGTCAAAGCCTGGATCAACGACAGACCGGGCTGTTCCAGGCGGGCGCGGGGTAGCTGACGGCTGGGGACTTCCGCAAAGATCTCGGCCAGTTGTCCGTCCGTCAAACGGTCGATCTCGGCGCCGAAGAAGACGGCCGTGGCTCGCTCGGCTGCAGCCAGTCCGTCATCGCCGTGGACCAATCGCGTGAGTTCTTCGGCCAGACGCTTCTGGCTGTGACGCGCATGAGGTTGTTCGTCGCGGAGTCGATCCAGTTCGTCGACTTCTGCCTGTTCCAGTTCGGTCAGCACCCGCAGACAGCGACCGGCGTCCTGGTCGGCGACGTTGATCCAGTATTGGTAGAATGCGTAGGGACTGGTTCGGTCGGCGGACAGCCACAAGGCCCCTTTTTCGGTCTTGCCCATTTTGCTGCCGTCCGACTTTGTCAGCAGGGGGCAGGTCATCCCGTACAGGGACGCGCTGCGCATGCGGCGTCCCAGATCGATGCCTGCGGTGATGTTTCCCCACTGGTCGCTGCCGCCGATCTGCAATTGACAGCCGAAACGGTCGTACAAATGGACGAAGTCGTAGGCCTGCAGCAGCATGTAGCTGAATTCGGTATAGCTCATGCCGCTGTCGCTGCGTTCCAGGCGAGCGCGCACCGAGTCTTTGGCGAGCATCGCGTTGATCGGAAAATTCTTGCCGACGTCGCGCAGGAAGTCCAGGTAGCTGAACCCCTGCATCCAATCCGCGTTGTTGGCCAGCACGGCGGACAGCGGCCCGGCGTCGAAGTCCAAAAACCGCTGCATCTGCTGCTGCAGCCCCGCGACGTTGGCTCGCAACGCTTCGGCGGACAGCAGGTTCCTCTCTTGGCTCTTGCCGCTGGGATCGCCGATCATGCCGGTCGCACCCCCGATCAGCGCGATGGGCCGATGCCCGGCGAGCTGGAACCTTCGGAGCATCAACAGGGGCAGCAGGTGGCCTACGTGCAGGCTCTCGGCCGTCGGGTCGAAGCCCGCGTACAGGGTCCGGCTGCCCGAGTTCAACCAATCGGGTAAGAACGCAGCGTCCGTAGACTGGTGGATCAGTTCCCGCCAGAGTAAATCGGCGTAAATGTCTTTCATGATGTCTTCTGCAACAGGTTCAGAGAATGCGTTATCGAGGCCAGCGAAGGGAACTCAACGTGCAAAGTCGCTGGGTTCGGGGCGCTGCCAAGGCTCGCGATAAGTGCGTCGCAACAGTTCCGTCGCCGCCGCGTCGCCCACGACTTCGTGTCGCTTGGGATCGTAGGTCAGCGCGCGGCCGACCTCCATGGCGATGTTGGCCAGGATGCAACTGGCACTGGAGATATGGCCCTCTTCGATGTCCGCCACGGGTCGGCTGCGCTGGTCGATGGCGGCCAGGAAATCGAGCATGTGGCGTCGCGTGGCCGGTGCCGCATTCAACTCGATGCGTTCCTCGGTCACGTCTTCCGGATATTCGTCCCGCTCGAACACGCATTCGAAATGGATCGGTTCGACCTTTCGGTCATGCGGCACGAAATCGGCTCGCATGGTGCTGGCTTTCAGCACGCCCTTCTCGCCGTGGATGAACAGCCCCCAGGGATAGTCCGGGTCGGTCGGCACGCCCCAGGTGCGATGCTGCCAGACGGCGTTGAAATCGTCGAATTCAAAGGTGGCGGTCTGCGTGTCAGTGATGTTGGACACGCCGTCCTTCTGGACGTAGATCCCGCCCGACGAGGTGATGCGTTTGGGCCATCGCAGTCCCAGCATCCAATTGACCGTATCCAGCATGTGAACGCACATGTCACCGACGATGCCGTTGCTGTATTCCATGAACGTCCGCCACCAACGCAGGTGCGGCAGACCGTCGTAGGGACGCAACGGCGCCGGACCGGTCCACAGGTCGTAGTCCAGGAAGTCCGGCACCGGCTGGACCGGCGGATTGCCATTGGCCCGCATGTGGAAGTAACAGCACATGTCGACGTGGCCGATGGCGCCCAGAAGACCAGCGTCGATTACCCGTTGCTTGGCGTCGATCAAATGCGGCGTGCTCTTTCGCTGAGTCCCGATCTGGACGACGCGGCCATGTTTGCGAGCGGCGGCCAGCACGGCTTCGCTCTCGATGACATCGACGCTGACCGGCTTTTGCAGGTACACGTCCGCCCCCGCCTCGATGGCGGCGATGGCGTGCAATGCGTGCCAGTGATCCGGCGAACCGACGATCACAATGTCCAGTTCATGCTGCTTCAGCATGTCACGATAATCGGCGTACCCGCGTGGCGTCTCGCCCGATTTCTGCCGCTCTTTGGCGATCGCCTGAGCCTCGGCCACCATGTTTCGGTCGGGATCGCAGATCGCGACAATGTCGACCGGAGTAACCTGGACCAGCCGCCAAAGGTCGCTCTTGCCGTACCAACCCGCCCCGATCAAACCGACGCGACGGGGTTTGCGATGCACCAAGTCCAACCCGTACGCGCCCAGCGTGGAATAAGCCAGGCCGGCGGAAGCCGTTTGCAGAAGACGCCGCCGATTGACCCGAAACGGTGAAATACCGCCCGATGGCGATGACGATGCCGATTGTCGACGAAGGGCGTTCATGGTCCAAGCTCCAGAAAGTAGGGGGAGAATTTTTGTTGCATAAGGTCTTCGGTCCAGAGAATGCACGCACGGTGCGTCTATCTTGTGGAACGGAATTCACTCCGTTCTCCGTTCCGAACGGAATGAAATCCGTTCTACTTGCGTGCCCATTATGCCGCACCGTTGTCCGCTGGATCAAGTGTAGGAGCCGAGTTTTTCGGAGCGCGAACGGGGTCGGGAGTCGTTTTCGGGGAAAGCATGTACCACGTGGTTGGTCGTTGCCCGAAAACGACTCCCGACCCCCGTTTCCGCCGATTCGACCTGCCAACGACGAGTTTGCGGTCCCTTCGCAATCAAACCTCGCACATGCAGTCGCTTCAGCAAACGGCTTACGGCATTCGCCTGCCGACGCGGCTCTCGCGGGTCCTCGGTGGCCGTGGATAGCTGCTTGAGGGATGTGGCCATTGCGAAAACCGTGCAGAAGATGGTCGCCCTGAAGAATCGCTCGAAACAGTGCCACGTCCTCGCGGCGCGCAGGATGGAAGACTGCATAACTTCGCTCGCCGACTACTTGCAGCCGAGCCAGCTTGTCCACTTGATGGTAAGCCGGAGCTGGGTCCGATACCGTGGACAAGGCTTCAAGTATTGAAGCGACGCCTTGTCGCGGAATATCACATCGGTGGCATACTCGGCTTGATCGATCACCCATTAGTACTTCAGCCTGCAGAACCAGGGATGCTGCTTCCGTAGCGGATTGACCAAGTTGGCCCAGCGATTGAGTTGTCCATGCCAGCGGACTTTGCGGTTTCCTCCTAGGCGAACAGGGATTGGGTGGTGTGAACTCGCATCGTGCTGGCCTCGGTACCGTGTGATTGTCGACGTAGCCACCGCAGACGTTGGTGCGGTGCTTGTTCCTACGACGCGGATGCTGTTCGGCAAGTTCTACGAGAGCCTGGCTCGCGGGCGGGGCATCGCCACGGCGTTGGATGATGCCCGCACCTTTCTGGCCAACAATCCCGAGAAATACAAGGTCCGGCGCGGCGACCGGTGGCAGATGCTGGAGCTGGACGACTGGTTTCTCCCGGCCCTGTTCCACGGCGGCACCGATTCGCCGCTGCTGCCCCGTAGAGTAGGCTTCCAGCCTGCCGAATTCGCTCACACCAGCCCGACGCGCGAGCGAGGGACGAAGCACAACTTGCGCCCGGAGCACGAAGCCGGGTTCTTCGGGCGGCGTCGCGAGCTGTGGGATATCGCCTGCTGGTTCGCCGCACCGGAAACACGGCGGATCTCCATCACCGGGTTCGGCGGCCAAGGCAAGACCGAGCTGGCCCTGGAAGCCGCACGGTGGCTGGTCCGGACGGGCCTTTCCAGCGCGCGGTCTTCGTGGACTACTCGCACGTGCAAACCGCAGACGCCCGCTCCGTGGCCGTCAGCACGATCGGCAGCGTTCTCCAGCGGTCGCTGATCGATGCCGACGCGGCCACCGAGGCCCTCCGCGAAACCCCGACGCTCGTGATCCTGGACAACCTGGAAGCCGTTTCGGCAGACGCCCTGCAGGAACTGTTGGCCGCCGCGGTGGCTTGGTCCTGTGCCGGCGATTCGCGCGTCTTGCTGACCAGTCGCCTACCGGATTTCGGCCATCCCGACTATCGGATCGAAGGCACGCGGATTTATCGTCGCATCGTCCTGGAAGGATTGGGCTCGGCGGCCTATCCCGACGATGCTCTCGATTGGTTTGGCGAGCTGAGCAAGCTGCCGCCGGAGCCCAGCATCCCGCTCCCCAAACGCGAGGAACTGATCGAGTTGTTCGATCGCGTCCAGTTTCATCCGCTCTCGATTTGCGTGCTGGCCCAGCAGCTCAAGACCCGTTCGGCCAACAAGCTCGACGAACGGCTCGAACAGATCTTGAGCGAAGCGGCCACATCCGACATCGCGGTCGAGGGCACGCCGCGGAGCCTGATCGCCTCGCTGCAACTCTCGTTGGAACGCCTGAGCGAGCGCGAACGCCACGCCGTCCGCCGTCTGGGTGTGTTTCAAGGCGGAGCGTTTGAAGACGATCTGCTGGCCATCACGGGACTGGGCGAAAGCGACGAGCGCGAGCAACTCCAGACGCTACTGGCGGCGTTGGAAAGCGGCGGCCCGCGCATCCTGCTCCGGTTGATGGGCGTGGAGATCCCCGAGGACGCCGAAATCCCGGCGGAACTGCTGGCGCAGCTTAGCGGCAATCCCGAACTCGAAGAACACATCGAGCAGCTTCGGGTCCAGTTGGCCAGCTTGCCCGTCCGGGCGGCGGAAAACGTATGGCCCGGCTTGCGCCGCCAGTTGGAAGCGGCCGCTCTGATCGAAGCCGAAGGCATTCTGGGCGTCGGCCCGCCCTTTCTCCGCTTTCATCGCACGCTGGCCCCCATGCTCTGGGCAGGGTTGCAGGCCGACGAGCGCGACGCCCTGACCACCGCCCATCGCCAGCGGTACTACGCCCTGGCGGGCTACCTCTATCACCAAGACGGCAAGAACCCGCATCAGGCCCGAGCCATCGCCCGCCGTGAGCTGCCCAATCTGCTGTACGCCGTCGACCGCGCCTTGGACTCCGGCGATGCCGATGCGGTCGATTTTGTGGCGGCCGTCAATCGGTTCCTCACCGTCCGCGGCATGACCCGCGAAGCGGCTCGGCTGACCCGCCGCGCCGAACAAGCCGGCGGCCAGCGAGGTTCGCAGGCCTGGTTTCTGGTCCAATCGAACCGCGGCGAACAACTGAGGGCTGCCGGTCGCGTTCAGCAGGCCGCCGACATCTTTACCGACATCCTGGAAATGCTCCGAGATCAGCCCAGCTACAACCTTGCCCTGACGCTCGGTCGCCTTGGCCGCTGCTACCGTAACGGCGGTCGTCCCGATCTGGCGGAGGCGGCTTATCGGCAAAGCATTGCGGTGACGGAGCAACTGGAGCCGAGCGACCAAATCAAACGGCATCGCGGTTTGTTGCGAACGGACCTGGCCGATGCGTTGAGGGATCAAGGCCAATACGCCGAGGCCCGCGCGCAATATGAACTGGGCCTGGAGATCGACAAGGAACTGAACGACCTGCGCGGCCAAGGCGTCACCCTCGGGCAACTCGGCACGCTGGCCCTGGAAGAAGGCGATCTTGCCGACGCCGTGAAGCGTTGCCACGAAGCCCTCGCATTGTTCCAGCGTCTGCGCGAACCCGCCTCGGAAGCCGGCTTCCAGCACCAGCTCGGCAGGGCGTTTGAGGAAGCACGCCAGTGGGAGCAAGCCGAGCACCATTATCGGGAGTCGGCCCGACTGGAAGAACAGCACGGCAACTTGGCCGGAGCCGCACCAACCTGGAACCAACTGGCGATCGTGAACGTGTCAGCCGGAAAGCCAGAGGCAGCGGAGACCTGGTATCGCAAGGCCATCGACGGCGGACGGCAAACCGGGGACATCTTGCCCACCTCAAAAGCACTCAGCAACCTCGCCGATCTCCTGCGAACCCAGCCGGGACGTCTGGACGAGGCCCGCGAACTGGCCGAGGAGGCCTTGGCCATCAAGCAGACCCTGGATCCCGGCGCCGCGGAGATCTGGAAGACCTACGACATCCTGGCCGAAATCGTCGATCAGCAGTCGCAGCCCGACCAGGCCGCCGACTACCGCCAACTCGCTCGCGAAGCCAAACGAAACTTCGCCGGCACGGCCCATGAGATTAAGAAACATCTGCCGGTCATCATCGGCACGTTGCAGGCACTTCACGACCCCGACGCGGCGGCAGACTTTCGAACCGCCTTGTCGCAGATGGAAGAACACGGCTGGACCAACCTCGTCGCCGCCATCCGACGCATTCTAGCCGGTGAACGAAACGAACCGACGCTATGTGCCCCGCTTGACCTGGAAGACTCCATGATCATCGAAACCATCCTCCGCGCGATTGCCGATCCCACCACCCTAACCGCCCTGCTGCCAGCGGAATGAAAAACGAACACATGATGCACCCGCCACAGCCCGCCACCGACCAGCGAACCCGGACGTCCCCTCTCCCCCAAAGAATTGACGGCAAAGCCGCCTTCCACACAAGAAAACTTCCACCCGTCAATTCTTTGGGGGAGAGGGTTAGGGTGAGGGGGCCGCATACCCCACAGTCCACCCCATTCTCCCCAAACAATTGACCTCAAGCCGCGAACCATGTAACATCAGCTCCTAACTTATATTTTTCCGGGACTGGGCCATGCCGCACGGACAACAGCCTCAACTGACCGAAAAAGCCCGTGACCTGCGGGCTCGACAAACCAAAGCAGAATCGCTTCTGTGGAACGTACTGCGAGGACGCCGGTTGTGTCGCCTGAAGTTTCGACGTCAGCATCCCATCCCACCGTTCATCGCGGATTTCGCGTGTATCGAGAAGAAGCTGGCCATCGAAATCGACGGTGGATATCACGACCACGTTTACGCGAATGATCTCTCGCGACAAGCCAAGATCGAAGCGGAAGGCTGGACCGTGGTTCGATTCAGCAACGAAGATGTTCTCGAAGACGTCGAAGCAGTCGCGATTGCCATTGCAAGACATTTAAAGATGAAGTTGGAGTTTCGAGGGCGGAATTCGGGTTAGTGGCGCCAGGTGCCCCCTCACCCTAACCCTCTCCCCCAAATCGTTGCCGAACAAGGGTTTTCCGAACCCAAAGTCCTCTTTCGGCAACGATTCGGGGGAGAGGGGACAAGAACGGAGAGCTAACCCTCTGCCCCAAATCGTTACCGATCGGGCGTATTCTGAACCTAAAGTTTTTTTGCGGGGAAAGGTCTGGTCCCCTCTCCCCCAAAGAATTGACGGCAAGACGCCTTCCACGCAAGAAAACGTTCATCCGTCAATTCTTTGGGGGAGAGGGTTAGGGT
>SKKK01000702.1 GCA_007121535.1 Planctomycetaceae bacterium | reverse complement strand
CCCGTTCGGCGCTCGGGGGCCACATGGGAAGCGGCCTACCCGAAAACGACTCCCGACCCCTTTCGCCCAATTCCACCAAGAAATATCTGGCCGGGTGCTTATCCGTCGCTGTTGGCTTTTTCGAGGCGCTAACAAGACCGACGGACGGCTCGGAGAGCCATCCTGCGGGGGTGGTTTCGTTGCCGCTTTTAGGCATCTGCTTCGATGCCGCAGGGGTCCAGGGGGACCAGCGATTCGTAGTCGGGCGGTTCGGCAGCGGGCAGGGTGGGGGCGGGGCCGACTCGCTGGTATAAGGCGGTTGCGGCGAGGGCCAGGTATCGGAATCCCGAGTTTTGCAGGATTTCTACCAGCGGCTCGGCGATCAAGGCCAGATGATCCATGATGATTCGCTGGGCGGTGCGGGCGGTCAACTCGGCTTGCTCGGTGTTGTCCTGCGCTCGGGCATACGCTTCTTTCAATCGCAGGTAGCCGACGAAATCGGCTTGCGTGGCCACGTGATCGGGCGCTTCGCCGATCGTCGATTCGTAAGCGAACGCGGCGTAAGCTTCCTTCAGTTCGGCCAGGAACCGGCCGGTGAACGACGAACGCTGATAGCTGACTTCGCGCGCCGCGGCCGGGCCGCCGGGTCCGAAGATCGTGTGGTAAGCCGACTCGTCCGCTTCGTCGCGCGCCGCAGCCGTCGCCTGTTGTAGCTGCTGATCTTCCGAGGTAGCGGCCAGCGAGTCCAATTCTTGCAGCCAGCCGGAACGAGGACAACTGAGCAGCAATCCGAGCATCCGCCAATCGGTTGCTTCGGCCAGCAAATGTTCTGAGCTAATCGGCATTTTCGATCCTTCCCACGTGGAAAATCAAGACAATCGAGAAGAGTTGCGCTACATCAATGCAACAACTCCGCAATGGTTACCGGGTGTCGATGATAGTCCTGACGCGGCTTCCGGCCGCAACCGAAGTAGGTTGGGTCTCCGACCCGACCCGGTCGGGACAGAGTCCCAACCTACAAAGATGCGCACCGTGCGCGCATGTCACTACTGAAGACCCTAAGTTGCGTCATTTTCGAGCATCGAGTGTAATCGTTCCGGTGTTAGCCCTTTGGCTCTTGCCTCCTCCCCGATCTCGTCCATGATCTGGTTCAGGGGCCGTATCCGGCCCAAGGTCAGTTCGCGCAAACGGAGACGAAGAAGAATCTCGATCTTCCGTCTTTCCTCGGCGGAAGCTTGGGAAAACGTTTGTGCCACGTCCGAGTCGATGGCGATGGAGATGGTTTCTAATGTCACGTTCATCCTCTCGAATTTTGTATATCGTATTTTCGAATTGTAACCGAGTTCGGACGCTGGGATCAAGTGCCGGAATGAATGCTCGTCCGACGATTTCGACAGACCGTTCCTCTCTGGGTGTCATGGCTCCTGCACCAGATTGATCCAGCCGGTGCGCATTTTTCTGGCGCCGACTTCGTTGCGGTCGCCTTGCCAGACGGCGAAGGCGATTTGCGAGCCGCGTGCTGAATCCCAGCCGGCGGGCAAGCGGCGACTGATCACCACGGACCATCCGTCGCCGTTGTGCTGGCCGCGGCCTTGCGAATCGGCGGACGGTCCGGGGCCAAGCGTTCCCGGCCCTTCGGAGATCAGGTCCTCGACGGACCGCTCGCGTGGACCGGCCATCCAATTCCCCAGGGCGTGAGCGGGCGAGTACCGCAATTGCACCTCGCGTTGCGCGATCGGGTCGGACTTCAACGGCGCCGCCTCGTGCGGATAGTGGTCGATCGTCGCGCCGGGGTACAGATCGCGCAACGTTGTACCGCGGCCATCGACGGTCGCTTGCCAGGCGGCGGTCCAGAACGTGATTTCGACGGGTTGGCCGGATTCGCCCATCTGCGGCGCGGGCAGCGTCGGTTCTGCAATCGCCGGCAGTTGGATGGCACAGGCGTCCGGGAAATCCTCATGGCCCGGTTGGTCGTCCAACGTGGGATCATCCCATTCCAATCGGAATGCGACGTGGTCACCCGCAGCAACGGCTCGCACTCGAATCTCACGGGTCGAGACCTCCAACTGTCGCGGCTCGACCTGGTCCTGCGGCAGAAGCGGCGTGGTAAACTCCGGCGCATGCTGCCAGACACCGTCGCTCGGGTCTTCGGGCAACACGTCCGCGATCACCATCGTCACGTCCATCAGCCGGGCCACGGGCGGCGCGGGGCGACAACCGACGAGGGTCAGGACGGGAACGACAACGAGTATCAGGTGCCATAATTTCTTGGCCATCGGACAGGCTCCTTGTGTATCTACGGACAATTGGTGCGGGCGACCTGATATTTCTCGTCGAACGGGCCGCGCAGATAAACGGGTTCCTTTAACGGTACGCGAACGATTTCCTGATCCTGTTCGTCCAATCCGATCGTCCAGTCGCCTTCGCGTTTCCAACGGGGCATGACCCGCTCGGACGAACCGAACAACGTCAGCAACCCGGCCAAGTCCATGTCGTCGACGGCGGACCGGTACGTCTTGATCGCCGCAGCGACTCCGGGGCCGAACATTTGGTACAAGAAGGGCGTGGGGGCGTGGATCGGCGGGATGTAATACACGTTGGCCTCCAGCCCCAGTTGCGGGAACAGGGGCAAGGCGACTTTTCGGATATGGACCAGGTAATCGATCGGGTTCTCCGGCTTGGCATCCTCGGGGCGCGAGATCGACCCGGCCATGCGGATCTTGCCGATGCAGTTGACGAAGCACTGCGGTTGCAATCCGTTCTCCCCTTTGGGAAAACAGGCGATGCACTTTTCCGACGTGCCGACCAACGGGTTGTGGAAGACTTTCTTGTACGGGCAGGCCTTGACGCACTCGCGGTATCCGCGGCAGCGCTGCTGATCCACCAATACGATCCCATCCTCGGGCCGCTTGTAGATCGAACCGCGAGGGCAGGAAGCCAAACAGGCCGGGTAGGTGCAATGGTTGCAGATCCGAGCCAGATAGAAGAACCAAGCCAGGTGCGGGATCTGAAAATCGGCCCCGGTTTCGATTGTGCCGGCACAGTCGTCTTCGCCGACATTCGGATAGGCGAAATCGCGTTCCTCCGGGCGCCAGCCCAAGACCCGCTCGCCGGCTTCCGCCGCCTCGAAAATGGTCTGGCCGCGATACTGATCGCCGTCCCACTGTTGTTCGCCCAGCATGTCCAGCAGTTTCAAGTCCCACCTGAGCGGGTAGAAACCGTAGGGTTTGGATTCGACGTTATTCCATAACTGGTATTCCTGGCCCTTTCCCGAGGTCCAAGTGGTCTTGCATGCCAGCGTACAGGACTGGCAGGCGATGCACTTATTGATATCGAATACCGCCGCGAACTGCTTCTCGGGCCGGCTCTCCGGATACCAATACGACATGTCCCTGCCGATTTGCCAATTGTAAACTCGTGCCATGATCTAGGTCTCCTGTTGATCGCCGGCAAGGAATCCGCCGGACAGATATTTCTTCATCGCCGCCGATTCGTACGCGGGCCGGATGCCCAAGGCAGCCGGCCGCCACAGTCCTTGCCCGTCCAACCCGCCCGGTTCCGCCTTGGTGATCTTGACAATCGCCTCGCGCGGCGCCCCGGTCGGGCAGTGGGTGTCCGGTAGGAAGCCTTTGCCCAGCGACTGGCCGAAAATGTTCTTGCGGACCAGCGAGTCGGTCATCAGGGTCGGTTTCAGCCAGCCTCGTGTGGCCGACTGGTGCGAGCCGGACCGGAACATGGCTTGGTATTGAGTCGCCTCGTTCTTGGCCAGCCCGTCCGGCCGACCCAGGTGCCCGGCGCGCGAGCCCGGCGTGGCGCCGTACATGTTGAACCACATGCGGGTCACCCCGCGAGGCGTGCCCGGGTAGTAACGGGCGCGGCACAGCAACCGGGCATAGTCATAGTCCTTGGCGTTTTCCTGGAAGCCGCGGAACGGCCGGTCCTCGGGATCGCTGTCGATCCAGACGTAGTCGCCATCTTCGATCCCCAACGCCTTGGCGTCTGCCGGATGGATGTCCACGTAGCCCTCGTTCACAAACGGCGACCGCTTGTCGCGGCGGTGCAGGTCGCCGAACGGTCCGAACAGCAGGGCGACCATGTCCGTGTCGATGGGCGTGGTGTGCGAGCCGTGGCGGTACTTGGGCGTGTGGAACACGAAGCGATACCCGTCCGCCGCCAGAGGATGAACGCTGGCCTTCGTCTCGGCCCACGTCTTGATGACGTTCCGTCCGCTACGGGTATCGCACCTCATATCCGTCAGCGGGACGCCGTACTGCTCGGGACCGGCGGGTCGCAGCGCCTCGTGGGGAGGCGCGACGATCACGTTCGTCTCGTAGAAGGTCGAATCGACCGGCTCGCGGTGGACGGGCAGATTCTCGCCCGCCTCGATGAATTCGTCTTCCTCGCGGTAGAATTCCAGCCGCCCGGTCTTGGTGTACCAGGGCCGCGAATCGGTGATCTGCTCGTAGCCCACCGACTTGGGCACCGTGCGGTTGTTCATCAGCGCAGGGATGCCCTCGACGGCCAGCCGTTCCAGCTCTTCGGCTTTGTATCCTTTCGAACTGGTCGAAAAGTCCAAGACCCGCTGCAGGTAGACATCCGCCTTTTCGTCGCGGACGAATTTCCAGTAATCGTTGAAGCGCTGATCGCCGGTCAACTCGGCCATCTTCGCCCCGACCAAGGCCAACACTTCGATGTCGCCTAGCGTGTCAAAGATTCGCGGCAGCGGCGTGCGGGGGAAGAAGGACAGGAACGGGTTGGTCACACTGGCGGTCATGTCGGGTTGTTTCAGTTCGGCCCACGAATCGACGCCGAACACCACGTCGGCCCATTCGCACGAGGTGCTCCACCACCACTCGTTGACGCAGATCATCTCGATCCGCGGCAGCACGTTGATCACCGTGTTATAATGCCATTTGACGTTGCCCAGGATCGAGTTAGCGTTGCTGAACCAAAGCGATTTAGTCGGGGCCGGCATGTGCGAATCGCCGGTTAACATCCGGTTGCCGACCTTCAACGGGTGGTCTTCGTGGTTGTAGTAATGCGCCGACTCGGCCCGCCAGTATTGTCTGGGCCTGGCCGGTTTGGCCGGGTCCAACTCGATGTCGAAGGGATTCTCGTTGATGTACTGCGGGCATCCGTTGAACAGGGCGACGCGGTAGTTGCCGGCGTACGAGCCGACGTTGCCGCCGATCTTGCCGACGTTGCCGGTCAGCGCGGCCAGCAGAAAGACGTCGCGGTCCTTGTTGTCGTTGTTGAAAAACTGGTTCGGCCCCATTCCCATCATGAACAGCGTCGTACCGGGGGCCTTGGCCAGGTCTCGGGCCAGCGACTGGACCGCGGCGGCCGGCGCCCAGGTCAGTTCTTCGGTGGTCTTCGGGTCGAAATGCGCCGCGTACTCGCGGATCAGGTCGAACGCCGGGCGGCAGCGGACTTTCTGGCCGTCGGCCAAGGTGACTTCGACCGAGCCTTCGAGCAGTGCGTCGCCGATCTCCGAATGCTCGCCGACCTGATCGCGAGTCAACGCTCGGGGTTCCTTGGCCGCTCGATCCCACCAGACGTAATCGCCCCATTCCTCCCGCATCGCCGTCGGGATCAACATGTCACGATGGTTGACCGCCGGCGGTTCGCTTTCGCCATCGGCCAACAGAGTCGTCTCGTTGGACAACTCGGCCAACTCGCCGCCAAACACTTCGGCGGCTCGCAAATGTTTCAAGGTGTCCATCCGAACCAGCATGGGCAGATCGGTCCATTGTTTGACGTACGGTTCGTCGTACAGCTTCTCTTGCAGGATCACGTTGGCCAGTCCCAGCGCCAACGCGGGTGTGGTTCCCGGCCGGACGACGATCGCTTCGTCGCCCTTGCTGCTGGTCGCGGAATATTCGCAAGCGATCACGACGATGCGCGTGCCCTTGATCCTCGCTTCGGTCAACCAGTGCGAATCGGGCATCTTGGTCGTGATCCAGTTCATACCCCAGACCACGACCGTCCGGGCGTGCTCGACCGCGTTCAAATCCACCTCGACCGTCTGCTGGCCGGTGACCATCGGGTGCCCGGGCGGCAGATCGGTGTGCCAGCTATAGTTGTCGAAGCCTTTGCCGCCCACAGCTTCGTCGGGGCCCACTTTGCGGATCGCTGAATCCAGCAGGGCCAGCGAGTTCGCAAAGCGATACAGGCCGAACACTCGGGTCACGCCCAGCAGCGGCATCCCGCCACGAAATTTCATCGTCTGGGTGCCGATCCCTTGTGCCGCGTCGACCACCTCTTCGTAATAGTCCTGAGCCAACAAGCGCTTCCGGCCCGCTTCGCCCGTGTAGGTTTCCGCGATGTTCTTCGTGGCGGCAGCGACGATGGTCGCCGCTTCGTCGTGGGGCATCCGGACCCATCGATCGCGAGCGCGTTGGAAATACTCCTTGGGCGGCAAACCGTTTTCTTCTCGCGGAAATCCATCCTGGTACCAGCGTTGAAACCCGGCCCGCACCATGCATTGTTGGACGCGGCGGTCGCCGTAGAAGCGGCGAGTCAACGCCAGTCCCTTCTGGCAAATTCGCGGATCCCAGCGGTGCGAGGTTTGGTTGCCGTCGATGTCCCGGGCCTCACCATAACGCATCGTCGGCCCGATCCGCGTGATGATCCCTTGACGCACGTAAGCGTTCAGCAGGCAATTGTGCGTATCGTTCGGAGCACAGGTGAAGGTGAAGGTGGAATCGTATTTCCACAGGTCGCGATAGGCTGCTTCCCAGTCGCGGTTCGGATAAGCGGCCAAGGGATTGGTCACCGCATCCAGCCCCCAGGCTCGGGAAGCGGAAGCCAGCAAGGCGCCGAAACCGGCGGCGCCGGCTGCGGCCAGAAAGTCCCGGCGATTGATATCATGAGAACTCATTGTTACTTCTCCCAGGTTCTTAAATAGGCGACCAACGCCTCGATCTCTGCGTCGGTAAGGGCCGGATGGATGGGCGAACCGCTGCGATAGCCGGGCATCGGGGTGCCGCGGCGTCCGCGAGCGATGGTCTCGAACAGATACGTGTCGTCCGCAGCGGCCAGAAAGGCTACATTGCTCAATTGGGGTGCTTCCGTGCCTTCGCCCTCGGGACCGTGGCAACTGCCGCAGTGGTTGTCGTACAGCCGTCTGCCGAACTCCCAGTCGGCACTCACCCAGCGCGGTTCCGTGCGATCCACCTCCGGCGCCTTCACCCCGCCCGTTTCGCGGAGATAGCGGACGAGTTCTTCGATTTCCTCGTCCCGCAACCCGCCGAGCATCTCGTTCCAACCCGGCATCCGTCGTCCCGGGCGTCCTGTGCGGATGGAGTCGATCAGGAACTGGTCCGAAGCCACGGCCAGAAAATCGGGGTTGCTGACCGAGGGAAAGGGAACCGTGTCGGGATACCGCACGCCTTGTCCCGAGTCGCCATGGCACGCGGCGCAGAACGTGCCGTACAGCGTGCCGCCGTCCGTGCCGAACTCGCGTTCCCCGAAGCGCTCGGCCAGGATGCGGTCCTTGGGCCAATAGGCTTCCGGATGCGGACTGCGGCGCAACGACATCAAGTACAGCGTCAGCAGTTCGATCTGATCGTCGTTCAGGCCGAAATTGGGCATCAGCGATCCCGGCACGATCTTCGCGGGGTCGCGAAGATGTTCCTCGTGCCATCGAGCGATCGTGTGCGGACCTTCGACATAACTGAAATCCACGAACAAGGGATCCATGTCGCCGGCACGCGTCAGGTCGGGTCCGTCGTTGCTTCCGACGCCGTCGATCTTGTGACAGCCGCGACAGCCCAAGGAATGAAACAATGCCTTGGCTTTGACCAGTCGCGGCGCTCCAACCCGCGAGGCAATATAGTTGTCGATCGTCCGCAAGTCGTCGTCGGGAATGGGGCCAAAGGAGTCCTTCCATACGCCGTCCTCTGCCGCTTCGTGCTGTTGAAGATGTTTGGCGTACCACTGCGGATCGTGTCCCGCCGCACCCGCGTAGGACAAGTCCGGTCCCTCCATACCGCCCACGCCACCGGGCCGCAACGTGCCTCCGCGACCGTCGATGCGGTGGCAGGAGAAGCAGTCGTACCTGGCGATCAGTCGTTCGCCCTCTTCCAAGCGTTCGGTCCTCGGTACCTGCACGTGGGTGTGGCACGTCCCACAGCCCGCCTGGGCGTATTGCAGCGGGATCATCGGATGCGGCCAGTGAGGCACGTCGCCGTGGGCATCGGCCATGTCGGTCGCCCGACCTTGGCCGCCATGACAGACCGTACAACCGAACTCGCCCGGATCGTGCACCACGGGAGGATGCGTCGTGGTCGCCAGCGTGGGACCGTCCACCGCCGGCTCTTCACCGGGCGCCATGCCCACGTGGCACGAAACGCATCGGTCCGTAATCTTTAGATCGGGGGAGATCACCTGCCTGAGCCGCACGTCGATGGGGCCATCAATGGTGCTGGCAGCCGCCTGGATGCGCCGCCAGTCCTTCAGAATGTTCTCCTGGACCGCGGCGACGATCAGCAGTCCCAACGTGCCGATACTGGACCAGAGCAACAAATGTTTATTTCGGTTCATCTTCGTTCCGATCGGGAAATCTTACGTCAATGAAGTGGCCATTCAGCCGGCGACCAGTAGAAGTCCCAGTTGGGTCCGCGAAAATAGCTTCCGATGATCGTCAACACCACAAAGCCACACAGAAAACACGTGAATAATCCCATCGCTCCGGCGCGCGCCGAGTTGTATCGGCGGATCAACCAGAGCGAATACAGGGCGTACAGACTTGCCAGGATCGTGCCGGGGTTGACCGCCGTGATCACCCATTGCGGAATCTCCGGATACCACTCGCGCAGCCAACCGAAGCGGATGGCAAAGGCTTCCAAGCCGATCACCAGCGCCAGCCCGATCACCGCCGACTCCAGCACCAGTTTCTTGCCGCCCGGTCCGCCAAACGACTCGCCCGTTCCCTGCCGCTCGCGATCCAGGAACGGAATCAGCCCCAACCCGATCACCACGATGGTAGGAATACCGACTCCGCCCATGAACGCCGAGAACGAAACCATTTCCTGCAAGCCCAGGAAATACCAAGGCGCTTTGGCGGGATTCTCCGGCACGGCCGGATTGGCCAGCTCTTTCAACGGAGCGTCCGAGACAATCGCCAGCGCCACGCAAATGAAGACGGTCACCATCAACACGCCCAGTTCGGCGTAGAACAGATGCGGCATGGACGGCACCGTATTTTCCGGCCCCTGACCGACCGCGGAGGTGCGCCCACGGACGATCGCAGCCAAGTGGTACGTCTTGGCCGGGGCCTCGGTGAACACCGGATACGTATCCGGGGGCGGCGGCCCCAGACGGTCGTCGACGTCGTCCGGACGCGTCAAGCCGCCGTCCTTGCGAATTCGCCAGAAATGGACCGCCATCAGGATCACCAGCATCAGCGGCAGGATCATCACGTGCAGCAGATAGAAACGGATCAAGGCTTCTTCGCCCACGATGTCCGAACCCAAGAGCAGTTGCCGTTGCAAACCGCCCGGATCGAAGACCTCCGTGATGCCCACTGCGTCGGTGACTTCGCGAGGCGATTGGGCGATGTTGGCTCCGATCGTGATCGCCCAATACGCCAACTGGTCCCACGGCAGCAGGTAGCCGGTGAACGACAAGCCCAACGTGACGATCAGCAGGCCAAGTCCGATCAGCCAATTGAATTCTCTCGGGCTGCGATACGCGCCGGTGTAAAACGCCCGGACCATGTGCAGCAAAACAGCCACCACCATGACGTTGGCCGACCACCGATGGATATTGCGAATGAACCGCCCCGTAGGCACGACGAAGTGGATGTCCTTGATCGAATCGTAAGCCACTTCGGGGTACGGTTTGTAGTAGAACATCAGCAGCACGCCGGTCACCAGCGCGATCAGGAACGCGGCCGCCGAAGCCGTGCCCAGTCCCCAGGTGGTGGCCCAACGCAGGCTCCAGCGATGAGTCCGCACCGGGTGGATGTGCAGGAAGACGTTTCCGAATACGAACTCGGATCGAGTTCGATCGGTGGTGGGCGAACCGCTGCGCATCGCGGATCGCAAGATCCGCTGAGGCGATTTGATCAGGTTCGCCCCGAAATCACGCAACGCGGAGTTTTTTCGCGGAGACTCGCTCATAGACTCACCCTGGTTCCCATCGGTACGATCTCTTCTTCATCCACGATAAACTCGTCCTCGCTCTTGGTCACTCGATGCCAAGGCAGTGCCGTGGGAGCGGGGCCTTTCATGACGCCCCCGTCCGGATCGAATCGCGATCCATGACACGCGCATTCAAACCCGTCGGGGATGCTACTGACGATGCAACCCAGGTGGGTGCAGACTAGCGAGATCGCAAACACGCCTTCCTCGTCCCGAAACAGGGCGATGGAACGGCCTGGCGGAATATACGCTTCGCCTTCGGCCAGCGATTCGGGCAACGTCACTCGGAACCTCTTCGATGGCGAAGAGAGTACGGCCGCTTTGGGCAATCGCAGCATGCCGATGCCCGCGAACAGCAACGCCGCCGCGGTAGAACAAAGCGACGCGATCCCCAGAAAATCGCGGCGCGGCACGGGTTCAGGGTCCAACCGGGAAGGGACCGGTTCCGGGGTCGTACTCATGATGTCCTCCATTGTGTCGTACAAGTGACACGTTCCATGGTGATGGCATCCACCGGACAACGGTGCGCACACAGCGCACAGCGGATGCAACGGTCTTCGTCTTTCAAAATGGCGGAATTCTCCAACAGGTCGGCGTCATTTCCCAATTCGGCAGAGATCGCCGCGTCCAGATCGCCGCCGGCTTCCAGGGCCGACAACGAAATCAACTTCAAACATTGGGTAGGACAAACGTCCACACAGCCTCCGCACAGCACGCAGCGGCGACCGTCGAACACGGGCGTCACCCCGCAGTCCAAACAACGGGACGCCTCACGCATCGCCCCTGGCCGACCGTAACCCAACTCGACGATCTGCAAAGGATCGCTCAGCCGCTGTTTGGCCTTGGCC
Source organism: Planctomycetaceae bacterium (assembly GCA_007121535.1). GTDB lineage: Bacteria > Planctomycetota > Planctomycetia > Pirellulales > Pirellulaceae > SKKK01. The sequence continues at coordinate 9,406 of SKKK01000702.1, read as the reverse complement.
ACCGGCACCGGGACTCGACGGATCGCTTCGTACCCCAGTTCGCGGTGATATCGATCCAGCACCAGATGAGACGTCAAGGATTCCATTTCGATCGAACGTCCGGTGACGTGCCGGTAGACCGAGCGAGCGGCTTGCTTGCCCGATGCGATCGCCGTGATCATCAGCCCTGTCCCATGCGCCAGATCCCCGGCGACAAAGACTCCCTTGGCCGTGGTCCGGAGCGTCTCCGGATCGGTCTTCGGCCAACCGGGCCGAAGAGGCTCGATATCCGTCCCGCCGTCCTCCAGGAAAGAGGTATCCGGGGATTGCCCGACGGCCAACAACACGGTGTCGCACGAAATCCGTCGACGGTCGTTGTCGTCGAACTGCGGTGCGAATCGCCGATTCTCGTCGTACACACGCAGGCAGCGGCGAAAGGTTACCCCCGTCACGCGGTCGCCTTCGCGATGAATTTCGACGGGTCCCCACCCGTTCCACCGCTTGATGCCCTCCTCGTCACCTTCCAGAATCTCCAAGGTATCGGCCGGCATCTCCTCCAACGTCTCCAACGACGCCAGATGAACCTCGCTGGTGCCAGGCAGACGCGCTGCGGAACGCGCCGCGTCGTAGGCGATTTGCCGCAGCACCGTCCGCGCCACGTCGTAAGCCACGTTGCCGCCGCCGATCACTACCACCTGGCGACCGATGTCCAAAGATTCGCTCAGCGAAATGGCCCGTAATAATTCCACCCCGCCATAAACACGCGGGCCCTGTTCTCCGGGCAAGCCTACCGAGCGCGAAGATTTCGCGCCGACCGCGACGATCACCGCCGCGTACTCACGCCGCAAATCCGCGAAAGAAACGTCCTGCCCGACGACGGTGTTACAGCGGATCTCGACCCCCAACGCTTCGATGACCGCGATTTCCCGCGCGATCAAATCACGGGGCAACCGGTACGCCGGCACGCCCCAAGCCAGCATTCCGGCAGGCACTGCCTCGGCTTCGAACACCACCGGACGAAAACCCATCAATGCCAGGTCATGAGCGGCTGCCAGACCGGCCGGCCCGGCGCCGATGATCGCCACCGGCTGGCTGTCCGCCAACGGAAAACGTCCCTCCAGCCGCGACTTCAACAAAGCCGCCATCTCGTCCGCGTCTGCCGACACCTGTGGCACGAAGGAACGAACATCGGCCAATACTTCCTCCGCTGGCCGAACATCCGGCCCCGCTTTTTCACAGACGAAACGCTTGAGAGCCCGAATGGAAATCGGCCGGTCGACCGCCACAAAGCGCCCGTCGTCATCCACCCGCGGCACCCGGCCCCGCCGGCACGCCACCTCGCAAGGCGCCCCGCAAACGCGGCCGCAAATCGAAGCCAGTGGATTCGGACCTCGCGCGATCAGATAAGCTTCCTCGAACCGCCCCTCAGCGATCGCCCTGACGTAACCTCGCGCGTCGGTATGCACCGGACACGCGACCTGACACGAAATCAGATCCCGATGATATCCGTCATCAGGCACATCGACCTTCAATTGAATTCGACCGCTTACCATCCGCGTCACCTCGTCATGGATTCCTCAGATCATCCTTCTCCACTGGCATTGGATACACCAGAAGAACCATCAAAACTGCCCACGTAAGAAACGGGCTTGAGCCAGCATGGGATACGATCGTTCACGACCCCGACCGGCTGAGGCCGTTCGATGAAGTGCGCCAACGTCCACTTGCACAAAATGCTCACGATCACTCCATGCAACTCCGCGCAAGCCTGATGAAACGCACAGACCTCCGTGGGGTGCGATTCTCCCTCGCAGAAGTCAGCCAGGATCTCCCCCTGACATGCCTGGGCGATCGCCAACAACGTGATGGATCGAGGCTCGCGTCCGATCACAACCCCTCCCGATACACCGCGATGCGATTTCAAGATGCCCGACTTGACAAGATCTCGGGCCACCTTGGTCAAGTAGCTGGGCGATTCGCCCAATTCTTCTGCCAGCACCCGAGGAGACACCGGATCCGGGGCACCACGCTTTCCCAAGTGCGTGAGCATGCGAATCGCTGACCTTGTCGTCTTGGAAAACATCTGGTCGCCCTGGCTTATATTCCAGACAAGCTTTGTCCGCATTATCGCCTTTTTGACATGTGTGTCAAGAGGCAGAATGAGAAATTCCAGATTTTTTCTGAAAAGGTTTGGCGTCCGTGGCTACTGTGTAACACGCCACCACGATGGCATTCTTTTTGTGGGTCGAATCTCCAGAATTTTGACTGGATTCCGCTTGAGATTCGGGTCGGACGAACGATTCGCCTCTTGATCGATCGTCTGGCCGAGCTGCGAGGTTTATACGACAAATCGGCATCGAATCGACATTCGATGAGGTGCCCGGGCAAGCCCGCCTTTTGCCCGAATGTCGAAATCGAATCCCGTCGGCGGGAAACTTCGACCGTCTTGAGGTGTTACCTTGTCAAGAGGTACATTATGGTAATGGTGAGCCAACCCATGAGGAAACCGGAAATATCACGCCAGCCGATGATCGATTGAATTGGGGGAGGTCGAAAGCTGTTGCTGACGGAAGCTGCGGAGTCGCGAAATGCAACCTACGAGACGGTCGACCCGGATGTCCGACTGATGCTCCAGGTGCGCGACGGCAATGCGGCGGCGTTCGAGGAACTGGTGCTTCGCTACCAAAATCGATTGATCACGGTGTTGCAGAATCTGGTGCATAATCGGCATCGAGCCGAGGAATTGGCTCAGGAGGTCTTTCTGCGGGTTTTTCGGGCTCGGGCCAGCTATCGTCCCGAGGCCAGGTTTGCCACGTGGTTGTTCACCATCGCTCATAACGTGGCCAGCAACGCACTTCGCGCTGCGGCCAGACAGCACGAGGTGAATGTATCGGCGGACCCCAATGGCGAAGCCGCGGCAAAACCGATGGATTCGATGGCCGTGGCGCCCAGCGGCCTGATGCCGGTTCGGCAATTGGAGAAGGGCGAGTTGGCCGATGTCGTGCGTCAGGCGATCGATTCGTTGGGCGAGAGGCAGAGGATGGCAGTCATGCTGTCACGATTCGAACACATGAGCTACCAAGACATTGCGGAAACGATGGGATTGAGCGTCCAGGCGGTGAAATCGCTGCTATCGCGGGCTCGGGACAATCTCCGCCAGATCCTGGAGCCTTACGTTCAAGAGGGGACTCGACCATGAGCAACGACCATCATGCCCTGGAACACGACACCATGGTCGAGGAACTGGTGGCCTATCTGGATGGCGAATTGGACACGGAATCGAACCGTCGGGTCGAACGTCGCTTGGCTCGGGATGCGGATTATCGCCAGCAACTTCGCGAGCTGCAGCAGTCTTGGGATCTTCTGGATCATCTGCCGCAAGCGGACGTCGACCAATCGTTTACCGAAAGCACCATTGCGATGGTGGCTTTGCAGACCTCGGACGATCATCAGCATGCCCGGAGTAGACATTCGCGTCAAAGACGTCTGATGATCGGTTCAGCACTGGCATGTTCCGTCCTGGTGTTTGTCGCCGCGTTTTCGGCGACTCGATGGTGGGCGGGCCGCCAGGATCGGAAATTGTTGCGTGACCTGCCGGTGATCGAGAACCTGGATCATTACCGGTATGCCGAGAGCATTGAATTCCTCCGCCTGCTGGAGCGTGAGGGATTGTTCGTCGAGGAAGGGCTGGACCATGAACTATAAAGTTTCCATCACGCTGCTGGCAGCCTGCGTGTTGATCTTCGTGGTTGCCGGATGGACCGGGCGCGACCAGGCGGAAGTCGAGGCACGACAGCGTTTGAGTGCCATGTCTGCCGCGGAAAAGCGGGAACTGGACGCCCGACGGGCTCGGTTTTCCGCCATGCCGGAGAGCGATCAGCAGCGATTGCGTCAAATCCACCGGGATCTGGCCGAGGCGGAGGACGGCGAGCAGCTACGGCAGATCATGCAGAATTATGCCAAATGGCTGCGCACCCTGCAGTCGGGAGCCCGTGCCGAGCTGGTATCGTTGCCTCCCGAGTCCCGGATCGAACGAATCAAGCAACTGCTGCGGGAGCAGGAAAGCTGGCGGATGCGGAGATACGTGATGTCCGAATTGACGCCCGATGACCGGGAGGTGATCGTCAAGTGGATGGAAGAGTACGTGTTGGCGCATGAGGAACAGATCCTCCAACGGCTGCCGCATTGGAAGCAGCGATGGGACGGTCTTCCGTCGGCCCACCGATTGAATATGTTGATATTCGCAGCAACGAACATTCGCCCGGTTCGCGACTTGCTGTTGCCGAGCGAAGAAGAGATGAATCGAATGAAAAAACTTCTGTCGGGTTCGGCGAGGCAGGAACTGAATCGGGCCGAGAAGGAGGGTCGTCTGCCCGAACTGGCCGAACGCTGGCTGCGGGCCGCGATGCTCAACCGCCACGCTCCGCCCGAAGTATCTCGCGAAGAACTACAGCAATTCTATTCCGAACTGGACCAACGGCGGCGCGAGTACCTGGAGAACTTGTCGGCCGAGCGGATGGAAGAAGAACTGACTCGACTGTATCACTTCGAGCGTTACCGTCGCTTTTTCGATGCCGAACGCGCTCCGTTTTCCCGATCCGGGGAATCGTGGCGGGGTCGATCTCGTAGCGGGCGTTCCGGTGCTGATCGTCCCGACAACGATCGCCCGCCGGGTCCACCCTCGGGCGATCGCCCCGGCATGCCTCGCTTCGGCCCACCGGGCGTTACTCCTGGCCCGAGCGGCAAGCAGCCTGCGGATCGCCGACCGCCGGAGCGAAAAGCGCCTTGAGGGTGACGTTCTGTGAATTATTCTGCACCGAGCAACTTGACATCGGGCCGGTGCAACAGGACACTGGACGGTGGCCCAGAATAATCCCACCTGAATTGCCGGAACATCGGTTCCGACGGCCCACCCTCACATGAAAGGAACCCATCTATGAAACAGATCGGCTTACGGTTGAATCGTCGTGCATTGCTTGGCGGCGCGGCGGCGTCGTTGGCGGCGCCGCTGATCGTTCCCCGGCACGTGCTTGGCGACGAGAACAACGCCGCGCCCAGCGAGAAGATCGGGCTGGGCGTGATCGGCGTCGGGCACATGATGTACAGTTCGCACGTGCCCCATTTCCTGCGCATGGGGGAAGTAAAGGTCCGAGCGGTGTGCGACGTCGACCGCACGCGACGCGAGGCCGGCAAGCGGCGGGTCGATGAAGGATACGGCAACACCGACTGTGCCGCCTACAACGACTACCGCGAAATGCTGGCCCGCGACGACATCGACGCCGTCGTCTGCGCGACGCAGGACCAGTGGCACGGGCTGATCATCCTGGATGCCTGCAAGGCCGGCAAAGACATGTACTGCGAAAAACCGCTGACGAATACGCTGGTCGAGGCCAAGGCGGCCATGGACGCGGTCAATGCGTCGGACACGATCTTTCAGACCGGCAGCCAGCAACGTTCCGACTCGAACTTCCGCTACGCGTGCGAGCTGGTGCGAAACGGTCGGATCGGGAAGATCGAGCGGATCGAGGTGGGGGTGGGCGGGCCGCCGCGCCCCTGCAACGTGCCCGGCGAAGAAGTGGAACCCGGACTCGATTGGGACCGCTGGCTGGGCCCCGCCCCCATGCGTGAATACAGTTCGGTGCTCAGCCCGCGCGGCATGCACAGCCACTTCCCGGCGTGGCGCAACTTCCTGGAGTACGGTGGCGGCGGCATGACCGATTGGGGCGCACACCACTTTGACATCGCCCAGTGGGCGCTGGGCATGGACCAATCCGGACCGGTCGAAATCGTCCCGCCCGAGAACCCCGGACGGGGACGTGACGCGAAATTCATCTATGCCAATGGCGTCGAAATGATCCACGGTGGGCGCGGCGGCGTCACGTTCTTCGGCACCGAGGGAGAGATCTTCGTCACCCGCGGTCAGCTTGAGAGCAAACCCGACGATATCATCAAGCAGCCCATCGGCGACGACGAGATTCAACTGTACCGTTCGGCAAGCGGCGGTCACGGCGGGCATCGGCAGGATTGGATCGATTGCGTCCGCAGCCGGAAGCAGCCGAATTGCCCGGTCGAAGTCGGCGCCCGAACCGTCGCTGTGTGCCTGCTGGGCAATATCGCCTACCTGCACGGCGACGAACTCGACGGCAAGTCGCTGAAGTGGGATCCGCAAAAGTGGGAATTCGTCGACAACCAGACCGCCAATCAGTGGCGCGACTACCCTTACCCGTGGCGAGAAGGATACGAGTTGCCGAAGGTGTAGCCGCACATGGCTCGGTGGGCCGTCGACTGAAAACTTTTGAGTTGCGCATTGTTGCGGAAAGTAGCCGAATTCCCGAGAATTCGGGCGTGACCAGGACGCCACGCTCGCCAACGCCCCGAATTCTCGGGAATTCGGCTACGCGCAACGTCAAAGACTGAAAAAGAGGGACAGTCCCGCTTTTTCTGCGCGGCCCGATGGGCCAGCGCTTGGACGGGAAGGGCCAGTGCCAGTTGCCGGGTCGCGTTTGCGGAAGTATCCTGAGAGCAGTGGTTTCGGTAGAACAGTCCATCCTTTTTTCTTTGGAGACGATAAGTGATGAAACGCCGTGATATGCTGAAAGCGACCGGTTTGACTTTGGTCGGCGCCGCATTGCCCTTGCGCTGGGCGGGTGCGGCTGCCATCCAACGACCCAAGGTCTTGTACTTTACCCGCAGTGCGGGTTTCGAGCACTCGGTGGTCCGCCGCCCCGAGGGCCAACTCAGCCATTCCGAAAAAATCATGATCGAAGTGGGCGAGAAGCACGGAGTCGACGTGGTTTGCACCAAGGATGGCAGCGTGTTCGATGGGGATTTGGACCAGTATGCCACGATCTCCTTCTACACGTCGGGCAACTTGCTGGGCGCTGCCAAAGACGGCAGCCCGCCGATGACGGCTCAGGGAAAACAGCGTTTGCTGGATTGGGTCGCGGCGGGGGGCGGTTTCGTCGGCATCCATGCAGCCACCGACACGTTCCGCAGCCGCGGGGTTGATCCCTATATCGAGATGATCGGCGGCGAGTTCAGTGGCCATGGACCGCAGCAGGTCGCCACCAATACCAACGTTTCGCCCAAGTTTCCCGGCATGGAGGATGTGGGTCCGTCGTTCGAATTGTTGGAAGAATGGTATGCCCACCGGAAACTGAATACGGACATGCACGTGATTCTGGTGCTCCAGACCGAGGGCATGCAGGGCAACGACTACGACCGTCCGCCCATGCCTTCCGTCTGGGCTCGCAAGCATGGCGACGGCCGCGTCTATTACAACTCGCTGGGGCATCGCGAGGATGTCTGGACGAACCCGCTGTTCCAGAACATGTTGATCGGCGGTTTTTCCTGGACGATGGGCGAGGTCGAGTTCGACCCGGTCACGAATTTCGCGGAAAAGACACCGGGTGGAAATATCTAGCCGTGGTTCGGGAACCTGTCCTCGGTTCGCATGGCAAATCCCGGACAAAGTGGACACGACGAAAACACAGTGCCCACTTTGTCCACTATGTCCACTTCCCCCCTTCCGCCTCAGGACGTTGGAACATGGCAACGACCTTGGCCAGGGCGTCGGGACCGCCGACGTTCCCGGGAAAGACAACGTAGGGCAGACCCGGATACGCCGTCTCGGGGCCCAGACGCCAGACGGGGACCCCCGGAAGGATCTGGCCCAGAACCAGGGCGCGACGGACGCCCAAGGCGCGGGTCGCCACGTCGCTGGAGGTGATCCCGCCCTTGGCGATCAGATAACGGGGCGGTAAATCCAACCGCCGCACGATCCGGACGATCGCTTCGGAAACGATGCGGCCCGTTTCCAGATTGGCTTCCGCCCCGGCGCGGGTGATAAGCTGGCGACTGGTGTACAGGACGACGTCACGGGATGCACCCAAATGACGGTTGATATCGGTTGTCGCAGCACGCTCGGTTTCTTCGCGACGATTCACGTCCAGCAGCGATGGGACGTCCAATTCGATAGGTACGACGGACTCGCCATCCAGCAATTGTTGTAGTTGCTCGCTGCTGCAGGGCACGTACGACCCGACGACGGTCAATCCGCCGTTTGTGGCACCGAATTGCAGGGTCTTGCCGTCCAGCAGCGGGCGCGGGGCGAGTCCGAGCCGCGCTGCGACGAACGAGGCCGCGGTACGGAACAGATAGCGACGTCCTTCTGCCTCGGCGTCCAACAGCCCGCGCACGAAGACCTCCAGATCGCGTTCCACAACAGCATTGACGACGCAGATGCTGCCCGCGGGCAACTCGCGCAGACGCTGCAACACGGTCGCAGGGCCTGCCCGTCGCAGTTCGTCCAAGCCGATCGACGCGACGTCATCGGCCGAGACCCGGCCGGCGGTCTTCTCGGCAATCCACTCGCGCAGATGCGAACTGCGGTAGCCGAACACGGCATCGCGGGCAAAGGGCGTCATCGCGGCTGGCAGCAGCCAGTCCCCTTGGGCGACGTAATGCACGTCGTCGATCGTCAGTCGTCCCCCAGCAGCGAAGTAGGGAATCAGAAAGACCGCGTCGTACGGCCCGAGAGCGGCCTGCAGCGCGTCGATTTCGGCCGGGAAATGGCCGCGAAGCGTTGAATCGCTACGGCTGACGATGGACAGCGTTGGCGGCGACACTCCCGCTGCTTCCAGTCGTGCCACGGCTGTGCGCAGATTGGCAGCGATCGACTGATGCAAGGCAACCGCATCGGTCTCCGATATGCTCCGCGAATTGGTCAACACATAGAAGGCCGTCGAGGAATCCTGCAGTTCGCTTTCCAAACGCTCGACCGACCACTCGGTGATGACGGGAATGTCGTAAACCGTTTGCGTGCCGGTCGGATCATCGTCCAGGACCATCAGTTTCCGAGCGCCCTGGCGGACGGCGTCGCGAATGCCTTCGGCCAATTCTTCCGGCCAAATCGGTGGCAACGAGGCAAGAACTTGATCTTTCTGCAGCGGTGGGAAACGGGTATCTGTTTCGGGAGGCATAGGCTCCTCATTCGGACGCTTTGGGGGCGGTGATCTCGATCAGTACGCCGCGCGTGCCTGCCGGATCGAGAAAGGCGGCCTGTTTGCCGATGGGTCCGCGTCGCGGTTGGGCATCTCGCACGGGCAGAGCGTGCTGCGAAAGGTCGGTCATCGCGCGGGGCACGTTGTCCACTCGCAAGCAGACGTGATGCAACGTCTCGCCGCGCTCGCGCAGATGGGTTTGCAGCGGGTGGTCGTCGCTCAACGGCTGGACCAGTTGAAGGTGCGTATTGCCCAGATCCAGATGGGTAAGGCGCACGCCCTGCTCGTCGAGCACCTCGCTGAACAAGACGGTCAGCCCCAAGATGTCGCGGTAGAACCGCAGCGCCTCGTCCGTATCGCGGACGACAATGGCAACGTGATCGAGCCCTTGAAACATGGAATGCCTTTCTGAATGGACGACGGAT
>SKKK01000437.1 GCA_007121535.1 Planctomycetaceae bacterium | reverse complement strand
CGGGTCGAAAAAACTCTGATGATTCGAACAGACCAGTACGCCACCCCGGACAGGAATGTTCTCGCGGCCCACGAATCGGATCGAGAACAGCATGATCCCCAGTCCCTGAGCCAACACCCGCAACACGGCATAACCCGCGCGTTTGGAAAAGGACCGTTCGGACATCGACCGTCTCCGGAAAAAGCTCAAGACCGCTCTCGGGTCGCAACGCCGGTTGGCTCGCCCGCCGATTGCTCGACACGCTGTCGGACGATTTGCTCCAAACGCTGAACCACCTGGTCCAGCGACAGGCCGTCGGTGTCGATTTCGACCGCGTCCGGGGCCTTGATCAATGCCCCCAACGGTCGTCGACGATCTTCGTCGTCCCGCCGCTGCTGCTGCCGAAGAATGTCTTCGAACGGCACCTGCTGCCCGCGAGCTTGCAAGTCCGCTACGCGCCGCCGTGCTCGTTCCCGGGCACTGGCATTCAAGAAGAACTTGCATGCCGCGTCAGGGAAGACCAGCGTTCCCTGATCTCGCCCCTCGGTAACCAGGTTGCGACCGACCGCGAACTGGCGCTGCAGACGAACCAAGTGCTGCCGAACGTCCGCATGATCGGCCACGTAGCGAACGGCCACGGTCGTCTCGTTCGCGCGGATCGCGGTGGAAACATCCTCGCCGTTCAACAGAATCCGGGGATGCTCGAACCGGATATCGAGCGTACGAGCCAACCCAGCTAAGGCGTCCGCGTCGTCCCAGTCGATACCGCGCCGGAGTCCCGCCAGGGCCACCGCGCGGTACATGGCGCCCGTGTCCAAGAAATCGAATCCCAGACGGTCGGCCAAACGCTTGGCAACCGTCGATTTACCGGCCCCCGCCGGCCCGTCAATCGCGACGATCATCGCTCGACGAAGCGGGCCGGCAATAGGCCAATGCCAATAAGGCGTAACCCGTACTCAAGTTCCCATCGCCCTCCAGCCACCGCTCGTTGGTATTGGCCCAGAACCCTTCCGGATGCTGCCGTCGTGCCAGTTCCATCCGCAGCTCTTCCCGCCAATCATGCCGGTTGCCGTGCTGGTCCTCGAACTCGTCGTATCCCATCGCGTTCAACGCTTTGGCAAACGTGTGGTAGTAATAGTACAGACCGGCGTCGCCCATGCCCGGATTCGAGGTCAGGTCGTAATGCTTCCTGATCCAGGAAACGGCCGCTTGCACCCGAGGATCGTCCGGCCCCACACCGGCGTAGATCATGCTCTTGAGCCCCGCGTAGGTCATCGATCCGTAACTGCGGAGACCGCCCGCAGGGGTCTCTCCCGCTTGGCTGCTGCCCCCGGCCGCCGGCGTATAGTAAAACCCACCGTCCTCGTTTTTCGTTGCGAACGGCGTTGTGTTGTGCTCCGACTCCAGATTCTGCGTTCGCGATACGAAAATCAGGGCACGTTGGATCGCTTCGCTGTTTTCGTCGTTTCCAACGGCGCGAAGCGCATCGATAAAAAACGCCGTATTCGAAAGATCGGGACGTTCGTGCTGACCGTATCCGGCGCCTCCGTAAGCAAAATCCGAAGGATCGACGCCGTGGTCTTCGCCCCACTGTAAGCCCTTGACGAATGCCTCCGCCCTCTCCAGCAACTCGTCATAACGACCATCCTGGTTCGCCTCGACAAAACACAGCATGGCCAAGCAGGTTTCATAATTGCGAAACACGGTGGTTTCGCGATAGATCCCGCCGTCCGGTTGAACGAATTGCTTGAGATAGGCCAGAGCCCGAGCCACCACGGGATCGTCCGGTGTGCGGCCGTGCCGCAGGATTCCCGTCGTCACCAATGCGGTGACCCCAGGACCCGAAAAATGGCTGAAAGACCCGTCCGCAGCTTGGCCTCGAGTGGCCAAATAGCGGATCGCCCGCGATACCATCTGATCGTAATCCGGCAGATCCGCCTCAGAATCGCCGGGAACCGCAGCGACGGGTTGCTGATCCGCGGACACTTGTCCTGAAGGCCCCGGATGGCCTTCATCACTAGCCGACACCCCGGAAGGCCCCCACCCGAATGCGATACCGATCATCGCGATCCACATCGAAGCTTTTATTCGCAAGAACATGTGTATTCTCGTCCCTTCTTGGTCCGCTCGTAGCAAACCACTAGTCTAAAATGGCCAAAATCTCATCCTCTTTCATGATAAGCACTTCCTCGCGATCGACAATGATTTCTACCCCCGCCCACTGCGAAAACAAGACGCGATCGCCCTCCTGAACCTGATGCGCCGTACGCGAACCATCGTTCAATAACCGCCCATCCCCGACGGATAAAACCCGCCCTTGCTGCGGCTTTTCACGCGCCGAATCGGGCAGGATAATGCCCCCCTGCGACGTTTCTTCAGCTTCCAATCGTTTGACGGCGACCTTGTCACCCAGAGGAATAACTCTCATTACCTCCACTCCTGTTAAAGGATCTGCGGCGAACGCCGCAAAAAAACGCTCGCCGCCAACGGCGACCAGCGCCCAGTTTTCGATTGTCGCACGGAGATGCCAGCCGTTCAAGGGTAAACAAGGTTCGCCGGGCGGCCCGTAAACCTCGGATTCTCAAATCTGCGTTCACTCCGCCCCGTATTTCGGTCACGACTCACCTCAAACGGTCTGAAGGCGACCGCCGGAAATTGGACGTTTCGATCGACGACATCATTTTTTTCGGCGCGCCTCGCTGGAATGTCACGATTACTTGTCGTGTCATGATATTGTAGCACAAAACGGGTGATCGGAGTTCGCGGACCCTCGTTCCCCCCGATTGACAGGTGACAAGACGCACGGCCCCGATCATTTGGGTTTGGTCCCAGAGCAGCTCGATGCACCGACAAGGCAAGAGCGCGCAAGCGTGCGTGCTGAGAATACATGGGGACTTTGTCAATTCGGCAAGGTGTTCCAGCGCCTCATTTTCACTGCGGTTGCGATAAGCAGCCAGCGCGAGATGGGCCCGATCCCATACTTGACGCGTTGCGGTACCTGCTCTGTCTTCGATCGCCGCCTTCATCGAAACCAAAGCAGCCCCTTTCCCGTTACCAAGACGGAGGAACAGATCGGCTCGCTGTGCGACGAGCAACCTATCGTCGGGATCTCGCTCGATCAACTTCGAAAGTTCCGCGATCGCCTCGTCCGTCTGCCCGGAACCAAGAAGGTGCAGAAATCTCTCCCGCGTCATCGGAAATGATCCCGATAACAGCGACTGTGCTTCTTCGACCGCCGTTTCTGGATCGCCGAGCCGGTTACTCCAGAGCAATCTCGATTGTTTCGTTTTCGTCGTGTTCTTCGACTTTGATCAGGGTTCCTCTGGCGTCGGGGTCATCCGAAAGCCGGACGATTTCCGCGATGTCGATCCCTTTTTCTTGCAACGCGTTGGCCGCTTTTTTCGGGATCAGCTTTGCGGCGATCTTGAGCACACCGCCAGGAATCGTGACCGTCTTCTTCGGATCGGACTCGCCATTCTTGAACACCCGGATCTTCAAATCGGCCACGTTATTTTCCTTTCTTTGCTTCGGATAAAGAGCGTCCCGATGATTATATCACAAACGCCGCCATCCATGCCAGTTCGGTCCCTCGAGCAGGACGTTGTTGAGCATCTTCCGGCATGGCGAACGACCTGCTATGCTAAGGTTTTGAACGGGCAAAAGAGTTGCCTCGAGGCACCGCTTTATCAGAAGGGAAAAGATGCGATGATCCATATCGTTTGGTTGAAGTGCGGTTTCCGGGTGATGCTCCTGGGATGCTTGGTGGCCTTGGCGATGGGCGGTGTCGCTGCGACCGAAACGCCGCAGTCGGAAGGGACGGAGGCTGCAGAACCGGATGGGGCGGCACGACGGTACTTGAGCGTCCGGCAATTGCCCGATCGAGTGACGCTCGCGACGCTGGATAACGGGTTGACGGTGATCGTCCAGGAGAATCACGTGGCGCCGGTCGCTACGGTACGCTGCTATGTGAACAACACGGGCAGCGCGTTCGAAGGCCAGTACTTGGGCGCGGGGGTGAGCCACGTGCTGGAACACGTCGTCGCCGGCGGGTCGACGACAAAACGCTCGGAGGCGGAGATCGAGCAGATCATCGACACGTTCGGCGGGGCGACCAACGCGTTCACGTCGACGTACATGACGGGCTACTTCATCAACTGTCCGGCTCGCCATACGATGCAAGCGATCGAACTGATGGCCGATTCGATGCAGCACTGTGCGTTCGATCCCGACGAGTTTGAGAGGGAATTGAGCGTCATCCGTCAGGAACTGGCCGATGGCGAAGTGAATCGTCGTCGCGTGCAGTGGAATTTGCTGAGCCAGACGATGTACCTGGTCCATCCGATCCGGCATCCGGTGATCGGTTATTTGGACGTGCTGAATCAAACCACCAACGAGATGATCATCGACTTTTACCGTTCGCGGTACGTGCCCAACAACATGGTCTTCGTCGTTGTCGGAGCGGTTGACACCCGGGCGGTGCTGGAGCAGGTCGCAGCCCAATGGGCAGGGACACCGCGTGGCAACGATACCCTGGTGTCGCTGCCGCAGGAACCATTGCAATTGAGTCCTCGCGAGGCGATCCGGGAAATGGATGGCGCGGGATACGACCTGGTGCTTGCCTGGCCCACCGTCGATTTATCGCATCCGGACCTGTACGCGTTGGATGTCGCCGCGTATGTGTTGGCCCAGGGCGAGAGTTCGCGGTTGGCGCAGCGTTTGAAGTACGAAGAACCGCTGGTGATTTCCGTCGGCGCGGCCAGCTATACCCCGCACTTCGCCCCGGGGCTGTTCGCCGTTTTCGCCAGCGCTCAACGCGATACTTGGGAAAAGGCCAGCGAGCAGATCGTTCGAGAAGTCGAGCGTCTGCGCGAGGAATTGGTCACTCCGGAAGAGCTGGACAAAGCCAAGAAGCAGAAGGCGGCCGAGTTGGTTTTCGGCGCTCAAACGGTCGAACAGGCGGCCGACAGCTTGGGACGCAATTTCCTGGCCACCGGCGATCCACTGTTCGATAAGCACTATGTGGATGCCATCCAACAGGTGACGGCCCAACAGGTGCAGGACGTAGCACGGCGATATCTGGTTCCCGAGCGATTCAACCGGGTGATCATCGCTCCGCCGGGCGGAGCACCGAAGGCGGAGGCTCGGGACGACGCGGGCACCGAGGGCGAAACACATCTTGTCCGCCTGGAGAACGGGCTACGGGTGTTGGTCAAGCCGCATACGCATCTGCCGATGGTCAACATCCAAGCCTTGACGCTGGGCGCGGCGCTGGTCGACAGTCCGCAAACCGCTGGCCGTGCAGCGTTGGTGGCTTCGATGCTGGACCAGGGAACGGACACGATGACCGCGCAGCAAGTCGCGGAATTCTTCGATTCGATCGGCGGCCAAATGTCCATGCAGGCCGGTCGGAACACGATTTACGGGTCGGCGACCGTATTGAGCGACGATTTCGAGGAAGCTCTCGAATTGTTCGCCCAATGCTTCCTGCAACCCGCGTTTCCGGAAGACCAGTTCGATCGTGTCCAGCGTCTGGCTTTGGCGGCGATCGAGCGGCGATCGGATAGTCCCCAGGCGGAAGCCTTCGAATTGCTGTACGACAATCTGCCGCCCGAATCGCCTTACCATCTGGTGCAAGACGGCAAGTTCGAGACGGTCCAAAAATTGACCCGCGCCGATCTGCACGAGTACCACCAGCAGTATTTCGTGCCCCAAAACATGATCGTCACCGTGTTCGGCGACGTCGACGTCGACCAGGCGATCGAAGCCGTTCAGCAGCACTTCGGATCGCTGCCGTCCGCCGAGGATTTCCAGCCGATCTCGTTCGACCGACCGAATCAGATCGACGGCCCGATCGTCCAGCACAAGCAGACGGCCAAGGATACCGGGATGGTGATCGTCGCCTATCCGGGATCGTCCATCCTGGACGCCGAAGATCACGCCGCCCTGACCGTCCTGGATGCGATCATGTCCGGGTTCCGCTATCCGGGCGGCTGGCTGCACAACGAGCTGCGCGGAGCGGGATTGGTGTACTTCGTCCACGCCTTTCAGATGACAGGCCCCGCCCCCGGATATTTCACGATCCTGGCACAGACGCATCCGGACCAGGTGGACCAGGTGCTGGAGCGAATCGAGGCCAATGTCCAGCGGGCTCGCGAGGGACAAATCGGCGAGGAGGAATTCTTGACGGCCAAGCAACGCATCATCGCGTTGAACGCTCAAGACAACACGACGATCGGCCAGCAGGCTTTACAGGCCGCATTGGACGAATTGTACGGACTGGGTTACGACCACGAACAAACCTTCGACCAACGCATCGAATCCGTGACGCTGGACGACGTGGTGCGAGTCGCCAACCAGTTCTTCGGCTACTCGATCGTTGTCACCACGTCGCCCCGAGAGCGATGATCGAAATTGCACGGCGTCGGAAGTCGTTTTCGGGCAACGACCGTGTGGGTCCCGAGCGCTGAGCGGGACCCGGCCAACCCCCCGCTCGGCGCTCGGGGGCCACATGAGAAGCACGGCACGCGAAAACGACTCCCGACTCCTTCCCCAAAATGCGATATTAGTTCGTTTGCCGATCTAAGGTTCGGTACCGACGGCAT
>SKKK01000445.1 GCA_007121535.1 Planctomycetaceae bacterium | reverse complement strand
CGGTTGATCGTCGGCGCCAGTACGATCAGCGAGAGTTCGTTTTGCGGTATCCGCTCGGCCTGCTGGCTGTGCCACAGGAAAGCACAACCGACCAGTTGAGCCAGATCCCCCGGCTGCAAAGGGCTGAAAGGTGCCACCCATCTATTGGTCTCCTGGAAGATGCCAGCCATCTATCCATCTATCTTTGCCAGGGCCGATTTAGATGGGTGGCACCTGTCGCGGCAGCACTTAAGCATGGTGCGACCTTAAGTTCCCGGGGATCGGTGGCACCCTTGTACCGACGGCTCCGAATCGCGCTGGCGTTGACCGGCGTTTCGCTCCTGACCGGCGCCGCGTTGATCCGGGTTCTGCAAAGGCTCTGGCACGTGGCGTCGTCGTCACGCGATAAGCAAGGCGATTGCGGACAGGCTGGTTCGCTTCTATAATCGAAGGGAAATCCCGGAGGCGGGAGAGCACAAATGGGCACAGACAAGGTACGTGCGGCGGCACGGGCCAAGCACGCTGGCGTCCGTATCACTTAGGAGATTTCTCATGTCCTGCCACTCCAACCGCACCGGTTCGGCTCACGTTTCCCGGCGCAGCTTCATCAAGACGACCAGCCTGGCAGCAACGGTCGGCAGTTTGTCGGTCGCTCGCAGCGCCCACGCCGCGGGCGATGATGTGCTGAGGGTCGGGCTGATCGGGTGCGGAGGCCGCGGCACCGGCGCCGCGGTGAACGCATTGGCCGCCGATCCGAACACCAAGATCACCGCGTTGGCCGACGTTTTCGACGAGCGGCTCCGGATCTCGCAGGCAGCACTGCAGAAGCGTGATCCCGCGCGGGCTCGGGTGCCCGACGACCACTGTTTCACGGGCTTCGATGCGTACCAGAAGCTGATCGCCAGCGGCGTCGACGTCGTCCTGCAGGCCGAGCCGCCCCACTTCCGTCCGCGGCATCTGCAGGCGTGCATCGACGCGGGCAAGCACGTGTTTTGCGAAAAGCCGATGGCCGTCGACGCACCCGGCGTGCGCAGCCTGATGGCCAGCGCCGCGGCGGCCGACCGCAAGGGGCTCAGCATCGTCGCCGGGTTCTGCTGGCGTTACCACCCGGCCGTCCAGGCAACGATGCAGCGAGTGCTCGACGGGGCCATCGGCGACGTGCTGTGCATGCAGGAGACGTACCTGACAGGCGGGCTGTGGCACCGCGGTCGACAACCGGATGACACCGAAATGATGTACCAGATGCGCAACTGGTACTACTTCGACTGGCTGAACGGCGACTTCATCAATTCACAGCACTGCCACAGCCTCGATAAAGCCTCCTGGGCCATGCGCGACCGGCCGCCCGTGCGCGCATGGGGGCTGGGCGGTCGCCAGGTGCGCACCGAGCAGCCGAAATGGGGCAACATCTACGACCACCACGCCGTCGTGTACGAGTACGAGAACGGCGCCCGCATCTTCTCGTACTGCCGACAACAGGATGGCGCCTGGCGGGACGTCGCCGATCTGTTCATCGGCACCAAGGGACAGGCCGATATCCTCAAACACCGGATCACCGGCGAAAACGAGTGGCGGTACGACGGGCCCGGAGGCAACATGTACGAACTCGAACTCGCCGCCCTGTTCCAATCGATCCGCGAAGGGAAACCCGTCAACGACGGCCACTGGATGGCCGTCAGCACCATGCTGGGCATTCTCGGCCGCATGGCCAGTTACACCGGTCTGGCAATCACCTGGGACCAGGCGATCAAGTCCCGGTTGCTGCTGGCGCCCAAGGAGTACTCGTGGGACGCCGACCCGCCGGTCATGCCCGACGCCGACGGCCGATACCCCGTTGCCATGCCGGGCATCACACCGTTTGTGTGAAAGAACCATGAAAACAACATGCCCGGGAAAGCGTGGTCGAAGTGTATCGCGACGCACTCGGCCGGAACGATCTGGTCCCCGGGCTGATCGCGGGCGTTCAGACCTTTAACGAGCTGGTCCCACTCCAGGTGATAGGTGCCCTTGCTTTGGACCGTGGACGGAATGGATTCCGCTCTACCTGGGATATCACTAACACCATCAGGAGGTTTTCAGCCTGGCGGAACGGCCTTCGTTTCAATTTATATGGGTGGCACCTATGGCACCTTTATATGGGTGGCACCTATGGCACCTATCGCATTTCGTCCGCCGGAGGCATCGACCAAACCACGCAAAACGCCCACGATACGGCCTTGGAACTGGTAGGCAACTGGAATTCATCGAAACCGCATTCACCTAATCTTTCCCTTAATCTCCCGCTCCTGCGCCGATGGGGAATAGATAAGGTGAAAGATTACGTGAAAGATTAGGGATTCAGTTCCCGGCTGAATTCAGCACACGAACCACCTTACGCACTGCGGAGCCAATCCTCGGTCAATATCGGCAGGATTTCTTCGATTTCGGACCAGGAGGCGAAAGACACTCGACGCTCTTGCAACGCAGTTTCGGCGGCAGACCGACTGCTTGTCAACGCGACTCGGGTTTGGGATTCCGTGTTTCGCCCAGAGTCCGCGATTCGCCCCGCGTCTCGGTGAGCCGCGTCCACGTGGTCCGGTCGCTCCGAGACCGGGAGATCCGCGCGATGCGATCTGTGCTCGCGCGATGCAGATCGGACGATGCCAGACGAAAAGACCGCGTCTCGGAGCGCGGCGTCCACGTGGTCCGGTCGCTCCGAGACCGGAAACGTCTCCGACAACTCGCTGGTCGGAATGGGTTCTGCTTCCCCTTCGGCCCCCTGAGTTCTCTGCCGTTCGATGTAATTGATCACCAGCAGTGCATCGTGCGGCGTACCGCGACCATCGCCATTGACGTCAAAGTACCGCGGCGGCGAGAATTGCACTGGCGGCAACTCCCAGTTCCCGACGTTGGCATTCAAGTAGTTCGCAATCATCAGCACATCCAATGGCCCGACCCGTCCCGTACCGTCGACGTCCAGCGGGTAGTCAGCATTATGCCAAACAGCAGGCGATGACGGCGGCTGGTCCGAGGCGGAATCCGGCTCCTCGATAGGTGACGTGTCGACGATCTCACTGGTTGGCACAGGCGTCTTGATCGGTGCTTCCGGCGCGTGTTCAAACACGAATTCCACCCGCGTTGGCACTTCGGGAGCGTTCTGTATCGGCGAATCCGGAACGGAAGGGATCTGAATTTCGGCCGCAGGATTCGATTCGTTCAATACGCCGCGTCCATCGTCGGCTTGCACGATCGCCGGAGTTCCTTCGAGCAGTGGACTTTGTCCGAGTGACGCTGGTTCGACGACCGTGACGATCTGCCGTTCAAAATACAGGTGTTCGCTGGTGAGGCTGGCCACCGGCAATGGTGCGATTCTCAACGCATTCTGTTTCATCGTGAGCAGTGCCTGACCGGCTTGCTCAGCCCGAAAATGCAACCATGCGAAGTGATCGTCCGTCGTTGCGAGTCCGTGAAATGCGGGTTTCACGAACCGATCATCCCCGTCGCTCCCGATCGGTTTCCCAACTCCCGACGCCACGGCGGTCATGCCGCCTAGCCCGGCGATGTGGCCGACATTCTGTCGGATGCCGTCTTCCAGCAGGAACGCGGGCCCCGTCGACCCTTCTTGTTGAAGGTGTCCTTGTACGTGCAGCGGCAGGTTCGGCGTAACTGCCCGCGCAGGATCAAACGGTTCGACAATGTCCAAAACGTCTGCATCCCAAGCTATGTCGATAAATACGGAAGCCAAGCCCGAGAATCCGGGGTGGTTTTCGCGAGCCACGATCTGGGCAAAGAAGGTCTGGCCAGCTTCCACAGTATCGTTCGCAAGGGGCAGACCGGGAGCCCCTCCGTCGTCGTCGAATAGATGGATGTAGAATGCTGCCACCGCTAGCAATGAACGGTCTTCCAGACGTTCGAACCGCAATCGGGACGCACCGAAAGATTTACGGCGGACGGACTTCCTTGCCCATCTCATTTTCCGCCTCCTTGCGGAACAAGTCGTTACAATAATTCACGCGTCCCATCCATCGGGCGCGGAGCGGAATACTAGTGAGCGGCCCGAGGATACGCAACACCAATTAGCCGCAAGACTGGCGGAAGAACGAGGAAACGGGCGTCGGGAGTCGTTTTCGGATGAGCCGCTTCCCATGTGGCCCCCGTGCGCTGAACGGGCGCCTGCCGGGTCCCGCTCAGCTCGCGGGAACCACTGCGTCGTGGCCGTCTTCGGATGTCAGATGCGCGCACGGTGCGTGCATCTTTGTAGGTTGGGACTCTGTCCCGACCGGGTCGGGTCGGAGACCCAATCTACTTCGGTTGCGGCCGGAGACCGCGTTAGGCCAACCCCAGCGTAGTAATTTCTTCCACCAGATCGGACAGCAACTCTTCGATATCCAGGTTCGCCGCATTCACGTCTTCAGAATCGTCGTCCGCAAAGGACATTTCGGTAGCGGTCGGGGTACGCCGATGGTCAGGCATCACTGGCGGAACGCTTTCACTGGCATCCGCCGGAGCGTTCGACTCCACCTTGTCGTTCGTCACTTGCGGATTCCCCGGATGATCGGAGGGCATACGGTCGTCGAACTGTGGCTGCAGCACGACGACTGAGCCGGGTTCACCCGTTGGAATTTCCGGCGTGCTCTCCACGCCTACTGGCTTTGCGAGCGATCTCGATGCTTCGCCTTCAGCGAGGGACCGTTGCTCAGCCGACAAGTGGTTGATGATCAACAGCGCGTCCAGCGCAGTGGCATGGCCGTCGCCGTTGACATCCAGATACGGTGCGGATCCTTCGGTCCTGGTGGGCAGCGGCGTGCTGGAAACGTCTGCGACCAAGTGGTTCACAATTTGCAATACATCGATGGGGGTAACCTGGTTGTCGTCATTGACGTCGTATCGATTTTTCGGGTTCTGCCAAAGGTTCCTACCGACGGAATCATCGCTGCTCGCCTCGATCCCGCCGTCCGAAACAGCGTCACTGATCACATCATGAACGGAGACACTGGCTGTCTCAAGGTGTACGACGGACTCTGATTCGCCCCCAGCCGTCTCGTCAAAGTCCCCGTTGGGTGCCGCATTCGACTCACTCGGCCCCGCCACCACGATCCGAGCGACGGCGATATTGCCCTCAACTTCGCGATCATCCACAAGCCTTGTGAACCGAAATGGTATTTCGGCAGCAGGACCGTCAGGCTGTGCGGCGGCTCCTTTGGCCTGAACCTTGATCTCGACCGTCCGAGGTGCAAGGGACGGACTCTGGAAGCGGACCAAATGCAAAGCGTGAGTGTATTGTTCGACGGAAATCTTCCGTTCAACATCAGTACTCGTCAACGTCAGATGGGGCGTCCCGTTTCCCGTAGCCATGAGGCCCAAGGGAATCAAGGATGATTCATCGATGGAAAGTTGATCTCCCTGGGAAAGGGAAGTATCCGTGATTTGAAACGAAAGTTCTTCGAGCACCCGTTCCAGGCTGTTCGCGAATCGCGCGTCGGCGTCCGCGATCGGAACGGGCTCGCTGCGGAATTCCCCCAAGTAATCAGCCCCCTTCGCACCGGAGCGATTGCCGGGGTCCAGATCCAGAAATGGCGCCCGCGCACGAAACCACTCGACGTTCATCGGCCCGAAGTCACCGAGCCCCAACTCGCGAGCCGGGAATCCCAGCAAAGGCCACTCACAGGTGGCATGGACGCCATCCGCTTCGTTGGCGCAACGAGAGTTGCTGTCTGCCGTGGGGTCGAACAGAGGATCGTCCTGGGCGATGAACAGCTTCTCTTGAATCGTCCGTTGCGTGAGCAGAACCTGCAGGTACTGGAAGTCGTTCGGATCCACTGCCCCATCGTAGAAAATATCGCTGTCGTAGGTCGAACCGCCCACCAAATCGACTCGGAACGTTGCATCGGTGTTGGTGATCACGCTCAAGTGATCGCCACGCGTGAACGTGTGAGCGGCATGCGTGTGCTTGTTTTCGCCGAACCAGTCCGGGTACTGCTCGATCACCCGATCGCCGTCGCGGATCGCCGGGTCGTAGAAGGCGAAAAACTGCACCATTTCGCCGCTGGGAACCACGATGGGCGGATCGACCTCAATCACCGACGAGTTGGCTGCCGGTTCGACATCGAGGATCGGGATGAAGGTTTCCCCTTGCTTGAGGAACACGGAAACGAATTGGTCGGCGACGGCAATCCTTGATGTATCGATGTTTTTCTGGATCTCCGTTATTTCGAAGTCTGCTCCGGTCGTATTGTCGACCGTGAACGACTGCCAAGGTTCCAGGGCAGTCCGAAGATCGGGGCCCCAGCGAGACTCAGGATGTGTCGCATGGGCGAAGTGCTGATCCGCGGGCCGCACGAACGGCGAGTAGACGAAAATGCCGAAATTCGGGACCGTGGGAGTATCCGTGGGACCGGAAGCACCGATCACGGGCTGGCCGGCTTGCAACTCGATGACATGGCCCTCAGAACCGGGAAACTTCGAAACAGCGAACGCTCCGTCAGACAAGCCCATATTCAACGCATCGACGCGAAGGTGATAGGTGCCAGGGTCCACGTCGAAGACAAACCGTCCGCTGGCGTCCGTGACGGCAAATGGTTCTGTTGGATCCCAAACGCCGTTGTCGTTCAAGTCGAGGAACACCCACCATCCCTCGCGTCCCAGCTCCCCATTTTCCCATTTGCCGCTGACATTCAGATCGTGCCACACGTAGCCTTCGATCCATTGCGGCTTGCTCGGCGGTTCAATCGGCTGAGGTTGAAATTGCCCCTCCTCGCGATACACACTGATCGGCGTGATGAATTGAACGGTCTGGGTCGATGGCTGGATCGGCGGCGGGGGCAGCAGCACGGTGGCACTGGCGGTGACCGGGTCGGTCTGGTCGCTTTCCGCCGTGGCCGTGTTCTCTTTCTTGCCGGCCGCGATGTCTTCTTGCGTAATCGAATAAATACCGGTGCAGACCTCGACGGCGCCAGGTGCCAAGGTGGCGATCGGGAGGTCGCTGGGACACACGATCGATACGATGTCGGGATCGAACAAGCGTACGTTCGTCAACGTTACGTTGCCGTCATTGCTGACCTCAAACGTGTAGAAGATCGTCTCGCCCACGTCGGCGAACTCGTTGCCGTTCTCGTCTTGCCAGATGCCTGTCTTCGTCAAAGTGATCTCGGGCCGCTGTGGGAGCGGTTCGATATGGTCGTCTTTGTCCGAGACGTGCTGGCCGTCCGGGGCGTTCGCCGTCACCGTCGCCACGTTCTCGACTTCTCCGGCGTCGATATCCTGCTGTGTCACCGCATAGGTCGCGGTATACGTCCAGACCTCGCCCACGTCCAGCAGACCGTTTCCGTTCGTGTCTCCGCCCTCGAAGATCGGGCTGACCAAAGAATCGCTCAGTTCCACTTCACCCAGCGTGACATTGCTTTCATTTGTGACCGTAAACGTGTACACGATCGGTTTTCCCGGTACCGCGTCTCCGTCCCCTTGAGGATCGAACTCGCCCGTCTTGGACAGCTCGATCGTCAGATTCCACGGCAATTCGAGGATGTGTTGGTCCTCATCGGTGACGAGACCGCCTTTGGGGTCTTGCGCTGTGACCGTCGCCGTGTTCTCGATGGTCCCTCCGTCGATGTCCTGCTGGGTCAAGACATAGTTCACCGTATGCTTCCAGACCTCGCCGGGGGCCAATTCGTCGATTGATACCGTCTGCCCCAGTCGCGCATCGATCAACTCCACGTTGCGCAACGTCACGTTGGCTGTATTGGTCACGGTGAACTCGTAAACGATCGTCTCACCCGGATCGGCATAGCCGTCTGCGTTCTCGTCCGAGAATGTACCAACTTTTTCCAGACTGATCGCCAGGTGCCAAGGCAAGTCTTCGGTGTGATCGTCCTCGTCACCGACCTGATGGCCATTGGGGGCAATCCCGATAACCGCGGCCACGTTCTCAACGTATCCGGCATCAATGTCCTGCTGCGTTAGCGTGTAAACTCCCGTGTACCTCCAGACGTCGTCCGGATCGAGTAAGCCGTTCCCGTTGTCATCGCCGCTGTGGAATACGATGGAACCAAGCAGCGAATCGCTTAGCTCGATGCCATCCAACGGCACGTTCCCCGTGTTGGTCACCAGGAACTCGTAGGCGATCGTCTCTCCCACGTTGGCAAAACCGTTGGCGTTCTCGTCCTGGAAGGTTCCCTGTTTGACCAGAGTGATTTCAGGCCGGGCGCCGAAATAGAAGGCGTTGTCGGTGTCTTGGGCGGTTCTGCTGCGATGAGAACCGCTGGCAGTGGCCACATTCTCTTGCTGACCAGCTTGCCAGACTCCCACCGCGAACGTCGTGAAGCTGCCGTCCACCGGCAGCACGTCCGGCAGCAATGGCTCGAATTCCGAAACACCGGAATCCGTCAGCGTGACGTTCTCCAGGTCGACGAGTCCAGTGTTGGTCACGACGAACTGGAAATGTGGCTGAGTGCCTTCGTACACGTCGGGCCCCGGCAGATCGGACGCGGGCTCCCAGGTCTGTCCGCCGTCCGAGGAAACGAGCTTCTCAATCGCGATCATCGGCGGCCGTGCATTGCCGAAATTGGGCTCTTCGGTCTCTTGCCACCTTCCCACGATCTGCTGGCCCGGCAAGAGGGTCACGGCATGTTCCAGATCGTCGCCGCCCGGATAGGTCTGTTCCCACCGATCCGGGATCACTTCGCGCAAGATGTAATCGCCGGGTGAGAGCCCCGCGAACCAGAAGGCACCGTGCCGCTGGCCGTCCCATTGCGTCGTGGTCCAATCGACCAGCGGTTCGCCGGCATCCAAGATTCCGTTTCCGTTGATATCGTGGTACAGTTCGATCCGCCAGCCCTTCAGTCCCTCGTGCTCGTCCTTGTCCCAGTAGCCGCTGTAGTCCAGGTCGTGCCACTTGTACCCGGAGATATCCGGCTTGAAATTCCCGAAGTTGGGCGCCTCGGTGGTTTCCCAGCGGCCGACGACCGGCTCGCCGGCGGTTACGGTGATCGTGTGCGAAAAATCCGGCGCGCCCGGGTAGGACTGCTTCCAGCCTTCGGGCAAGATCTCGCGGACGGTATACTCGCCCGGCGGCAGGCGGTCGAACCAGAAGGCGCCGTCGTGCTGGCCGTTGTTCCGGGTGACGAAGGCCGGGTCGCCTGCGACGGCGGGCGTGGTGCCCCAGTACCGAAGCTGATTGAAACGCGCTTCGCCATGATCGACACTGGCTTTGACAAAGGCGATGTCGCCGTCGGGCACGTGGATGGTGATCGTCTGCCACGATGTGCCCGTCACGGTCCGTTCCTGCTCGGCGATCCGGTTCTCGTGCGGATCGTAAGCCTGCAGCACCACGCGAGTCGACCCGTTCGCCGAAGCCTGAGCTACGTCCAGCGATACGGTGTGGGCTGCCGTGGGGAACGTGGCACGCAACATCGGGCCCAGCATCCAGATCTCTTCGCCCGCGGCGGTTCCTCGAGCCAAGATCTTTTGCGAGGGCTGATTGGGATCGGGCATCGCCCAGATAGCTTCTCCCGTTGCCGAAACCTCCAGCACGACTTGACCCTCGGGATGAAGCACTCGACGTTCCGCGGCAAACGTATTGGCATCCAGACCGCCGGCGAAAGGCTGTTCGGGAATGGCGGGATCGTACTGGCCGTTGTCGTTCACGTCGACGTAGATCGTACGACCGTTCTTACCGGGTTCGTCCAGGTCCCACTGGCCGTCATGATTGAGGTCTTCCCATTTGAAACCACAGATGGCCCGGGGAAACGACGCGATGACGACATCGTCGACGTACCAGCCCTCCGGATCGACATCCGGGATACCGCCGGTGTCAAACGAGAATTGGATCTGCACCTCACGTCCGGCGTAGGGTGACAGGTCAGCCGTCGCGGTCAGCCAGCGGTTGCCCGTTTCAGGCAAGGTGCCCTCAGCGCGGCTCAGCAAACGGGTGCGTTGTACCTGGTCTGCGGAATCCACGTATTCGACCCAGACCTCGACAAAATCCACATCCAGCGGCGGGCGGACATCCAACAGATAGCTGAAACTGAGCGTCGTGGTGGCGCATTGCGGCACTTCGATGGTCGGCGAAGAGAGAATCCCGGCGTGTCGGTAGGTCGTCAGATAGGTGCCGCCGCCGGTCGAGGTTTCGAATTGGCCGTAGTACCAGTTGTAACCGGGCCGGAGCAGTTGCCCGTGGGTGTGATTGATCAACGAGTCTTGGTATCGACCGGTGGAAGGGTGCCACATGCCCGGCATGGCATGGATCTGGTTGTTCGCTGTGTAACCGGCGGTTCCTGTCTCGAAATCGGCATGATGCACTTCCTGCAGCACCAAGGATTCAGGGGCCGGATGGAAGACAACGTCCCCCGCCATGCCGCGCAGCGGAGCCGCCAATGGCGGCGACACCGCCGATGATTGGCCGCTGATCGGATCAAGCCATCTCCATTGGCCGTCAGCGGTCGAGGCCAATAACTCGACGTTGACCGCCTGCGATGCGTCGTAGGTGATCCGCGTATCCATGCCGACGATGCGTTCGTTCTGCGGAAGCGCATGGCGATGCACGGTGCCATCCGGTTGCTGGACGTACAGCACGTTCTCGGCGACGGTCGATTCCCAGCCGCCGACAAAGATCGTGCCGTCCGGTCCGAGCGCCAATGCGTCGGCCTCGTCCAGCGAGCCCAGCCACACCGGTTGATCGGGGATTGCCACAGCTTGGCCGCTGCCGGGGTCGATCACGTACAGTTGAAAGGAAGCGCTGGGAACGGCTGTCGGCGTTCCCAGTCCGTACAACTGGAAGGAAGCGCCCGGGATCACCCCCAAATCACTGACGTGAATGGCTTGACTTCCCGCGCGTACGTGCACCGGGGCTGTTCGCTGTACGCCCGTGTACGGGTCCATCGTCAACAGACGGCTGGCGGATCGCCCCGCCGCCGAGGCCGTGCCGAGCAGATCGAGTGCACCGGGGCCGAAGGCCAACCCTGTGAATCCCTCATAAGGGGCCAAGTGCCAGCCGTTCGCCCGGTCGCTGGTGGAGGAAAAGGGAGCGTGCAGCGGCGCCACGAAGCCGCTGGCGACGTCGGTGGCGATCAGCAATCCGGAATTCGTTGGACTGTCGGGCGAAGGAGCGATCCCGGAGTAGACTAGCGACGAAATCGTGTCCGCACTCAGCAGATGACGCGGTTCCAGGGCTTCGGCCATCAGGCGTCGAGCGGTCGGCCTTCGCCTTGATGGCGACTTGCCGGATCGCTTCAACGGTGCGAAGCAGTCATCAGAACCCAGCAACCAAGGGAGAATGTTTGAATCCACAATGACTTCACTTTTGAGTACAAAGCCGGCAATTGCCCGTCGGAACGCACTACAAGAGCCACGCGATTCTACCCCCGTCGGACAGCCAGGACAATGAAAATGGGCTCGGACCTGCGGCGAATCCCCGGCACACTGCCTTAAAGTCGTCACAAAGAGCAAACCTGAACCGTGCCGATTACGAAAACTTTGCCGGTTTTGCCGATGCCGCCACCGGATATTTTGGCAATTCCAAAGAAATATGCTCAAACGCTTGCATAACAGGACGTTTCCGCTTAAGTTAGCCGTTTGGTAGAGTGCTTTTTGCCGGAATTCTTTTCGCGCATTTGTTCCAACTCGGACGGAGCAGAGTTGGGTTGTGTCTCGGGTCTGGAGTACGCGACCCTTTTAGCAAATCGGTGAGGTGTCATATCATGTGGTGGACGAAAAAGAAGCGAGAGAAACGGGATAAGCGGATGGGCAAGAGCCGGCCAGCCAATCGCCGACACTTGCGGTTCGAAGGGTTGGAAGACCGCCGGTTATTGGCCGGCTTGGTCGACGTCCAGGTGTTTCCCCTGCTGGCTCCGGGACGTTTGGATTTGGTCGGTGATCTCTCCAACAACGACGTGCGGATGAGTCAAACGGTCAATGTCGGTGAGTACCGTATCGACGGTTTGAACGGAACGCTGCTGCAGATCAACGGAGCCGGCGTCACCATGCCGTCCGTGACGGTCAACGGGATTACGGGCGACATCCGGGTTTACCTGGGCGATGGCGACGACTCGTTCAAGTTCGACAATACCTACGCCCAGAACGGCCAGCGGTCGAATGTGCCGGTCGATCTTTCCATCGAGAACTCGCACGGCAGTAACACCAACCAGATCGTGGACGTCATGATCAATGGTGATTTCGAAGTGATCAAGGCCGGCGGCACGACGGGCTTTTCCCAGTTGCATGTCACGAACACGACGGTGATCGGCTACACGACGGTTGACAATACGGCCGGTGGCACCGGCGGGGACACCGAGACGAAGATCAACAATGCCTGGCTGCAAGGCAATGGTGGTCCCTCGCCCGCCTTTGTCTTATACAACGGCGATGGCAACGACATCATCGACGTGCAAGGCAACTCGCAGTTCGGCATCGGTCCGTTCCCCTTGGGACCAGTCATCGTGATCGACAATGGCGAAGGCGCCAGTCGTACCACCTTTACCGGCGCAGGAGCCGAAGCCGGTTTCGGTACGACGACCGTCTACGGCGATCTGTCGATCACCAACGGCACCAACCTGCCGGGAACCCTGGATACCGTCACTTTCAACGGTTCGAATGTGCTCGGTAACGTGAGCATCGACAATGGCGACGGCAATACCTCGGTGACGGTGAATAACAGCACCTTGGGAAGCCATCTGGTGGCCCCGCCGTTCGCGCCGGTATTGGGCGGTTCGCTGCAGATCTACAACGATGCCGGTTACGACCAGTTTTCGATGATCGATTCCAAGGCGCCGTGGGGGATCTTGATCAACAACGACATCACCGGAAACAACGATGTCTGGGGCAGCGCCACGAACATCGTGGGCAGCGAAATCGGCACCGCTCCGTTCGGACCTGCGATCGGCGGTTTCCCGGGAGCGGCACTGGTTTTGTTGGGTGACAACGGCCGGGATGTGGTGAACGTCAATAATACGGTCCTGGGTGGTACGCTGCACCTGGACCTGTTCAACGGCAACAACCAGGTGGACCTGACCAACGGTACCAGCATGAACGCGCTGCATCTGGTCACCGGCAACGGAAACGATTCCGTGCTGATCGACAACTCGCGCATCGCCGTCGCCGTCTACGTCCGTTTGGGCGATGGCGCCGACCAGTTCTTCGTGCGGAACGTCGATCCCGCCACGCAATGGCCCAGCCCTCTGTTGGGACTGATCGATATCGATGGCGGGCCGGGAGTCGACACCACGAACCTGAGCGCCTTGGCTTTGGGGGCGTTGGGCTTCGAGATTTTCGTTCCTTAGTTTGTCCGGATAACGGACCAGAGCGTCTGCCGGGCAGGATTGAATCGCCCGGCAGATGCCATCACACCTTCCAGAACGATGGGGTTGCACAGCACGCACGGTTGCAGCCCCTTTTTTCTGCGCAAACAGAAAAGCCGCGTTCGACAACTGGCGTAACCGTTCGCCTCGCGAGCCCCCTCAACCGATCTCGATTGGGAATTATGGTTGGGCCAAGCGTCCCGGGCCGTTGCCCCTCCGGGAGAATATCCACGTCCACTCGGGTCTCGCGATGGAGCAGTTTGGGCGAACGCCGCGATCGGCACGTGCTGAGCCGCCGATGTCGCGATGACCACCGCTTCGGGAGCATGGACCAGCAAGGCGGTCTGCCAATGGTTGAAGCCCACCACGTTGTGTTTTCCACTGACGTGCTCGCGGATCTTGGTCGCAGGTCGCAGCTTCCACGCGTCCGGTGCGAAGAAAGCAGCGCAGATGCCGCTGCCCGTGGCTGCCGCAACCGACGACCAGTATGCGATGCGTCACGATTTGTCTCCTTTTTCAGCCGCCTTTCGCATCCGGGGGTTCCGGTCCGAAAGACGCATGAGTGCCGAACCACCAAGTTTCTGCTATAATAACCTCTCGCAAGTCGGGTTCCAAGCGGGCCATCCGATCTTCCTTGGAAGGATGTCCCGACGAAGACCCGTTGCGCAACCAGAAGACCCTTTCCGTTTTGTTTACACGAGGACCATGCTTATGTCGACCACCAGAACCAATCGCCGCCGATTCCTTCAAATGACCTCAGGACTGGCCGTCACGGCTCCCTACTTTTGGAGTTCCCGAGCGACACGAGCCGAAAGCGCCAACGACCGTTTTAACGTTGCAGCGATCGGAGTCGGATCACGAGGAGCAGGCATTGGTCATCAGGCGGGCAATTTGGGCAATATGGTCGCCTGCGCTGATGTTCACCTGGGAAATGCCAACCGGTTCGCCAAGCGGTACAAGGGAAAATGTGCGGTTTATCAGGACTATCGCAAGTTGTTGGAACGCGAGGATATCGATG
This sequence comes from Planctomycetaceae bacterium, assembly GCA_007121535.1. Taxonomy (GTDB): domain Bacteria; phylum Planctomycetota; class Planctomycetia; order Pirellulales; family Pirellulaceae; genus SKKK01. Next base: position 6,157 of record SKKK01000445.1, on the reverse strand, counting down.
CGATCACTTGCGGCACCCCCGACCATTGGCACACCAGGATCGCCATCGATGCGATGCGAGCCGGAAAGGACGTCTATTGCGAAAAGCCATTGACGCTGACCATGCAGGAAGGCGCACAGATCATGCAGGTCACTCGCGAGACCGGTCGCGTATTCCAGGTCGGAACTCAACAGCGCAGCGAGAACAACGCGGTGTTCCTCAAAGCCGTCGCGATCGCTCGAAGCGGCCGCTTGGGAACGAAGCTCCACGCGCTCAGCTCGGTAGGCGGGGCGACCAGCGGCGGACCGTTCGACCGGCAAGACCCGCCCGACGATCTGGATTGGGAATTATGGCTGGGCCAGTCGCCCCTGGTGCCGTTCACCCCGAACCGCATCGGCTGGAATTTCCGTTGGTGGCTGGAGTACTCGGGCGGTCAAGTGACCGACTGGGGTGTACACCACACGGATATCGCCCTGTGGGCCTTGGGCGGCGACGACACCGGAATCGTCAAGGCAGCGCCGGTCGAAGGAGAATTCCATTTCCCGCTGGGACGCGAGCTGACTCGCGATACGCTGCTGGGACGCAAGCCGTTTGAAGAACTGCCGCCCAGTTACAATGTGGCCAGCCGGTTTCGCGTCGATATGCAGTTGCCCAACGAGAACGAGATCACGTTGTTCAGCGGCGGGAACGAGTTGATCATCTCCGGGGACGACGGGCGCATCCGAGTCAATCGCGGTGGGCTGACCGGCAGACCGGTCGAGGAGATCGAAGCGGACGAACAACAGCGTGAGTGGCTGGACGAAGAGGTCCGCAAGCTGTATCGCAACATGCCTTTGACCGGGCACATGGGCAACTTCTTCCACTGCATGAAGACCCGCGAGAAACCGATTTCCGATGTTTGGTCGGATTGCAATTCGGTGAACGCATGTCACATGGCCAACATCTCGATGCTGCTGGACCGCCCGGTGCGTTTCGATCCGCAGGCCTATCGGTTCGTCGACGACAGCGACGCCGATCAGCTCATGTCGCGCGCCCAACGCGAACCGTTCGGTACGGACGTGTAAGACTCGGCAAAGAAATAACTGTCGGATTTTGTTCAAAGGCACCCTGCGCGAACGCGGTCGGGAGACGTTTCCCCGCAACAACTGTGTGGGTCCCGAGCGCTGAGCGGGACCCGATCGGACCCCCGCTCGGCGCTCGGAGGCCACATGGAAAGCGGATTCCCCGAAAACGACTCCCGACCCCGTTGCGACTCCAATGCAAGGCTACCTTCATTGACAAGGAACTCCTGGCCGGGTGCTTAGTGGTCGATCAAGACATGGTCGATCAAGACATGGTCGATGGCAATCACGCCCTGCTCCGAGAGCTTGGTCGAAGCATCTTCTTGACGCCAGTCGATCCGCGCTTCGTTCAACGCCGCTTCGTCCCAGGGCGTCTCCGTCAGGAAACGATTGAGGCACGATTGGTCGGTCGTCTCCGCAAACTCCCGGTTGATGCCCACGACCGATTTGCGTTGAGCAATTTTGCCCCGTTTTTTTTAGACCAAAATGCATTTTGCAAGACTTCAGTCGTAACATGCGCGCACGGTGTGCGCATCCTTGTAGGTTGGGACTCTGCTTATCTGGCGATCTGCAGACCCTTGGGCAGGGATTCGCCGAAGACTCGGGTCTGTTCGGTTTGATCCAGCGTGCCTGCTTCGCGAACCAGTTCGGCGAAGTGCGGGGGAGCGCCGTGGCTTTCGAGCCAGCCGATCGCCTCTTGGCGCAGCCGGTCGGTCAGATCGCGGTAGCGGTCGCCGGTGCGGCGAGCCATTTGCAGCACGGCCAGTTTGTCGTTTTCGTCGGCTTGGCGAACTCGCATCACGACATCCAGCCATCGCGAGGCAGCGTCGGTGGGGACGCCTCGATTCAAAGGTCCGTAGACGGGCATCCGCGTGCCGATGCGTCCCAAGGCCCAGACCATGGCCGGGCGCGCGGGCTGCATCGAACGTTTGTCGATGATGGCGGCCAGCATGTCGCCCAGCTCGATCTTCAGCCCGACGTCCAGCAATTCCAGCGCGCCCAGCAATCGCCACATCTCGATCGATTCCTGAGGCGTGAACCCGAAATCGCTGCTGCCCTTGCCGCTGACCAGTCGCCGATGCAGACCGCGAACCGCCGACACCAGCGGATCGGCGATGGCTTGCTGCTGACCGGCGGATAATCCCCCGGCGATGCGACGCCATAGAATCCATGATTCGGTGCGGGTACCGGCCGTACTGTGCGCCAATCGATCTCGAACCATCCGCCACGTCTCGGCAACTCGCCAATCGTCCACCGCCACGCCGAACCCCGGACGCAGGGCGAATCCCAGCAGGTTCAACCACCGCTGTTCATGCCCGGGACTCTTCCGGCGCCCCTCCTGCAACTCGATCAACGTCTCCCAAATCCGCCGCAGCAGCGTCATCGGCCAATCCCAGCGATCCAGTTCCAGGACGGCGGCCATCTGTTTCACCAAGCCAGCCGGCTTGTTTCGACCGGTTGCCCCGAAGGTGTCGACGATCACCTGGCGGCATGCCTGCCAATCGCCTTCGTCGACCACGCCCTCCGCTTCGCCCGCCGTCTGGCGAGCGACGATATCGGTCTGGGTCGCGGCGCGGATATCGAATTGCAGCCGCCAACTGCGCTGCGACCCGACTTCGCTGCACCACAACTCCAGCGTGCCGATTTCGCTCAACCTGGCATGCAGGGTGACGGGGATCGAGGCAGCTTGCTTCTTGCCTCGCGTCCGCAGCACCGTGCGGATCGGCGGCAGAGGCTTCATCTGTTCCGGATCGACCGGAAACAGATCGCCCGGCCGGTCGGCCAGCCGCACACTGGACACGTATAACGGGAATTCGACCGGTTGGTGGACCAGCAGCTGAAACGGGTGCTGGACCAGATCGATCTCCTGCCCGGCTTCGGCATTGCCGGGCACCAGGCAGAAGGCCGAGGGCACATCGCCGTCGACGCCGATGTAGTAGCTGCGCGCCAGACCCGCAGCGATCCGCACGCCTCGGCCCCGCCGCACCGTTCCGTAGTAGGCGGCGCCCTGGGCCACCGCCAGATCCAGACGCGGATTGTCCAGCACGGTCGGCGCCCAGTCGGGATCATCATCGCAGAACCAGGAACCCAGCACTTCGAGCAAACGCTGCCGGATCTGCGGCGATGCGAACACACCACCGTTGAACAGCACCAGATCGGGCCGCGCAGGATCTGCCGCCGTGGTGCCACCCGGTTCGTCGACCTCGCCGCTGGATGCATCCGGGACAGGCTCGCCCGCATGACGATGGGCGCTCAGGAACGCGGCCAAATAGCGGGTCACGGCCGGGTCCGAGGCGTACGGTAAACCGAATTCCCGAAAACCTGACTGCTGCTTGGTGGGGCGATCCGCCAACGATACCTGCGGGAAGAATCCGTCCAGTAGGATGGATCGGGCTTCTTCGCGTTGGATGACGATGCGGATTCCACCGCCGATCAGCTTAGCCCCCAAGCCAGGCAGATTGATGCTGAGCGTCTCGGGGCAAACCTCGCTCAGCAGATCCTCCTTGACTCGCCGGCATATCCGCACGAGTACGGCCCATTGGTGCGGGTCCAACGTGTCTCCGAGCTGTTGTTCTGCGTGCCGAGCCAGCGCCAGGTCCAGGTTGTCACCGCCCAGGATCAGATGATCGCCTACGGCCACTCGATGGAATTGGACCTTGTCGCCTTCGCCGCGCCGCACACGGATCAGGGTGAAATCCGAAGTGCCGCCGCCGATATCACAGACCAGGATTTTTTGGCCCGGCTGAACCCGCTGATCCCAATCTTGCTGGTGGGCGTCGATCCAGGCGTAAAACGCTGCTTGCGGCTCCTCGATCAACACAACTCGCGGCAATCCCGCCGCGATCGCCGCCTGGACCGTCAGTTCCCGAGCCACCTCGTCGAACGATGCGGGCAGCGTCAGCACCAGATCCTGTTCGTTCAGGGGGTCGCGCGGGAACACCGCGTCCCAAGCGTCGCGCAGATGCCGCAGGAAGCAGGCACTGGCCTCGACCGGCGAGACGCGTTGGACATCGGCCGCCGCCTGCCATGGCAACAGGTCGCCCGTGCGATCGACGCCGCTGTGACACAACCAGCTCTTGGCCGACGCGATCAATCGCCCCGGCTTGCGGGCTCCCTGTTCGCGCGCCAATACACCGGCCACCCGATCGGGTACCTCGCGATGCCATGCCAGACGCCATCCCTTTCCGGACCTCTCATCCGGCGTCGGTTGGTACAGGAAGGATGGCAACGTCTGCAGCGGCTCGATTTGGCCGACATCCACCAATTGCGGCACTCGCAACGTCTGCACCCGCCAAGGTTCGCGGTGCGTATCCACGTATCCGACCGCCGAATTCGTCGTGCCCAAATCAATGCCCACGATGTACCGGCTGGGCTGCGATTCGTTTTCGATCATGGAATCTCGATTGTTCATCCTGCAAAGTATAAACCAAGTTGCGGAAACGAAATACGTCTTGTGTCTAATCGCGTTTCCCGCTACTTAGGATCGGCAAATGAATTACTGTGGCGTTTTGCGGGAAGGGGTCGGGAGTGGCGTGTTCAATTTACGCTTGTCAAGGCCAATTGGCTTGCTCCCGTTTTCGTTCCCTTTCCGCAGCGCATTCGTCCCCCCACCGGTCCTGCACCGGTGGAGGCGAGGTTTGGCAACTAACCGCGCCGGCCTCGCGCCACCGCATTCCGCCCGCCATCGGCGCAGGGTCGCTGTTGGGCCAAAGCGAAGAGGGAAAGGATGGGGGACGAGGGAAAAGATGGGGGGTGGGCTGCGCGTAGTTACCAAACCGGGCTCCCACCGGTGCAGGACCGGTGGGGAGCCAGAGGACGGAGAGAGAGGTATTCAGGGCAACCAGTCACGGAACGGAAACGGGTATGCGAGAAAACGCGAAATCAGGCCAGAATGCGACAAATTGAACACCCCAGGTCGGGAGTCGTTTTCGGAGAAAGTATGGACCATGTGGTTGGTCGTTGCCCGAAAACGACTCCCGCCCCCGTCCGCGACGCCCCCTTTGCCGATCTTTAGCACCGTTCGAGAAGATACCCCCAACAAAGGCGGTGGATTTGGAGTATGCAGAGCAGTTTCAGGGTCCATGGGACTTCGTTTAGCGTCGGCATGTTGGTGCTATCGGTGCTAGCCGGCTGTGTCACGCGGCATTCAGCACCCCAACTGACGGACTTGTTTGACCCGAAGGAGTTGCAGCGAGCCGTCACGCCGTCCAACCATCGGCGTTGGGAACCCAAGCTGGCCGTCCTGCCATTTGCCGAATTGCACGGTGATCAGTTGACCGTGCGGAACATCCGGCATTGCGAGTACTTGAGCGAACGGGACTATATCGTACGGCACTACGACAAGACCTTCGATCTGAACCGCCTGACCTCCGTGGATTTTATGGTCGTCCCGTTCAAGAACGCGCCCAGCCTGGCCCATACGATGCTCAGTTTCGGGTTTGGCGACCGCGATTATCTGGCTGTTTCGGTCGAGGCAAGACTGGAAGAGGGTCAGAAGTACTCGCCGATCCGGGGTTTGTTGCGAGGCTACGAGTTGATGTACGTCGTAGCCGACGAACGCGACGTGATCCCGCTGCGCACCAAGCATCGCGATGCGGACGTTTATCTCTACCGCACGCGGGCGACGCCGGAACAAGCGCGGCAATTGCTGCTGGACATGATGGCCCGCGCCAATAAGCTGGCATTCGAGCCGGAATTCTACGACACGTTGACCAACAACTGTACCACCAACATCGTCGATCACATCAACCGTGTGACCCCCGGCAAGATCGGACCTCACATCGGAGTCCTTTTGCCGGGTCTATCGGACCAGATGGCCTACGATGCAGGACTGCTGGACACCAACAATTCGTTCGAGCGAACCAAGCAACAAGCTCGGATCACGGGGCTGGCCAACCGACATCTGGCCGAAGCCGACTTTTCCGTGAAAATTCGCCGATAAGGATCGGCAAGGAAAGAACTGTCGTGTTTTCGGGTGAGCGGCACGGCGCTAGCCGCCGGTTCTGGGCGCCAACGGCGGCTAGCGCGTTGTCTAGGCGAAAAATGCGGATTGTGAGCGGCACGGCGCTAGCCGCCGGTTCTGGACGCCAACGGCGGCTAGCGCCGTGCCGCTCACT
>SKKK01000638.1 GCA_007121535.1 Planctomycetaceae bacterium | reverse complement strand
GCGTACGAACAGGCCAGAAGCGAATACGATGCGAAGATCGAACAACTGACCGATCGGCTGCGCGCCGAACAGCATCGGCTGGGTGACAGGCTATGGCAGCCATCCGACGTCGAAACCGAAGAACCCATCCCGGACGCGATCGCTCCGTTGCTGGCCCAGCCCGCCGTAGCGTTGGACGACGACCAACGGCAGCAACTGGTGGACTATTTCAGTCGTTTCGAGCCATCGACGCGAGAACTGCTGGACGAATTGGAGCGGCTGCAGAACGAGCCGCCGCCCAAGCCAGAGATGACCGTACGGGTGTTGGGCCAGCGGACGAAGAACCCTCGGTCGACGTATGTATTTCGCCGAGGTGAATTCCTGCAGCCGCAGCTTGATTCGGAAGTCCAGCCGGGCGGGCTGGCAATCCTGCCGCCGCTGCTGTCCCGCAACGGTGATGGCGTGGCCGACCGATTGGACTTGGCTCGTTGGCTGGTTTCTTCCGACAATCCGTTGACGCCGCGCGTGACGGCCAACCAAGTGTGGCGGCAATTGATGGGCCACGGGTTGGTTCGAACGGCGGAAGATTTCGGCGTTCGCGGCGAACGGCCCACGCATCCGGAACTGCTCGATTGGTTGGCCCTGGATCTGCTGGGACAAACCGGCGATGCGGACTGGGACTCGCCCGAACGGGACTCGACGAACCGCGCCTGGTCTCGCAAGGCGTTGATCAGGCGGATCGTCATGTCGGCCACGTACCGCCAGTCGTCGCGACATCGACCGGAACTGGAGGAACTCGATCCGACCAACACGTTGTTGGCCAGGCAGAACCGAGTGCGGGTCGAAGGCGAGATCGTGCGGGACATCAGCCTGGACGCTGCCGGGCTGTTGTCTCGCAAGATCGGCGGCCCCAGTGTCTTCCCGCCGCTGCCGCCGGGGATCGCCGAGTTGAGTTTCGCGGGGAATTTCCGGTGGACGGAATCGAAGGGCGAAGATCGTTTCCGCCGAGGCATGTACACGTTCTTCAAACGCACGGCGCCTCACCCCAATCTGATCATTTTCGATTGCCCCGACGCCAATGTCACTCAGGTCCAGCGGCAGACGTCCAACACGCCGTTGCAGGCGCTGACCACGTTGAACAACACGACGTTCGCCGAAGCGGCTCGAGCGCTGGCACGCCGGGTGCTCGACAAGCCCGCCGACGACGAACGACAACGGTTGTCGTTGGCCTTCCGTTATTGCCTGGCTCGCCCGGCAGGCGACCAGGAACTGGACCAGTTGGCTTTGCTGCTGGACGAAACGCGGCAATGGTATGCCGAACACCCCGACCAGGCTGCGAAACTGATCGGCGAGGACGCCGCCACCGCGTCGCCGCCGGAACTGAACGCCGCCTGGATCGCCGTCGCTCGAATCCTGATCAATCTGGACGAATTCTTGACCCGGGAGTAGCCAAAATGAATCCGATCGAACAATACGTGAATCAATCGCGTCGCGAGTTCTTGACCACAGCGGCCAGCGGTTTGGGGCTGGCCGCGCTGGGTTCGATGCTGTGCGATGACGGACTGCTGTCCCCGGCCACGGTGGCAGCCGAAGAAGGCTCGGCGGCGGCGTCCCATCCTTTGGCGGCCCGCCCGCCGCATTTCGAACCTCGGGCGAAGAACTGCATCTTCCTGTTCCAGGCCGGTGGACCTTCGCACCTGGATCTGTTCGACCCCAAGCCTAAATTGAACGAGCTGGATGGCCAGCCTTTGCCGCAAGAAACGCTGAAACAGGTGCGATTCGCCTTTATCAACAAAGAAAGCGCCACCCTGTTGGGATCGCCACGAACGTGGTCCAAGCACGGCGAGTGCGGGATGGATTTTTCCGACTTTGTTCCGCACCTGGCCACCTGTGCCGACGATCTGTTGATGATCCGTTCGTTGCACAGCGAACAATTCAACCATCATCCGGGACAGTTGTTATTGAGTTGCGGGCGGCCCACGTTCGGGCTGCCGACCATCGGTAGCTGGCTGACTTACGGCCTGGGTTCCGTGTCGCAGGATTTGCCCGGGTATGTGGTACTGACCAGCGGACGGGGATCCAGCGGCGGGGCGTCGTTGTGGTCCAGCGGCTTTTTGCCGTCGCACCACGCGGGCGTTTTGTTTCGGACCGAGGGCGAAGCGGTTTTGAACCTGACGAACCCGGCCGGGCTGCCGCCCGAGTTGCAACGCAGGGGCTTGGACACCTTGAAGACGTTGAACCAGCAACGCTACGCCGAGATGGGTGATCCGGAGATCGCCAGCCGGATCGCCAGCTACGAATTGGCCTTCCGCATGCAATCGGCCGCTCCCGAGTTGATCGATCTGAACAGCGAATCGGCGGCGACGCTGGACGCTTACGGCGTCGACCGGCCGCAACATCCTCAGGCGACCGGTCGAGGCAACGTGGCCAATGCCCATTTGTCGTTCGCCAGGAACTGCCTGCTGGCGCGTCGCATGGTCGAACGGGGCGTGCGTTTTGTCAACATCATCTACGAAGCCTGGGACCAGCACAGCAACCTGGAAGCCGACATGCGTTACAACACTTGGGTCATCGACCAGCCCATCGCCGCCTTGTTGAAGGACTTGAAACAACGCGGGCTGCTGGACAGCACGCTGGTCGTCTGGGGCTCGGAGTTCGGGCGCACGCCGTTGGGTGAAAACCGGACGGGTCGCGAGGCCAATACGGGCCGCGACCATCATCCGTTTTCGTTCACCTTGTGGATGGCAGGCGGCGGGGTGCGAGGCGGCCAGGTCTATGGCGAGACGGACGAACTGGGTTGGGGAATCACCCGCGATCCGGTCCATATCAACGATTTCCACGCCACCATGCTGCATCTGTTCGGCCTGGACCATCTGCGTTTGACCCACCGCTTCCAAGGCCGCGATTTTCGATTGACGGACGTCGGCGGCCACGTCATCGAACCGTGGCTGGCTTGATCGTTCGCCTAACAGACCGTAACAAGACCGCCCACGCAGGATGCCTCTCCGCCGAGACGTCAGGCGGTCTTGTCACGGTCTCTCAGTGCCTCATCCGGGCCTTGTCGTTGGGTAGCGGCACTCGCCAGAGTGCCGGAGCGCCTGAGAACGGACGCCGTCTTTCCCGTTGGTCGTCCGGCGGTTAAGCTTAGGCTCTGTCAGAAAAGGGGGACGACCCTCGCCGGGCACAACGTATTTCCCCGTTTCCAGCGTGCCATCAAAGGGTCTGCCCCCCTTTTCTGACAGAGCTTCGTTCAGCGTCTACCGATCAACAGCAGCATCAGCACGGGGAGGGGTATCGTGACGAGTTCTTCGGTCAAGTTTTTGGCGTTCGACGCGGAAAGCGTCGCAGATGGCGATCTGGTCGCCAAGGTGCATTATCCGGGGCAATCGCTTTCGGGCGACGAGGCGATCAGCCGATACCGCGCCGAGTTGATCGAGAAGACCGGATCGGATTTCATTCCTTACACCTTCCAGATTCCGGTCTCGGTGGTGGTGGCCAAGATCGACGCCAGCTACGCCCTGGTCGATCTGGTCGCTCTGGACGAACCCGGGTTCCAACCGCATGTGATCACCGAGCACTTTTGGCGTGGCTGGGAAGGTTATCGCCGTCCGACCCTGGTCACCTTCAACGGTCGGACGTTCGACATCCCTCTGCTGGAACTGGCCGCGTTCCGGTACGGGATCAGTCTGCCCGGCTGGTTCAATATCGAAGACAAAAATTGGGAACAGCATCGCGGTCGCTACAATTTGCAGTCTCACCTGGACCTGCACGACGTCTTGACCAATTTCGGCGCATCGCGATTCAACGGAGGTTTGAACCTGGCGGCGAATCTGCTGGGTAAACCGGGCAAGATGGATGTCCAAGGCTACATGGTGCAAGATCTGTACCACGAGGGCAAACTCGCAGAGATCAACGACTATTGCCGCTGCGACGTGTTGGATACGTACTTCGTCTTTCTCCGTACCTCGGTCTTGTTGGGCCGCATCAAGTTGGAACGCGAACAGCAATTGGTTGAACAAACGAAGGATTGGTTGACAAAACGCGCGGCCGACGTGGCCGTCTTTCGTCACTATCTGGACAATTGGGGAGATTGGCAGAACCCTCGGATAAAAGCCGGTTCAAACACTTCTTCTCCGACGAACGTGACGAACACCGCAAACGAAGGTTAGCTTCGACATGGACAATCCGCAGTTTTACCGGGATCTCGCGAAAGAATTGGCCGCTCTGTTGTCGGGCCAGCGGCACTGGTTGTCCAATGCGGCCAACACTCAGCAGACGCCACCGGCTTGAAACGAATCGTCGCGATCTATTGCCAGGCCTCCGATTTCGGTATGGCCATGGGGTGCTTGGCGACGTGCTAGCAGTGAAGAACTGGAAAACTCGGCTTGGCTGCTGCAAAATCGCTCTAGGGGTCCCTCGCCCAGGTTGCTAGAATCCTCGCCGATCGCTGCCGTCGTCGCTTCACGGCGCCCCGGTTATCGAGGATCGTTTGCTGCATCGAAATGCGGAAAGGCAAATCCATGAGTTCTGTACGTCCGATTCCAAGTCGGGGAATGCTGATCTTTCTTCTGCTGATCCCCGCGAGCGTTCTCGCTCAAACCGCAGGGCAAGCACTTTCGATTCCGTTTTCATTGAACCCGTTCGCGGCTGCAACCGTTTCTGCTCAAACCGTTGGCCAAGCCCCCTTCCCGCCCTTATCCCCCGAGCATCAGAAGTTTCTGGACGAAGTGCTGCGGTTGTGGGAGCAACGCAGCCAGTCCATTCAACGCTATCGATGTACCTTCAAACGCTGGGAATACGACCCGGTGTTCGGACCGCGAGATACGTTCAAGACGTACAGCGAAGGCGTCATCCGATACGCGGCGCCCGACAAGGGAATGTTCAAAGTCGAAAAGATGATGGAATACGTCGCTCCGGCCGAACCGGGAGGCAGGCCGCAGTACCAGCAGCGTGACGGCGACCATTACGAGCACTGGATCTGTGACGGTCATTCGGTTTTCTCGCACGACCCGGTCAACAAGCTGCAGATCCAGATGATTCTGCCCCCCGAGATGCGCGGCAAAGCGATCGCCGATGGCCCACTGCCTTTTCTGTTCGGTGCCGAAGCGGAGAAGATCAAGCAACGTTACTGGATACGTCCACTGCCCATGCCGCCGGACGTCAAGGGAGAATACTGGCTGGAGGCCTATCCGAAACGGCGTGAGGATGCGGCCAGTTACAAGAAGGTGCACGTGATCATCGATCACGCGGACTTTCTGCCCAAAGGTCTCGTGATTTTCGATCGCAACTTTGATCCCGTCCGCAACCCGGCCAGATCCACTTTCACGTTCGAGCAACGCGAAACCAACTGGAGCATCGCCTTGCAACAACTGAAGTTCTGGGAACGTGAATTCTACGAACCCAGGGTACCGGCCGGGTGGAAACGGGTTGTCGAGAATTATGATTCGTCGACCGGCCCCGATCCATCCACGTCCGCGTCGCCCGGCGGAGGTCAACGGCCCAACAGCCAAGCGACCCGCCCCACCGCCGGTCTTTGAAGTTGCGCGTAGCCGAATCCCCGAGAATTCGGGGCGTTGGCAAGCGAGGCGTCCTGGTCACGACCGCCCGAATTCTCGGGAATTCGGCTACTTTCCGCGGCAATGCGCAACTTCAAAGCCGCCGGTCCTCCGCCGCGTTGACGCGTGCGATCAACTCGCGGCGGGCTGGCCGATCTTCTTGCGGGGCGTTTCGCGCGACAGCCGTAGCAGCGATTCGTACGCCTCATGCTTGGACAGCCCTTCGGCCATGATGTGCCGGATGTAGGCGGACATTTCGGCTTCATGATCCAAACGATGAGATTCGATTAACCAGGTCCAGCGACAGGGATGGGTCTCGATGAACCATTGGCCCAACAGCTCCGGTTCTTCAGGCAAAGCCGCAGCCAAAAACCGCTGCGTGGTTTCGATCAATCGTCGATACGCATCCTCTTCTTCCAACCCCCACTCCCGCAAGAGCCCCTCCAAGTACCCCTGAATCTGGCCGTCGTCGTCCAACATCTTCACCTTGGCGACCACTCGAGCCAAATCGGGTTCTTCGCAACGAAAACGTTCTGCGACTCGACCGGCGTTGTACCAGCAATCCAAGATCCGAGACAGCTCGGTTGTATCCGCCTTGAGTCGTTCCCAACGTTCGTATAACTCTCGGACTCGTTCCGGATAACATGCCTGGCTGGCCACGCCCTCTGCGAGCCAAAGGTCGTCCAGTTCCACTTGCAAAACCCGACAGACCTTCTGCAACGGCTTCTTGGTGCGACCATCCGGAGCAAGCACGCCGTTTTCCAACCAGCGGTTGAGCGTCGCGTAGCTGACACCCGCGCGAGTGGCCACTTGCTTTGGAGACAGGGGCGAGTGTTCGATCAGCCGTGTCAGGTTGGTAATAAAAACGTCCTTGGCGGTCATCGCAACTCCCAACATGCGCAATTGTCAACTATAGGGTAACTTGGCCCGCAACTAGATGCAACGCAGCATGGGACTCGGTCAATGATTACACCCTGAGCGGCACGGCGCTAGCCGCCGGTGATCTTCGTGAGCGGCACGGCGCTAGCCGCCGGTTCTGGACGCCAACGGCGGCTAGCGCCGTGCCGC
>SKKK01000324.1 GCA_007121535.1 Planctomycetaceae bacterium | reverse complement strand
GCGATCTGGTCGTGTTGCCAGCCTTTGCGCCAATAGTCCATGACGTCATACACGGTGATTCGCGTTCCTTCGATTTCGGGCCCTCGTCCCCGGTCAATAATTCTGGCGGTCATGACGTCGCTCTGCTGCGAAAAATCAGTTGAGTGCTGGAAGTTCTCGGTTGCTCGTTCCCAGCAGTCAGTTCGAATCAATTCACGAATGCTGATTCGACACTAATGTTAAATTTTAACTGCGTTTCTCTTGCCCAGCAATGTCGTCTTTGATCGAAACGTTTCACCTACCTCAGGCCGAAGCCCGAGCAATTGCCAGAAGCCTTGATTCTGGGGGGCTAGTCCCCAAGGAGACCGATACGTGCCAGCCACATAAAGAGCACTGAAACCCGGCTTCGCCAAGACGGACGCCACCACAGGCTAGGGGACATGCGCTACGTAGGGTGGAATTCATTCCGCCCAACATTCAAGGCAAGAAAGAGACCATTCTATCGATTAAGATAGATGGTACCTTTTGGAAGGGCTTGCTGGTTTGCCCATTTTAACATCGCATCGCTTTTCCGATTTCGCTGGGGCTTCGCCCTCGTGGGTAAAGTGATTTCCTCCCAACGGGATACTGCGTTGCCAAATACGAAAACCGTTGGTGATGATCAAGTCGGTCGCGTCCGTTCCCACGTTCAACACCACGTACGAATCGGGCGGGTTATCCGCGTCGAAAACCCCTGCTTTCAAGACTTCGGCCAGCAGATGATCTGCCAGGAAATTGACCACGCACAGCGGAGCCAACTGGATGTGGTGAACCTCCAGATCCGAACGGAGAAACGGCGCCAAAGCCCGATCGACCTGATCCCGCTTCATCGCGAAGAGCCCCACCTCGGCATCGAGCAGAAAACCATCGAGTTCGTTCGCACCGTCCATGACCTGAAAGTCCCAGACCACTTCGTCCAACGGGAATGGGATTTGCTGCCGGGCCTCGAAAAGAACGCGCTGCGGGACCTTCTTTTTTTCGAGCGGGGGGAATTGAAAAAAACGAGCCAAGCCGTTTTGGCCCGGCACCGAAACGGCCACGCGGTGACGACCGACTTGATTGCGGGCCAGGAACTTCGCCAGCGCCTCGCGAACCAACTGCTCCGGATTCGCGTCCGGTTGACTCAGGATCTTCGGGTATTCGATGTAGTCGAACGATATGATCCGCGGTTTTCGACGACCCGCGTCGTACTCGCACCGCAGCGCCTTCAGCGCACAGTGGCCGATATCGATGCCCCAAACACCCGATTCCGCAGCCACGACCTCTCCTTAGAGGCCGTAATAAACCGCCTGACGGCTCGGAGAGCCATCCTACGTGGGCGGTTTTATTACGGTCTCTTAACAAAAACAACCGAAAACCAGGCAATTCATGGTAGTAATTCAAGGCGAATCGACCCAAAAAGTCAACCTGGCATCAGAATCGCAAACCGGTATCCGTCCGCGACACGCGATTCATCGAACTGCCTTTTGTCATTGATTGCACAGATTCCTCGGGACGTTACACTATACCAGATCGAAGTGCCGGCGTGCTGATTCCAGGACGAACGAGTGGACTGGCGCCCGTGCATGTTCGTGGACGGGGAGACGAACGGATGGTCGATGGCTGGTGGGTAGGTGAATGAAACGTCGAGGTTGCGAGAGCGTAGGCATTGATTTGGGGACGACGTATTCTTCCCTGGCTTATTTGGATGCCCAACTGCAACCGCAGGTGTTCTCGGATGCGTCGGGCCAAGCAGCGACACCCAGCGCGATCTATTTCGAGGATGGCGGTATCGTCGTCGGCGATTTGGCGCTGCAACAGTCCAAAGTGGCCGCAGACCGTGTAGCTCAATTCGTCAAGGTTCACATGGGCGATCCCTTCGAAGCTTCATTCTTGGGACGCAGTTACACCCCTGAAAGTCTATCGGCGATTGTTCTTCGGCACTTGATTCAGGAAGCTCAGCCGTTGATCGGGCCGATTTCCAGCGCAGTGATCACCGTTCCAGCGTATTTCACCGAACGTCGTCGGAGGGCCACCGAACAAGCTGGCCGCATCGCCGGGCTCGAAGTGATCGGGATGCTGAACGAGCCGATGGCAGCCACTTTGGCGTACGGGCTGTACCGTAGCGAGCATCCACAAAACGTGGTCGTTTACGATCTGGGGGGCGGGACGTTCGACGTAACGATCGTGCACATTAGTCCGGACGAGATTTGCGAGTTGGCCACGTGCGGTAACCGGCGTTTGGGAGGGCGCGACTGGGATGCCGCATTAGGCGATTTTCTGACAGAGCAGTTTCTCCGGATCCAGGGGGTTGACCTTCGCGAAGATCCTCAGGCCGCGCAGGAACTGCAACTGGAATGCGAGCGATTGAAGCGAAACCTGAGCCGCATCTCGTCCGTTTCGATTCGCGTCCACGCCATGGATCGTAGCCATACGTTCCAAATGACGCGCGAGCAGTTCGAGCAACTGACGTCGCATCTGGTACAGAGCACGCGATTGACGACCGAGATGGCCCTGGAGGATGCCGGGCTTTCTTGGGAGTCGATTTCTCGCGTCGTGCTGGTGGGCGGTTCGACGCAGATGCCCAGCGTCCGTAAAATGCTGCGGGATCTGAGTGGTCGCGATCCCGATACGGGCGTTCATCCGGTGACTGCCGTAGCGATGGGGGCAGCCATCTATGCTTACCAGTTGGAAACGGAAAGCGCGCCCCAAATGGTCCGAGAGACTCCTGCGATCGAGGAGCCGAAACATCAAGAGCAGCCGCCACCGTTGGCGGCATCCACACCTGTGCCGCTGCCATCATCATCAGCAGCAGCAACAGCAACGTCTGCGACAGGTGTCGGATCGCCGCGTTCGTCCCTGGCCGAATATCGCATCGTTCCCTTGGACGAACCGAACGTCGACGCCAATGAAGTTCCGGACGATCAGCACGAGTTGGACGGCGGCGATGAGTTGGACGGCAGCGACGAAGACGATGATTCCCAACCTTCCATCCTGCTGCCCCGGGTTCGTTTCGTCACCGCTCACGGAGTCGGGGTGCGCACCGTGTCGGATGGGACTTGGCGAAACACGGTGCTGATCCCCAGGAACAGCCCCGTTCCCGTCCAGGTCACTCGGCGTTTCCTCACTGCCGCAACCAAGGCACGCGGCACGCATATCCGGATCGTTGTGACCCAAGGAGATACGGAGGATATCGAACGAGCGGAGGTCATGGCACGTGGACGGATCGAGGGTTTTCCGATGGGCGAGCCCTCCGGCCAGCCGGTCGAGGTCATCATGCAATTCGATGAAATGGGCAGACTTCACGTTCGAGCGGTGTACTGCAAGACGGGGCAGCAGCTACAGCTCGAGTTGGAAGTTCCCAACGGTTTACGTGCCGAAGACGTCGAACGAGAACGAGGTCTGCTGGCCCAGTCACCCCCGCTGTCCCTTGTCTATCCGGACGAACCATCAAGTCCACCGGATGAAGGCGACGAAGAGAACTTCATTCTATCCGACGACTGAAGAACGAATCGTTGCCCGATCGCTTACTCGGCGATCCCACTGAAGACTCCCATGGCGAGGATTCCCAGCCCGAACATCAGGGCCAGCACGAAAATTCCGATCCCGACGTAGCCCAGGATCAGCCCTGCCTTGGCCAAACCGCGACCTCCGAGTGTATCCCCGCCGGCTTGGATGCGACCTACGGCCATATGTCCGAGAATCACTGCGGCGATGCTGCCCACGCCACCACAGATCGTCAGGCCCAGGATCCCGCTGATCAGACTGGCGATCGCCAGCGGCGACGTAGCGCCAGGAAGCGGCGCCGCATCTTCCACCGGATGGCTCGCCGCAATGGCGGCCGATTCCTCCGGGGTGGGCTCGGCGAACAATTCAGGCACGCTCAGCGCCTCGATCCAATCGGTCATCCCTTCGGTCCATACGGGATCGTTGTAATGTACTTCACCCCGAAGCACCAAGCGCCTGAGTTCCGCAAACGACACCGGTCCTGACTCCTGTCCACCTGTGGCAAAGTACCAGTTTTCGCTGTGGGACGATTTTTCGGCGGTGGCGGTCGACGCGGTGGCTCGTACGTCTCGAGACGGCGGTTCGGCCAAGTCATAAGCGCTGTCCTCCGAATCGGTCTCGACCGGCTGCTTGCGAATCTTGACGGCGATGGCATTGGGCAACAGCTCAGGATGATCGGCTGCGGGTTCCCAGTTCTCGCCGTCGGTCGAGACATGGTACGCGCGGCTGAATTGACCGCGACGAGCCAGTTCTTTGAGCTTTTCGGGCGGGAAAGGTCCGCGGACGACGCCCCGAGTGCGGATGTAATATTGTGATGGCACGGTGAAAACTCCCTCGTGGGATCGAGATTCGCTTCAGGAGCATGACGCTCAGCATAATCATGACTCGACCGCCCGTCTACGGACCCATTCGGACGAAAACTGGCCGCCCCTCGACTTGATCGGTTGTACCAGCCAGCGTCACGCGATCATCAGCCAGACGGCCGATGCGAGTAAAGACCGGAGCCGCGTCCTCACCCGGGTAGACCACATAAAGATTCCCGGAAAGGCCTTTGGATTGCGGTCTCAGGACACAGGTCCAGTTACTTGCACTCTCTTGCAGCAGACAACCAATCCATTGGTAACGTGGCCAAGCCCGGGGCGTCGCCATCTCTTTCCAGGCTTGCTCTGCCCGCGCACTGGCTCGCTGCATCGATTCCAGGTTGTCGAGCAGCGTCTGAGCCGCCGTTCTTGCCCGATTTGCCGAGGCATCGTCCGGGTCCACCCAGTCGGCTGCAAAGTTGACGGTTCTGTCGGCGGCCGCTGCCTGGACGCTATCTCTCCACGCCCCGAACGCCTGCTCGATCGCGTAACTGCCGTCACAGGCCGTAGGTAAGATCAACGTGAGCAATTGGACTTTCAAAACAGGGTCCATCAGCGGATCTTCGTACAGATATTGGATGATCCGAAAAAAGACGGATTCCCAAGTGGACGTGGCGTTCCTCAATTCCCGAATGCGCTGCGTGAGGACATCGAGGAATTTCTGCTGAGGCGAGGTCCAATCGTAAGCTTCACCATCCTCATCCTTCGGGTTTCCGACCTCTTCAAGGGGAATATCCACGACGCGGATCTCGTCGCTCTGCAAATAGATCAGGTGTTCCACTCGTAGGCTCTTCCAACCGACTCTGGGTTCTTCGCCGCGAAAGTAGTACCGGATCGGTACTTTGCCAGCCCGCTGGCGCAGGACCATGAAGGTGTCGCGGACCAGCACTGAATCGCCGACCGTCGGAAGTAACTGGTCGGCGATGGGGTTGCCATCCGGGCCCAGGCGTGCACGGATCGGCGCCAGGTACTCGATCATCTTCTGAACCGTCTCGACGGCGGGGTATCCGGGATGCTTCTCCAGCAGGGACTCGGCTTCCTCGATGCGTTCGCCGGCCTGTATCGGGGTGAGCGATTGGACTTTCAGCGTCGCCCAGCGATCGCTGAACTGCTCCCAAGCCTCGATCCCGTCCCAAAAGCCAGATTCGTCTTCCACCACGCGTCCGAAGTCGGCGGCGCGTTGCGTATGTCCGAATCTATCGACGTAGGCTTCCAAGCTGCGAACGTACTTGTCCCGGTCGTCCAGGGATTCCTTGATCCGGCCGACCAGTTGGGCTTCGGTCTGCGTCGCCATCTGATTCTCGTAATCCTTCTTCAGCCCTTCCAGCCTGGGCTGAATCTGGTTTCGATGCACCGCTTCCACGTGGGGACGTTTCGCCAGCGCCTCGCCCTCGCGGAGCAGTTGCTGGATGGCGTCCAAATCCGATCGGTCCAGTGCTGCACGTTGTTGCTCCCAAGTTCGAAAAGCGACCAGCCAATTCTCGTTGATTTCGTCCTGGAGCTGCTGGCGCCGCGACTCCACCTCGTTGCGTACCACCTCCAACTCTCTTCTTTCCGCATCCTGCAGGTGCGCAGGAGCCCTTTCCACCAATTCTTCCGCATTGCGCAGTTGACGCCAGGCCTGTGGATACCCTGCCCAGGTCTGACCGTCGTCGTGGGCGCCCGCCAGCAACTGGTCAAGGCGGTCGCGACGCGCCTGTTCGGCCTGCGTCGCGGTCTCGAGAGACTTTACCAAGTCCTGGATCTTCGGCTCTTCGAACAGGGACGGCTCGTTCCGCGCCAGTTCGTCCGCGTAGGAACGCGCCTCGGGCAGCATCCTGTTGTCGATCAACCGGGTCAGATTGGCATGATGGCCGTCCAAACGGCTTGCGCGAGCTTGTGCTCGAATTCCCCATACGGTCGCGGCAGCGATCAACAGCATGGACAATACAATCGAGGTCAGGATAAAGGCCGTCCTGCGACTCGCGGCTTTATCGAACGCGGCGAATTGTTCCTGCAATCTTTTCTCCAGCGACTCGGGCAATCCCCCTTCGAATCGCATGACGGCATGGGCCAGCCGCTGAAGTTCGTGACGCGGCGCCTGCTGGTCCAGCCCCGACTCAAGTGCCGCTAGTGCGGCCTCGTACTCCTGCTGCTCTTGGTCCAATCGGTCTTGTTCCTCCAGCCATTGGAGGGCAGGGCTGACCAATTCCAGCAGCGGATCGTCATCCCGCGCGATACCGATCGGCGCGTGGGTCTGCCATTGCTTGCGGACATTCCGAGCCCGGAAAACGTCGAAATCTGCGTAGGCTTCGGTCAACTCTTTTTCTAACGTTTCCAATTGACGTCGCGCGTGTTTCGCGCGAATCTGCCGATGCGCGTCGCCGATGCGCTTGGCGACGGCGGCCGGGGGCGGCTCCAGCCATTGCGTCGTGCGGACCTCTTTTTCCAATTGGGTGATCGATGCCAGATCGTTGCGGGCCACCGCCTGTTCTGCTTCCCCGGACAACTGGCCGACCCGCACACGTTCCCAGTTCCGCACGTCTTCCTGCCAGATCGGATTTCCAGAATCCTGACGGGCGATCTGCCGCAGCACTTTCAGCCGCGGGCTCAACGGCGCACGTGCCAGCGCCAGCGTTCGGTGCTGCTGCAGAACGTCGCCCAACTTGGCCTCCATGGTGTAGGCATCGTTCAGTTCCACCGCGATCTCTGCGCGCAGTGCGGGGGGAGCGGCCAGCCCGAACTGCCGAACGTATTCACCCCACTGAGCCGCTTCGGGAAAGTCCAGCACGGCGATCGCATCCAGAAGATTCGGATGCCGGTCGCATTCCTGAATCGCCTCGGCACGATGCCCCTTGTGCAGCAGCCGATCACAAGTGACCAACCGTTCGTTCAACTCGTTGACCGCATCCGCATAACGGGTGTCCACATCCCGCAAGGCGTCTTCCGAAGGATCCGCGTCGGCCGTCAGAATGGTCAGGATATCCTCGACAATTTGTTCGTATGGCTGCATCGTTTAACCTTTACCCGATGTATCTACGGCTCGCCTCGAAACCCCTCCGTGACCAACAAATCGATCTCCCGGTCGTCGACATTCAAGTACAACCGGTAATCCAAACGCCCCGCCTCGTGCCAGTACGCCAGGAACCGATTCATCGTCTTTGCCCACAGGTCGACTTCCCGCACGAAATCCGCAAACAGATCATGGGTCCTTGCGATCTCATAATTCTCGGTTTGATCCAGCCGGTACCTTCTGAAGATCGCACTGGCTTGCGGGTGTTGAACCGCTAAGCGGGCGAGCCGGTCTTGGAATTCACTCGAACTGTCTTGGGGTTCGCTCGAGGACTGTTCGTCCTCCTCGTTCAACGGCCGCCTCGCCGAGCGGGATTCCCGCGATTCCATCGGCAATTGTGGCGACTTCGCCTGCAGTTCGGCATACTCCAATGCAGCCGCTCTTCGTTCGGGTTGTTCTTTCACCCACCTTGGAAGATCCCTGAAGCTTGAAGAGCGGGAGACGAGCGTTGTCAGCTTTTTCAAATGGTCGTCAACCCGCCTGACATGTTCGTTCCGGTGGCGGTTGATCGCCTGGGCAGTCAATTCCAACTCCAACGATCCTCGGCTCCATTCCTCATGGCTCCATGGCGTCTTCGATCTCCGGCCGTTCCGATTCAGCACCGGAGCTTCAACGGCCAGTCGGCTGCTGAGCCACACTTGCGTGATGGAGTCGGCAGCTTCCTCGTAGGTCACACTCAGTTCCATGTCGGCTTCCAGGTCCGGGCCGTCCGGCGCAAAGGACGGCACCGCGATCTGGATCGTAGTGCTCGGATCGTCTCGCGTCAAACGAACCGTTTGATCTGCCAATCCTGTGCCGTTCGCGTCGTACAGCTTCAGTTGCACCTCCAGATCGTCGTTCGGCCGCAGGTCCAGGCCATCTGCGTCGAACAAGGCAATGCGCCCGGCGGCTTCTTCCCAAGAGGCGAACGTGGGCACGGTCCTGACATCCGTTTCAAACGTGCAGGTCTCCGTCCGGCCATCCACCGTGATGTCGAGCAAGCAAAAGGCCAAGCGGAGCGGCGGTTGTTTTGTGTTCCAGTTGAACCGCAGCACGCCGTCCTTCAGCGTGAACGTGGCGACCTTTGTTGACTGTTGCGTCCCGATGGCGGTCGCTGCCTCGGAGATGACCTCCCATCGCCGCACATCGTCCTGGTCCGCCATGACGATCGTATGCCGCCGTCCGCCCCAAGGCTCGAATTCCTTGCCGAAGAGGTTCAACTCACAGGCTTGGGAATCCTGGACATGCAATCGGGCGAGTTCCACGGTCGCCGAATTCAACCGCTGCCGGGCGAACGCACCAAGTCCCTCCGTCACCATCAACGGTGGCAGACGCAACCGGTTCTGACGGTCGCGGATATCCAAGAAGGGATCCACCGGCGGGAGCGGATCAGGGCGATCGGGCGGATCAGACAGATCGGACAGATCGGACGGATCGGACGGATCGGACGGATCGGACAGATCGGACAGATCGGACGGATCGGACGGATCGGACAGATCGGACAGATCGGACAGATCGGACAGATCGGACGGATCGGACGGGTCGGACGGGTCGGACGGGTCGGACGGGTCGGACGGGTCGGACGGGTCGGACGGGTCGGACGGCGCTGGCGGGTCAAACCCATCATCCTGTGCGATCTGCACCGGCGGCACTTCGGACGTTTTCATGATCGAGATGGCCAGGACCACGACCACCACGCAGATCAGCGCCGCGAATCCCGCGGCGACCGAGACGATGCCGATCATCCACTTCGGGGGCCCGGCCTCCGGCAGCGGCGGATGGCCGGACGATTTCAACTCACGGGGAACCGGGGGCGGCTTCGGCGGACGCCTCCCACCCGTCGATCCCTTGGCATTCGATTGGTCTTTCGAATTCATCGCGTCTTTGCCCCTGTCGATCCGCGGCCGTACGCCGATGCAGTTCAGTCCGCGGCGGTCTGATCGGATGCCCGGTCCGGAAACCCTTCGGTGATCAGCAGATCGATTTCACGGCCTTCGACGTTTACGTACAGCCGATAGTCCAGCCGCCCGTTATTGCGTAGATCCCTGACAAAGCGTTCCATCGCGTCACGCCAGATCGTCAATTCATTTTGGTAATCCTCCAAAAAGAGATGCATTCTTGCGAGTTGAACGTGGGTTCGTTCGAACAACCGATGACGCTTGTACACGGTTACAATCTCAGGTTCTTTGTCTGTCAGGCCCTTCCTCTCGGTATGCAATTTGTGTAGTCGAGCAGCCGGTTCGTTTGCCTGTCGCCGATTTTCCTGCATTCTTTCTCTCAAGTCCGCTTGTGCTTCCGGGTCGGGATTCTCCAAGAGAAATTTTTGAAGTTGAGCGTGAGCGTCATCCAGGATCTTCAATTGTGCCTCAAGCCGTGCAATCTCTCTCTCCAAGTCCGAAAACCTTCCCGCTACCAAGCGACGAAGCTCCAGTGGTTCTTTGCCCCACCTGGAATCACTTCCGAAGGCCTTCATACCTCTCTTGCCACGTCCGGCTACCTCTTCTCGCTCCTGGCCAAAGTGCTTCTCAATTCCAGCATCACTTAGCGGAATCTTTGCTTCCTGTCTCTTAAGTGTGTGTGTGTTCGCGTCGTCCGATCCTCCCTCCGTTACGTAAAGCTTCGGTGCAGGTCCCTCCAGCATACTTTCTAGCCAAAGCGTTTTGATATACGCTGCATCGCCTTCGTTCTTGAGGGTCAGGCTCATCGACACATCCGGATGTCCGCTTTGTGCATAATAGGACTTCAGTGGAATGCGGACCGCTGTCTGATTCTCGTGCAAGGTCAACCTGGTTTCATTGTTGCCAAAACCAGCTTCTGGAATTCCCGCGAATCTCAATTCCAGAAAGACTTCATCATCCGACCGCAAAGCAAACCGAGAGATGCCCGGCAAATCGTACCGCACCATCGCTTCGTTTCTCAGTTGGATGCTGGGCACCGCATCGGACATCCATTCGAAGTGACATGTTTCGAAACGGTCGTAGGCGGTCAGGGTGAGCGTGCAAAATGCCAAGCGGAAAGGCGGTTCCGTGGTCTGCCATTGAAAACGCAACGCACCGTCTTGCAACGAAAACGTCGCGATTTCTTCGATCTCCGTCGAACCACCTATCGCGGTCGGGCGCTCGGTCGTGACCTCCCAGCGACGCTCGCTGTCCGTATCCACGATCCTTATGGCGTATTTATCTTGGTCGCGCCGCGGCTGGAATTCGGTGCCGCCCAACTGCAGGTCCAGGTCGGCGTTGTCCTTGACATCGATCCTGGCCAGTTCCACCACTTTCGTGTTCGGACGTGGGTTCGCGAAAGCGCCCACTCCCTCGGTAACCGTCAGCGGCGGTAGACGCAAGCGGTTTTCCTGCTGTAGGATGTCTTGGAACGGTTCCGGCGGTGGTTGTTTCTCCTCCGGTTCGTCAGGTTCCTGTTCCTCCGGTTCCGGCTGGACCACGGGCAACTCGTGAATTTCCTCACGCGGCCCCTCTTCCGCTACCCCTTCGTCGATCGGATCATCTTCAATTTCGTCGGGTAGCATCTCGGGCGGTTCCGGCGTCGCCGGAGCTTCCGCGATTTCCACGGGTGGAACGGCTTCGCGGCCACTGAATAATAGAGCGCCCAGGATGAGTCCCAGGGCGATCAAGGAGATGGCGCCGGCGCCGAACAGCAGCCAGCGGCTCGAGGCAGAACGGCTGGAGGACAGCCAATCGGGGGGCGGGGCGGGACTGTCGGCCACCGTGGAAGGCGGAAGCATCGGAGGAGCCAGACGCACATCGCCCGTAACACCGCCGCGAGCCGGTGGACCGGACGGCGTGCGTGGCGGAGCGGCGGCGACTCGCTGTGCCGGGGCTGCGCCGTGGGACTCGGGGCGCGTGGTCGGCACACCGGTCCGAGCCAACTCGACCAACTCGCCGCCCGGGGCCCGGCCCAGCGGCTGACACAGATCGATCACCGTCGCCCGCACGTCGCGGCGCAACGCCGCAGCCTCCGGCGTGCCGTCCAGCAAGAACCGCCATTGGCAATCGACGCCGGCCGGCGCCCTGGTGAAATAGGTGCTGAACGTAACCTGCCAACGGCGCTCCGGCGGTACGAGCGCCAACGACTCGACGACCAG
This sequence comes from Planctomycetaceae bacterium, assembly GCA_007121535.1. Classification (GTDB taxonomy): domain Bacteria; phylum Planctomycetota; class Planctomycetia; order Pirellulales; family Pirellulaceae; genus SKKK01. The sequence goes on along the minus strand of SKKK01000324.1, from coordinate 9,004 downwards.
CTCCAAGACGGGTGTCCCGGCGGGGAAAATCGCCGACATGACACCGCCTTTGCGCAACCCGGATTCGGCCAGCACGCCGCCCCACCCGGCGTCGCCCGTCAATTCCTTCCAGCGCTGGCAGACCCCCGCGGGCCGGTCGCTGCGCACTGGTTGGCTGCCGGAGGCCAGCGTGCGGACCTGGCCGTCCCAACGCTCGACGAAAAAACCCTCGGCAGCCATCACCCAGGCCGGACCGCCTGGCGCCCCAGCCACTTCGCCAGGCTCCAACGCCACGTGATGCGCCAGCTTGTTGCTTCGTTGAGTGTAATCCAGACCGGCGTCCGCGATGCGGGACAGGATGTGGTACTTCCGGCCGCCGACCGTGGTGTGGTAGTGCGCATAGTTGACCGGGTTCTGGCCGGCACCGGCTTCGTGCGCCATGAACGCATGGCGATATCCGCTGAACGATTCCAAGCGTTCGGTCAGGTTCTTGGACATGCCTGCCGTGCTTGCCACCGTGCAGAACCCGCGGCTGCCCGGCTTCAAACCCTGGGGGGCGGATGTATACAGAAGATCATGACTCATGTACCCGTCTCCTTCAGCCGGGGAAAGACGTTCTCCTGGTCTTGATCGGGGCTTGCTGAAGCCCCCGATTCGTGGTCGGCGGAAGATGGCCCCGAGCGTGAGATCCCGACGCGAATCAGGCCTTTGGTGCAGCGGTTCAAGGCGAACAGCAACGGGACCTCCGACCAGATGGGACGGATATCGCGAGGCCGGACTCCCAACATGCCGCTGCTGTCGATGATCTCCGGCCCCCTGCCCAGAGCGCTGACCGGAATATAGACGGCCTCCTCGGCAAACCCTTCGGCTGCCGTAACCAGCTCGCGGGCATACTTGTTCAACAATTCGCGGACCATGTTCGATACGGTCTGTAACACGCGGCTGTCCAGGGCCGACATGGTCTTCCCGGCTCGCCGCACGATTTGATTCAAATCGAGCTGCAGATTCGGTGCGAGCGAACGCCACGCGTCGTACTTGGTGACGATCACCACCAAAGGCTGACGCAGCTTGTCGCTGGACGAAGCACCGGTATGCGTTCGAACTCGGTTGGCTGCTTCCAGCAAGACCTGATCCTGCCGGTGGCTCCAGCCGTGCTCGCCCATCTGCGGGTCGGAACTGTGCCCCTTGCAGCGGGCACGAAATTTGGGGTGCTGCGTGGGATCGAACAAGAAAAACAAGGCCTCCGACAACGCCAGGTGCTTCGAGGGGCTGTTCGACGTCTCACCGCCCGGCAAGAAGTGTTCACCCGCATTGTCGTAGAGACAGAGCGTGCGGCTCAACAAGCGACGTTTGTCATAGTCGATGTGATCCTCCAGAGGCTGGAGCGAGAACACAAAGGGCCTCGGGTACCAAATCCGGCGCTCGCCGTATACCACCGACTGGTACAACTGGCCTTCCAACTCCGTCTTTGGCAGGTAGACCAACTGATCCTCCTGCGGGTTCAGGAACAAACGCTCCTCGTATTCGCTGAGCACCTGGTTGTTCAAGGGGTCGGCGTCGGTGAAGTTCACCGCGAAGCGGTCCCGCAGCGTCTGCCGCAACTGCCAAGTCATCGATGCCAGGAAGTACGACTTGCCCGAGCCGGGGGCGCCCAGGATCGACAGGAACAAAGGCTGGGTCTCCAGCAGCGCCCAAGCGACCGACAAATGACATTGTGGACAGGCCAGATCCTTGCAGGTCTCGCCCTGCACATCGATCGCCTTGCCATCGGCCGTGAACCGCGAGGGCAAGAATCGGATCTGCTCGTCCTGGCCCAGCCGCGGGTCGCCACGCAGTTCCGAATGCGCCGCAACCCACAGCAGCTCGTGCGGAGGAAACTCCTTCCAGCAGTGCGGACAGGTGATCCGGGGACGCAAGGGAACGCCAAGTATCTTCCCGCCAGCAGCCATGTTGTCGCTCCTCGCCATGATGCCCCCTACCAAAACAACCAAGCCAACAGGCTCAGCGCCGCCAAGATTCCCACCAGGATCGAAACCGCCACCGATCCAACCATCCACCAGATCCAACCACCACCAGCCTGTCTTGACCGACCGGCAGGCACTCGAGTCGGCACGCGCGCCGGCGGAGGCCGTTGCCCTGGCACAGGATGCGATCCGCTCGCCGAGCTTGGCCGGGGAGTTGAGGTTCTTGTGGTCTTTTCTGATCCATCGTTCGCCGCTTCCGCTGACGACTTACGGCGGGAACGCGTACGCTTGGCACCAGACCGTTTCTTGGGTTCGCGAACGGTCTTCGCCCTGGGAAAGGCCGCGTTGCGGAAACTGGTCGGTCGAACCGGGCCGGCATCCGGCTTGACCGGTTCTTCCGCTGGCAACGGTTCTTCCGTCGTGCTGGGCTGCCGCATCCAGCCAGCGATTTCATCCAATCGGGCAGGATGGACCATCCGCATCGCCAACCAGCGCCGGAGCCCTTCGGGCCGCCAGTGCGCCGGGTCGCGGCCGTGCTTTGCCGCATACTGATCCCGCCACCGCTCGACCAATTCAACGTTGTACTGCTGCCACCGAGCATCATCCGAGAACACGTTCAAGGCATCGGCAACCTGTCTCTGCAATCGGATCGCACGTTCCGCCCGCTCCGCATCCTGGTGATTCTGGCATTCATGAAGTACTCGATTGCATTCTCGTACCGCAGCCAGTAAGTCCTGGCGTCGTGGATGGCAGCGTGCCAGTCCCAGCAGTTCGTAATGATCTGCGGGCTTCGTACCCGTCTGCATCCATGCCAGCAGACGTTGTTCGTGGGTTCCCGCCGATCCGGAAACCTGCGAACGGCGACGGTGCCGCTCGCCCTGCCGCAGACGCTTGGCCGACGCAGCCGATGCCTCCGTCGCTGAGTCCGTTAGCTTCGCGTTCGTGCCTTGACCCGAGACCAGTGATTGCCCGTTGCGAACGATCGTTTGCCCCTCGAACCACCGGTCGATCTGCTGCTGCTGTTGACTGCTTAAAGTTGCGATCTTCGATTGGCTGACCAATTGGCTCAGTGCCGGAACTCGATCCAATGGCGATTTGACAGCCAAAATCAAGTGCCCCGTCAAGCTGTGAATGTCAGGATCGGAAAACCTCCACAATTCGCGTAATATGCGAGACCCGTCAGGGTCGCAAAGATCCTGCTGGTCGATCAGTAACCGGTCGTCACCTCGATAACGTTCCCATAATTCGCGACCACCAATGCTTAAGCAACGGAGCGTCCAGTAGATCAGCAAATGGGAAAAGTGATCCACCTCCAGACCGTAATTGTTCGACACCGAACGCTGCGGATGCTGGAAGGCCGGATGGCCGATTTCTCCCGGGGACTGGTCTTCCAGAGCCGGTACGAACATCCCATCGTAGTCTATCAACTTGAGTTGAACACCGTTTCGTTCCGGGAGTGGAACCAGAATCACGTTTCCATGCTGCAAATCACCATGCCCGACCTGAGCCTCGCGGAGCATTCGTGCCAAACGTACCCACATCCGACTGAGCGTTTGCAACCGAGCTGTGAAGCTGTTTCTTTTCAGGCAGTCATCCAGGAAGTCGTCCAGCCGTAATCCTTCCACCCAATCCATTTTCAGCACAGAATACCATCGGCCACGAACCAGGATACCCTCTTCAAGACACTGAAAACCCACTAAAAAAGGTAGCCTGGCATGCGACTTAAGGTGGCTTCCTATTGCGTCATAACGCCGTCGAAGATCAGCAACTTGTCTTGTGAAACATTTCAGAGCCCACTGAGCCTTGTGGTCTGGGCTACGCAAATGAAAAACCGTCGCAAAACTGCCGCAACGAGTCGACGGTAAACCCAGCGAATTATTGACCACGATCGCTCGTTGCAAATCGTCATCGCGAACAGCCAACGCTAAGTTTTGGACAACTTCGACGTAGTCAGGCGCCTGCGGCCAAGTCATGATCCGCCCTCAGGTGGAACAGCGTTAACGATCCAAACAACCCCATACTCCGAATTAGGTCGGCTCAGTCGCCAGTCAGCAGGGGAAACATGAGTAATGAAAACATCGATTAAAACACCACTGGAGTCCATTGTCAACACGTGTCTCCGGGGGGGAGTTTGATCTTGAGTTCGATTGTCGCTGTCTCCTGGTGTTCCTTTCGCCCGCTTCCATCAAGGAACGTCTGGCCGGGTGCTTTTACGCGTTTGACGGTTGTCACTTCAGCCGTGGACACTCGCTGTCCCGATTTCATACAATAGAGGCCTGGAGCGTTGCTCCATAATGGATGCCGGAAGGTTCGGACGGACCGCACCAAGCCACGACGTCGATTGTTTGACCGCCATTGCAGGATACAACGTAGCGGGGCTGAAACATGGAACTATCAGTGCTGATCGCCAGAATCATCTCAGTGATCTATCTGTCGGCTGCCGCAGGCGCCGTTATCAATCGAGACCAATACCGCCGGGTCGCCGAAGACATGTTCAAGAACGCTACGCTGACCTACTTGATGGGATTCACGGCGACCATCGTGGGAATGATCATTGTGAACTACCACAATGTCTGGGTCGGCAATTGGCCTGTCTTGATCACGATCCTGGGCTGGTTGGCATTGATCAAGGGCGTGCTGATCATCGCCGTGCCGCAACGGCTCGAAAGGTATTCCCTGGCGTTCTTCAATGGCGCGATGCTCTTGTGGTTTCCGTACATAGCAGGGCTGCTCGGAGTCTTGTTCGGCTACCTCGGATTTTTCCATTGACCACGCAGCCTGTCTTCCACCACCGATCTGACCGTCATCCGAAGTGGCTACAAGAACCGGGAGAATTCGATGAAGAATTGGATACGATTGCTGATCGTATTTGCCTCGATCGCCCTGCCGACGGCCAATGCGTCTGACGGAGACATCGAGATCCTGCGGGACAAGTGGGGGATTCCGCACGTGTTCGCCGACACGGACGCAGGGGCCTTCTATGGTTTGGGCTACGCCACCGCCGAGGATCGTGCGTTTCAAATGCACTATTCGCTGCGCATGATTCAAGGACGGCTGGCCGAGGTGATCGGCCAGGTGGGACATCTGCAACGTAACGACACGTCGGTGGATCACGATCGGAAGATGCGCACCTTCGGGTTCTATCGCGCCGCGCAGCGCACGGTCGACAATCTGGACGACGAGACGCGAGATTTGTTGCAAGCCTACTCCGACGGTGTGAATGCCTATTTCCGCGACCATCGCGAGGATCTGCACCCAATGTTCGCCCGGCTGGGACTCGAGCCCGAACCCTGGACTCCCGCCGACTGCCTGGCGTCATGGTGGAACCTGGCCCAGTTCTTCGGCACCGACGGTACACGAGATTTGATCGCAGGCCGAGCGAAGGACCCCGCTCCGAAAACTGACCGAGGTGAACGCGGGCAATCGCCCGCAAGGGACGAAACACGCCGCCCCGCGCCACCCGACGCGTCTGACGAGCTGACCCCGCTTCCGCACGACGATGCCGCGGCGATCGTCAAGCGAAGCGACTTGTCCACGGAGTGGATCGAGCGGGTGCTGCGCTATGCCCGCCAGTACGGTTTGGATCTTGGCGAGTCGCCCGGTGCAGAAGGCCCGAACTTCAGCCACGCCTGGGTTGTCGGCGGGCGACGCACCACGACGGGTTCCGCCGTGCTGGTCAGCGACCCGCAAACGCCGGTACGCAATCCATCGCTATTGTATCAGTTTCACATACAAGGTGCGACGTTCAACGCCAGAGGCGTGGGAGTGGCAGGCAGTCCCGTCATCTTAATCGGGTTCACGGATCGGGTGGCTTGGGGCGCGACGGCATTGGGTGCCGATCAGGCCGATCTGTTCAAGCTCGACACGGATGCGTCTCGCCCCGACCAGTACCGTTTCGACGGACAGTGGCAAGCGATGACCGTGCATCGCGAAACCATCCGCGTCAAGGGCGGCCAACCGGTGGAATGGACCGTTCGCGAAACGCATCTGGGGCCCGTCGCGACCGCTTTCTGCTTCCCGGCTCCGGGCGATCCGGAAGTCGCCTTGAAACGGATTCCGATCTGCGAGCCGGGCCGCGAGACGATCCAGGCCGCGGTGGCCATGATGCGAGCCGAAAACGTCGCCGAGTTTGATGCCGCCCTGGCCGGCTGGCGGTTTCCCAGCGCCAACATGATCTTTGGCGATCGCCAAGGCAGCATCGGTTACCGCGCCGTGGGCGCTTTCCCCGTTCGCTCTCGGCATGATCCCAGCCAGGGGCGCGTGGCGCAGCCGGGCCAACGGTCGGACGAGGATTGGCAGACGATCCTGCCTTACGATCTGGCGCCCGGCGTGATCGATCCTGCTGACGGTTATCTCTTCAGCGGCAATCATCGGCCGATCGAGTCGTGGTATCCGTTGCCGGTGGGCGCGATGACCGGCGCGGGCGGCGACACCCTGCGTTCCTGGCGCTTGCGCGAGCGATTCGAATCAAAGGAGACGTTTACTCCGGAGGATGTGTTGGCGATCCATTTCGATGCGGTCAACCCGGCTCGGCGGGATATCGTACGGCTGGGTCTGCATCTGCGCGATACGCTGGGGCGCGAAATTTCGCAAGACGCGCGCCATGCACTGACGCATCTGGAACCCTGGTATCATGCGGGAGCATCCGTGTCGCTTAGCGAACCGAGCGCCGAACTGGCCATCGAGCTGAATACGTTCTTTCGCGTCGGCACGACCGATCTGTCGATAATTTACGGGGGCGGCGAGTCCGGGCTGGCTCATTTCCTCAAGACCGTGACCGCTCGCTTGGATCAAGACCCGCACGCCGAATTGTCTCGGCTGGAACAACATTTCATCGACCAGTCGCTGTCCGCGGCCTGGCGATCGGCACAGCAGATGTACGGTCGCGACCCGGCCACCTGGAATGCTGGCGCACGAGAGGCCGTGCGAAAGCGGCGATTGGAGTATTATGAGAGCCTGCATGGTTTCCCGACGCCGGACCGCGCGGAAGCGTTGGCCGTGCCTTCGCTGACGTGCCTGGACGGAGGTACGATCGGGTGCCAAACGGCCCAAGCCTACACACAATGGGTGCCGCTTCACGATCCGGACCTGGCGCAGGGCATCCTGCCCATCGGCCAATCCGAACGGCCCGACCATGCTTCTCGGACCAGCACTCTGGAGTTGTGGGGCGAAAGCCGCCTGCATCCGGCGCCGCTATCGCGCGAGGCGGTCGAGCGGTTCGTGGACGAGCCCGTGAGAAAGCTGGTGCGCGAGCGATTCGACGCGTCGGAGGACTAAGACGCCGCGCGTCTGGCGGCCGTACACTGAGACACGGCGGCGATGATCATGTGGAACTCGCGCATCCCCTGCCTGCACGCCGGCCCCGCCGGAGGCGTGTCGTTGGACCCGGGCCAGGAAGTCGTCTGGCGCGGCACGATCTATCTGATGGAAAACGATCCGGGCCAATTGCTGCGCCGTTTGCGTGCCGCCCGCGCAGGCCACGCCGCCCAGCCGTCGTCATAAGCTCTATCTTAAGAGAGCGAACAGCCAACGAATAAGGCTGCCAGGACGCTGATGTACTGTTGTGGGTGTCTTGGTTGCATGTTCAGAGTCTCATGCCAGCTGAGCCGATTTGGCGAACGACCAGGATGACCAACCGTCGCCAGACCGATCGCCCACTCGAAAATCCCGCCGCTTCGACCCATCCGTTGGTTCGTGGGTTGCGTCCATCGGCCACCAGCCAGTTCGAGGCTGGACGACCGTCGCCCTGCCGATCCCAGCCGATTGAACGACATCCTATCACATTCCGGCAGCGACGGCAAGAACTTTTCGCGGTCCATGTCGGAAGTCGCAGCCGGGACAAATCCAGCCCAACCAGCGTCTTGACGAGTTGGCTCCGCGAGACGAACCGCAAGTTCGGTTCGTTTGCGTCGACTGTGGCCCGAAGGAGGTCCGTAAGATTACAAACGCCGGCGGGATCGATGGTCCACCCCAGGTTCGTTTTCAAATGACAGAAAAATGGAGATGACAGAAAGATTGGGACAGCCCAGGGGATCCAGGGGCCGTTTTTCTGTCATAACATTTTTCTGTCATTCCGACTTCGGAAGTCCGGGCGACACAGCGAGCAGGACGAAGCGGTCAACGGCGGTGGGGTGTACCACGCCCAAAGTGAAGCGATGGGCGTGGAGGAAACCATCGTCGAAAGAAGCTGCACTTCATGAGCTTCCATCAAGCGGGACTCGACCTAGCCAATCGCAGCCTGTCAGGATCGAACCTCTCGGGAGCCTGAAACCGTAAAGCCTGCCAAGAAAAAAGGGAAAAAATGCGGAGCGCTATCCGTATGTTCACTTGACAGAAGAGGCCATATACCGGTTATTCCTGCTTATAGAGATGCTCCGTCTTGAAGACTTCAAATCCGCGTTTACGGTAGTTGTCGAGTGCGTGCTTGTGATCGTCGGTGCAGGTGTGGACCCACACCCGTCGAGTATCAGGCAGATTCCAAGCGCGTTCGATGGCGCCCGAAAGCAAAGCTCCACCAAATCCGCGCCCGATGAATTCGGGCAATAGCCCAAAATAGGCGATTTCAACATTGCCGTCTTGCTGGCATTCGAGTTCAAAATAGCCCGTCGGTTGGTCACCGATTCGACCTACCCACGACGTAAGTGCGTCGCGATGCACATAGCGATGCCAATCGTCATCCGACCATTTCAATCGATCGGTCCAATTCCATGACGCCCCCACCATTCGATAGAATCTGCGGTTCAGGTCGGGATCGGCGGGGGCAACCATTGCAACTTCAAAGTTCGGCGGTGCCGTTTTGGGGCAGAACGCATTCCTATCGAGCATCTCAAGGTGAAAGATCGTAGTTGACGTCGATGGCGTTTGCATGACAGGAATAACGGCGGCGGTAACGGGACCGCCGCCAAAAAACCATGATTGGGAGACCCACGTTACCATTCCTGTTGTATTGGTTCAGCGGGACGTTGAGTTTCGATGTGTTGGAGTTAGTGAGTAAAAAGACCAAGGACCTTCGGCTGTTTTTTCTGTGAATGGGGGGCCAGCCCCCCAAACCCCCCGGGGTT
>SKKK01000042.1 GCA_007121535.1 Planctomycetaceae bacterium | reverse complement strand
TGCTGGCCGTAATCACCGTCGATTCTCTGCTGGACGGCCCGGTCGACTTCAGCAACGGGCAGACGACGCTCCGCGAGGCCCTGGCGCTGGCCAACGACGGCGACACCATTCAGATCCAACCCACCGGCACGATACGTTTGACCGAAGGGGAATTACACATCCTCTCCGACGTCACCATCCAAGGAAACGGCGTGATCATCGATGCCCAACAACAGAGCCGGGTGATATGGATTGGCGACGCACCCTCCCCGGTCGAAGAACCGCCCCCGCCCTTTTGGCTTTGGCGACAGACTTATGTGGTGACGCTGGAGGATCTGACGATCACCAACGGCTTCATCAAAGCGGAGGAACGGCTAGGAGCAGGGATTGGTTCGAATGCGACGGATCTCGTTCTGTCTTTGAAGGATTGCCATGTTGTATCGAATCAGATCGCCGAACTACCGGATGACCGCCGAGAAAGCCACAACCACGTCATCTTCGGAGGCGGTATCGGGGTCTACGGCGGAAGCGTTTCCATTCGAAACAGCAGCCTGATTGCGAATTCTGCTGGCGACGGTGCCGGCGGAGCGTTCGGCATGTTACCCGGGATCGGCTGGTTCACTGCTTCGGTGGAACTCATGGACACCGACGTCATGAACAACTCAGCAGGCGGTCACGGAAACCGGGGGAACTGGTCTGGGGGAGGTGGGATCTTTGTCGGGTTCCATGGTGCTAGTCTTACCGTCAGAAACAGTCGATTCGTCAATAATACGGCTCATACCAGATCATCCATCCCTGCTCATGGAGGCGCCATTCACGCCGCTGATGTCTCCATCTCCGATTGTGAGTTTCTCGGGAATCGAGCCGATCATGCAGGGGCCGTGTATCAGCGTTACGACGAGGCACGCATTACCAACTCGGTCTTTCGGGACAATGAAGGTGACGAGGGATCTGCGATTGGTGCAAAGAGCTTATTCCTCGCCGACTCGATACTTGTCGGAAACCGGCGCGGCGATTTTTCGTGGGGATATGATATAAACGGGACGATTCGCGTCGACGATTCAGCGGTCGTCACCCGAACCCTCGTTTCCTCGAACGACGATGTCGGAATCAATGCTTACTATGGTTCGCTGACGCTGACTGACAGCGACGTGATGGGAAACACTGGCGCGGGAATCATCGCCGAAGTTGCAGAGATTCACGAATCGACCGTCTCACGCAACGGCTCTACTGGAGTCAGCGCAGAGAATATCACTGTCTCGGATAGTTCCATCTCGCAAAACTTAGGAAGCGGAATCTCGGGGGACCTAGCTGTGGTCCAGAACAGCGTCATCGCAGCAAACCGCGGAGGTGGCATAGGCTGCGGTAGTTTGCGAATCACCGACTCGCGAGTCGAAGGCAACAGCACGGCAGGGGACGGTGGGGGAATTCGGGCATGGACGATTGATCTCCTGACCAATACCACGGTGTTCCGCAACGATGCCAAAGGAGACGGTGGAGGAATCTATGTCCATTCAGGCAACCTGTACGTCAACAACTCGACGATCGCGGGAAACAACGCGGAAGGGCATGGAGGAGGGATTTTCCGAAGGTTGGGGGGCAACCAAGAAACGAAGCTCGAAAAAAGCCGAGTTGTCGACAATTCGGCGGGCATGAACGGTGGTGGAATCTACGGACGGACCACCAGCTACCACTCGCAGATCTTGCGCAATCACGCGGGAGGATCAGGCGGAGGGATCTTCGGTTCCGTCACGCTTCACCACTCGACGCTCGCAGGGAACGTCGCCGAACAGTACGGAGGTGGAGTCTCCGGCAGCCTCACGGCCCATGACACGACTGTCGTCGGCAATACGGCTCAGTATGGGGGCGGCGTGTACGGTAACTTCGATCTGCGGAAGACACGAGTTTCCGGCAACATCGCAGAAGTGCGTGGCGGAGGTCTGTACCAGCATTCGTCATGGGGGCGAGATGTCCTTGTTTCCAGCCACGTTGTCGGCAATCAGGCCCACGGACAACCGGAAACCGATTGCCCTCGGAATCCGGATGGAACGAACGCCGTCGAATCCTGTTCCGTCGAAGACTGGATCGAAACCGCCGGCGGGGATATCTGGTCGTCAGGCCTATGGTTGTCGATGGACTGGAGTGAAGCGAATGACATCTATCACGGTTATCGGCAGGTGCAGAACGGCCGCTTCGAAGATCCGGTGGTAGCCGTGTTGAAGCCCGCTGAATCTGTACCGTTTGGCGGCCACATCACCATCGATGCCAGCCTCTCTCACAATGCGACTCAGTACGCTTGGGATCTCAACGGCGACGGGAATTTCGACGATGCGTCGGACGAGGTGGTCCGGTTGCCGTGGGAGCAGGCGGAAGCTTTGGGTTTCCGGCCGGGTCCGAACCGCGTCCAGGTGCAAGTGACCGATGACCAGGGGAACACGGACGAGGCCACCGGGACGATCGTGGTGGAGACCGAAGAGGATCCGCACCCCGAGTGGCTGGCCCGCGTTCTGGCCTACGGCCGCGGTCGCGAAGGGGATCCGTTCGCTCCCGTGACGGTCACTTCGGGAGCCGCGCAGGGCATCGGCTACGGCTACTATGTCGTCGACGCCGTGTTCGGCGATCCGGCGGCGGGATTCTATGCGATGGGATTGGCCCGGTCGGAGAGCGCGCCCACCGCGTCGCGCGATCCGATCCTCGTGATCCGCGGCACGGAACTCGTCCCCCTGGACATTTGGGACGTGATCGCCGACCTGAACCCGGAAGGCGTCGGTTACAACCAGTTTATCGTACACGCCCAGCAGGTCTACAACTGGTTTGACAAGTGGGGTGACGAGCGGGTGGATATCGTGGGGCATTCGCTGGGCGGCGCGCTGGCGCAGTGGTTCGCTGCCGGTTACACGTCCCTGGGTGGGCAACTGGGAAAGATCATCACCTACAACGCCACCGGAATCAGCCGCAGCATGGCCGAGGAATTCCGCCGCGATGCCGTCCACAGCGTGGTCCATCACATCGTCAACGGAGACATGGTCAGTATGTTCGGCGAGGCGTTTATCGAGGGCACCAATGTCTTTTACGAGTTCTCCAGTTGGAATCTGCTCAAGAAGCATTCGGTGCCGTTGGAACTCGACGAAATCGAGGACCGCGTGCGGCCTGCGGACCTGCGGTCGCGGGAGATCGCATCGTCCACATTGAACAGCCGCTGGTTCCATTTCGATGATCGCGCCTATCTGTTCACCCTGCTGGTCGGTAGCGTGCTGCTGCCGACCGAACAGTTGTTTTTCCGATATACGGCCGAGAAACTGCGGCAGGATATCGGAAAACATATTCCTATCATTCACAGCCCGTCATTCCAGAGTTTCTTCGGCCAAGACCACGTCGCCCCAACCACCAGTTTTGCGATCAATATCCCTTGGATGCCGATCCCTTTCGCACCGGGGTTTGATCTGCACGATATCCGCGTCGTGGGCGATGCGACGAAACACACCCTGACGGCTTCGGCGACCTTGACCGTATCCTCGGTCGTGCTTGGCGTACGCTCGACGAAATTCGCCGTGACGGTCGACGTGGGCCTTTTCAAGAACCAGGTAAACATGATTGGCGTGACGTCGGATAAAATGAACGTCCCACTTTTCGCCACCGGCGCTTTCCTGCAGAAGATTGGCGCGAAGCTCGAACACTTCTCGGAACACGACGAGCGTCCTGTCAGGTTTACCGGAACCATGGGCTTGTCCTTTGGACCCGTAGTCGGTTTCCAATTGCCCCGTTGGTTGGGCGGAAGGAAGTTCGAAGCCAAGAAGCTGACGATGGAAGGATCGATCGCCATCGCCAGCCTGGAGGATTTCAAGTTGGCCGGAAAGATTGTATTGGTGCATCCGATGATTCTGGAGGCCGATGGGCAACTGAGATACGAGGCAAATGCGCCTCTTTATTCTCTGCTGGGAACAGCGTCGACATCCATGCTGGCGGGAATAGGCCAAGCCAATCTAGAGACGAAGCTGGGAAGTCCGAACGGTTTCACCGAGTTCCACGCCCACGGCTCGAGCTCGTTACGATTGCCGAGAAGTGTCCCATTGATCGGCGGTTCGGAAATGGCAGCAGCAGCTCGGATCGAGTTCCTTCGCAAAGAAACCGGTTTCGATGCACGTTTCTGGTTGGAAGGGGCCACCCACGTTCCCTTTCGCGGTCTGGTACAAATCGGGTTGGAGATCGCCAGTGATGGGACTTTCCGCATCTGGGGATTCCGCCGAGTCTCGGAAGCAGACGCGGCACGGTACGACAAGAGCATGGTGGTCGTTTCCTGGGACCAGGACGCGGAAGGCGCCCAAGGGACGCTGGTCCTGCCGGATGGTACGCGGATCGCCGAGGCCGATTTGGAGGCTCGGCAGGATATCGCGCTGGTCGAATCGATGAGCCATTCGCGGCAACGTGCTTATGCGGTAGAACGACCGCCGGCCGATGTCCTGGGCTGGACGGTGGAAATGGCCGGGGTGGATGGGCCGGTCAGCCAGGATGTGTACGTGGTCAGCCAGCCGCCCGGCTTCAATTTCGATGCGGTTCGCGGCGGCGCGGGCGAGCCGCTGGAGGTGGAGTTTTCCTTGGCCGATGCCGACTCGCCGGCAACCGTCGCTTTTTACCTGGAAAGCGTCCAGAACCCGGGCGCACCGTACCCGATCGCCCGAGGCCTGTCGGCCTCCGATTCGCCGTTCGTGTGGTCCCCCACCGATCTGCCCAGCGGCTCGTACCGGCTGCTGGCGTTCGTCGAGGACGGGTACAGCGTTCCGATACGGGTGGACGCCGATACGGTGGTCCAGGTGGAGACCACGCCCAGCGTCGAGGTCGCCGGTGGCGTTGCGAGAGGTCCTGCCGAATACTCGCTGAGCTTCGCGCAGCGGATCTCTGCCGACTGGGCTCCCGAAACTCGCCGATTCACGATCAGAAACGAAGGTTCCGGGCCGCTCATCCTATCGCCAACCGACACGTTGGCCTCGGACAACTCGGCCTTCCACGCGGCCTGGGTCGGTCCGGACGGCCAGACCTTCCCGTTGCAGACCGTGACGCTGGCCGTGGATCAGACCATCGATTTGGCCGTCTCGCTGGTAGCCCAGCTACCTGGCAGGCGAGACGTTTCGCTGCATCTGGAAACCAACGATCCCCAACGCCCGGAAATCGTGTTGTCGGCGGCCGGCAGTGTGGTCACTCCGGCCGCCGAGTTGCAGCGGACGGTCTCGGATCGCCAGCCGGTATCCTTTTCCTTCCAGGAACTATTGAACGTTCCGCATGGGCTGCAGGGCGGAAACATTCGGGTGCTGACCGCCACTCCAACACTGCGCACGCATGGGGCGCTGCAAATCCAGCAAGACCGGATCACTCTGACGCCCGAACGAGGGTTCCGCTCCGGGACGTTCACCTACTTGCTTGCCGACGATCAAGGCGGATTGGCTACGTGCGCCGTGCATGTCGATGTGGACAACCCGCATGTCTTGTTCGATGTCAATGATGACGGGGTCGTATCGCCGCTGGATGTCCTGTTGATCATCAACGCGATCAACCAGCACGGAGCCGGACGGCTACCGCCGCTGACAGCCGACAACCAGCACCTACATTGGCTGGACGTGAACGGAGACGGCATCTTGAGCGCGCTGGACGCTCTGATGGTGATCAACCATCTGAATGTCCACAGCGATGGCCTGTCGGTTCCCCCGGCAACCGGCGAGGGCGAAGAAGCCACAACAAGCGATTTCATGCCTGTCTCGACGTGGACGGCATTCCCGCACGATCCCTTTCAAGCTGCCGTCCGGAGCGATTCTGTCGAGTACAGCAGAACGATTGCCGCGACCGACGCACAAGCCAACACGGATGCGGCATTCGCGGACGAGACCGCCTGGCACAAACCTCACGGAGTATCCCCCATTCACCAGGATGCCTTCATCGAGGATTTGAACTCGGGGATGAACCCGATGGAATGCTGGCTGTTGGATTCCGAGGACTGGGATCTGCTGCTGGACGCAGGCCCCGATGACCCTACAGAAACCGATGCGTATTTCGCCGCATGGTCCTAAGCACCGTTCGAGAAATAACTGTTTGATGTCCCCTCGCCACTCCGGGGAGAGGGCAGGGTGAGGGGGCCGAAAGTGCGTCAGTTATTTCTCGAACGGTGCTAACTGTGTTGGTGAGATTGGCGAACGGGGCGCCACCGTACGCGCACGTGGCAACCGAGGATGCCACGGATGGCATCAACGATGGCGAAATTTGTTCCCATTATCCGTGTCATCCGTGGTTCACCTTCGCGAACCCCAATTCCCCCATTCCCTTGCCCGCAATTCGCTTGCCCCACGTTCGGAGTGCCCGTTGTGCGCCGGCATTCGCCGTGGTATCATTCCGACATTCGATTTCGTGGGTACGCGTCCAGTGAGGAAGCCAGTCAGGGAGACGACCGATGAGCGACGGAAGTTCAGTAATCGAGCACCTGAAGACGCTGAAGAACCGAGAGGCGACGGATTCGAAATTGGAGAGGGCGGCGGACAGGATCTATTTGCGTTGCATCCAGCGCGTGCAGGAACTGGCCAAATCCCGCTTGCCGCCACACCGACGTGTCGTTACGGATGAAGAAGACGTCGCCCAAGACGTGATGGACAGTTTCTTTCGAGGCGTGCAGA
>SKKK01000249.1 GCA_007121535.1 Planctomycetaceae bacterium | reverse complement strand
GTGTCATGCGGCACTCGTGCGCCCACGTGATGGCCCGCGCCGTCATGCAACTGTTTCCCGACGTTTCTCTGGCCTTCGGCCCGACACTCGGTCATGGGTTCTATTATGATTTCGATCTGGAACACAAGATCAGCGAGGCCGATTTCCCGAAGATCGAAGCCCAGATGCAGCGGATCGTTCGCGAAGCGGAGGCCTTCGAGCGTTTCGCTCTGGACCGCAGTCAAGCGCGTCAGTTGTGTGCGGACTTGAAGCAGGATCTGAAGGTCGAGCATATCGACACGGGACTGGCCGACCATGATTCGGTCAGCTTTTATCGCCAGGGTGAGTTCATCGATCTGTGCCGCGGCCCGCACGTGCCCCACGCGGGCAAGATCAAGGCGTTCAAGCTGCTGTCCGTCGCCGGTTCGTACTGGAAGGGTGACGCTCGCAACAAACAGCTTCAACGGCTCTATGGCACCGCCTGGTTCAGCAAAGCCGATTTGGATCAGTATCTGCAGCAAATCGAAGAGGCCAAACGGCGAGACCACCGCGTCCTCGGGAAAAAGTTCAGGCTGTTTCACATCGAGCCGGATGTCGGACCCGGGCTCTGCCTGTGGTTGCCCAAAGGAGCCACGGTCCGGACGCTGTTGGAAGATTTCATCAAGCATGAGTTGCTGGCCCGAGGCTATCAGCCGGTCTATTCTCCGCATATCGGACGCGTCGAGTTGTACGAGATCAGCGGTCATTTCCCGTACTACCGGGAATCTCAGTTCGCACCGCTGTTCCATCACCCGGCGGGGCAGATCGTCGACTTTTTGATCCAGCGTTTGGAATCCGAGCAACCCGAATCGTTTTCGGCCAGCGACGAACAGAGTCTGATCCAAGCGGCAGGGGTGCTGAATGTCCCGGTCGAGCAATGCGGCTATCGCCCCGAAGACCCGCCGGACCGCCGAGCAGCGGCGCTGCGAATCTGGCAGCACCAGCAGGAACGGTACCTCTTGAAGCCGATGAACTGCCCGCACCACGTCCAGATCTACAAGTCGCAACCTCGCAGCTACCGGGAACTTCCGGTACGGCTGGCGGAATTCGGCACGGTCTATCGCCATGAACAGACGGGCGAATTGAACGGGATGCTGCGAGTTCGCGGATTGACGCAGGACGATGCTCACTTGTTCTGTACGCCCGAGCAGGTCGAACAGGAGTTCCAGGCGACCTTGGATCTGACTCGCTTTGTCCTGGAGAGCGTCGGGTTGACCGACTACCGAGTCCAGTTGTCGATGCGCGATCCGCACAGCGACAAGTACGTGGGCAGTCCTGAGAATTGGGATCGAGCCGAACAGGCGTTACGCCGCGTTCTGGAAGCTTCCGGGCTGGAGTTCGAAACGGTCGAGGGCGAAGCCGCATTCTACGGGCCCAAAGCCGATTTTATGGTCCGCGATTGCATCGGGCGGCAATGGCAACTGGGAACGGTCCAGTTGGATTACAATCTGCCCGAACGTTTCGAATTGGAATACATCGGGGCGGACAACCGGGCCCATCGGCCCGTGATGATCCACCGAGCGCCCTTCGGGTCGATGGAACGGTTCGTCGGCATGCTGATCGAACACTTTGCGGGCGCCTTCCCTCTATGGTTGGCCCCCGAACAGATCCGTGTGCTGCCGGTCAGCGAGAAGACGGAGCAGTACGCCGCCGAGTTGGCCGCTCGCTTGATCGATGCCGGGTTCCGAGTGACCACCGATCTGCGCAGTGCGAAGATCCAAGCCAAGATCCGCGATGCGCAGTTAGAGCTGATACCCTACATGGCAGTCGTCGGTCAACGCGAGGTGGAAGCGGGGGCGGTTGCTCTGCGCGACAGAATCGAAGGCGATCTGGGCGCCATGCCTTGGGAACAAGCCATCGCCCGGCTGCGCGACGAAGTCGATCGTCGAGTCGTCCGGCAGGTCATCACCAGCCAATTCGCCGCCCTGGAGGAAGACCGCAGCGAGCAGCACGAATACTAACCCGGACGATTCTTAACCCGAAGCGTAAGCGACAAGATCCGGGCATATCTCCTCGCTCGTCAGCACCCGACCAGATATTTCTTGGTGGAATACCTCAAAAGGGGGTCGGGAATCGTCTTCGGGTAAGCCGCTTCCGATGTGGCCCCGGAGCGCCGAGCGGGCGTCTGATCGGGTTCCGCTCAGCGCTCGGGACCCACACAATCGTTGGCCGAGAACGACTCCCGACCCTCGTTTCCGCCGATTCCACCAAGAAACTCCTGGCCGGGAGCTTAATTCCTGTAACGGTGACGATCCGGATGCGTACGTGGTGACGGCAAGATAATTCACATAGAACCAAAAACGCAGAAAGACTCAGGAGAAACAGAAATGATCAACAGGTGGAAATCGATCGGGACGGTGCTGGTGGTTGTGGTGCTGGTGGCCGGATACGGGGACCAAGCGTCGGCCCAGCGGAACCGCGGGTTCTTGAATCCCACGGGGCAGGTCGGGCAGAGCTTATCGCCGCTGAACACGTCCACAACGTCAACGCCGGCGACAGGCACCGGCAAGGCCACGGAAAATCCAAGTCGTTCGCAGAGATCCTTCGGCGTGACACCCGGTGGTCTGACGTTCGGAGGAAGCAAGTCGTCGGTAGCGATCTCGCTGGCCCCGGGCGCAGTCGGCGTGGCCGTGGGCACGGACAGGTCGGCGGTAGCCGTGGCCGTCGCCGGTGGCTCGGTGGGCGTGGGCGTGGCCAACGACAAGGGCACGGCGGTCAACGTGGGAGTCGGCGGTGGCGACGTTTCGGTGGGCGTGGATAAGAGCCAACCGCAGTATCAGCCCCGCTTCTCGCGCTCAGCGACTCACTGGAACTTCGCACGCGAAAGGTAAGGACCGGCGAATGAATTCGGCTCGCGTTTCGCGGAAGCGGTAGGGAGTCGTTTTTCGGGCAAGCCGCTCACCACGTGGTTGATCTTTGCCCGAAGAACGACTCCCGACCCCCGTTTGCCATAATCGCCATCGACTGGTACGATGGCGAAAGTCACGTCGCGTACTCGTTCCGAATCGCACCACGTTGAAAGGAGGCCCGGAACTATGTCAACGCCATCTCGTCTGACCGTCGGCCGCACCAGTACCGGTTTTCTTATCGCATTGGAAGGGCGGGGCACGTTGTTTCAAAGCCCCGTCTTTCAAGAACTGGTCGAACGCTGCCTTGGTGAAGAAAAGTCTAAAGTTGTCGTTACTTTGTGCCACTGCGAATATCTGGACAGCACTTTTTTGGGATGCCTCGTCAGTCTGCACCGCAAACACAATACTACCGGATATGTTCGCCTGGAAATCGATGCTCCGCCCAAGCAACGCAGTGGCCTGCTGCATCATGTCAATCTGGATAGCTACCTGGCCTTTGCCGACAGCACCCCGAACCTTGTCGGTGAACCGGTCGAGGTTGAACTCACAACTCCCGACAGAGAGGACATAGGCAAGCACGTGGAGCAGGCCCATCGCCATCTTGCGGAACTCGGCGGTGCTGAAGCCGCGAAATTTGAACGGATCGCCCAGTTAATCGCCGGCGAGCAAGGAAAGGTGTGAGACTCCCGCGACGTCGAGCTGTTATCACAGCCTGATGATACGGGGCGCCCTCGCACGGACTGAGGTCGAAGGATTGGGCTCATCGTGAACATCCGTCCTGGCAGGCAGTCAAACCAGCAGGCAACGTTGCCCGAGGACATCGCCGTCTCGTTCCAGTCGTCATCGCCCATGATGACGACGGACTTCACGGCCCAGGCGCCTTCGTACATTCCGCCTTGCCCCGCGACACCCCGACCCAGTTCGACGGGCGCTGCCGAATTGGTCTCCGGCGAAAGGATTGGTGAGTTCGAGGTCATCGAAGTTTTGGGCCGTGGCGGCTTCGGCGTGGTCTACCTGGCGCGCGACACCTCGCTGGACCGCCTGGTGGCGTTGAAGGTCAGTCCGGACGCGGGTACGGAGGGCAAGAACCTCGCTCAATTCGAACACGAAAACATTGTCCAGGTCTACTCGGAAAGCGTGGACCCATTGCGGCAGCAACGGTTGCTGTGCATGCAATACGTGGCCGGCTTGACCCTGGGCGAGGTGATCGACTTGTTGCGCCAGATGGACGCGCCGCCTGCCAGCGGGGCCGATCTCATCCGCCTGCTCGACCAGCGGCAGCACCGGGCTCGGTTCGATCCCACCGCGCTGCGGGACCGCGAAATGCTCGAAGGATGCGATTTCGTCGAGGCGGTTTGTTTATTGATTTCGCGTTTGAGCGAGGCCCTGGCGCATGCTCACGAGCGTGACATCCTGCATCTGGACGTCAAGCCGAACAATATATTGCTCAGCCTGTACGGCCGCCCTTTCCTGATGGACTTCAATCTTTCGTTTCGATCGGTGAATCTGGACACGACTCAGCCGCAGATGCTCGGCGGAACTCTTCTCTACATGTCTCCCGAACATCTCGAAGCGTTCCTGGACCATACCGAGGAAGCGCGCCGACGCCTGGACGCTCGCACCGACATTTTCGCCTTGGGCGTCGTCCTGTTCGAATTGCTCGAGCGTCACGTGCCGTTTCAGGTACAGCCCAAAGGGAGACTTGTCGAGACCGTGGAAGCGATGATCGCGGAGCGGCGGGGAGAGGTGGATGAACGTCTGCGTGCTTTGAAGACCGCTCCGGATTTCGTCAATCGCGTGGTACGTCGGTGCTTGGCCCCGTCGCCCGACCAGCGTTTTTCTTCGGCCACTGCGCTGCAACGTGAATTGGAGGGCTGCCGACAACTGCACGGTGCTTGCCGCAGGTTGCCCCAATCCGGTTGGTTGATCCAGGCGATGCTGCAGCGACCGTGGTTCTGGTTGATTGTGCTCGGCCTTTTGCCCCACATCATTGGCAGCATCGTTCAGATCGCTTACAACGCAATCCGCATCGTGCATCATCTCTCGCAGCCACAGCAAGAGCTGTTTATCCGGCTGGTTGCGGGCTTCAATCCGGCCATCTATTCCGCTTGCCTGTTGTGGCTGGCACCAACTCTCATCTCCATTTATCGGGCGTGGCGGCAAGCGTGTCGCGATCCGAGCAGCGTGGGACCGGCGATTGATGCGGCGCGGCAAGAGGCGATTCGTTTGCCGGGCCGAGTAGCGCTGGTTGGAGCTGTCGGGTGGCTGTGCGGCGCCCTGTTTTTCCCCACCGTCCTGCACTATTGGGCTGGCGGGTTGCCCGGGGACGCTTGGCTGCATTTCTGGATCTCCTTTATCTTGGCAGGATCGATCGCCGTGGCCTACGGCTTCATCCTCACCCAATATCTGATCCTCCGCGTCATGTACCCCAAGATGTGGTATTCGCCGGCCGAATTTCCCCATCGAGCTGTCAAGGAGCTGGTGCACGTCGAACCGCGAATGCGGGCTTTTCAGTCCTTGGCCGCTTCGATCCCGTTCATGGGCGCCGTGATCGTGGTGACCGTGGGCCCGGATCAATTCACCGCCGTGGAATACGGCGCATTCCGCTTGCTGGTCACCACGCTGATTCTTTCCGGAATGCTCGGTGCCAGGCTGGCTGCGACGATCAGCCAGCAGATCTCGTCGATGACCCAAATCCTAACCTCTGCCGCACCTTCTTCGTCGCCAACATCAAGCCGGACAACCGGGTCCAAAACGGCAGTCGGTTCGGGCTGAGGATTCAGTCCAGCAAAAGAATCGACGAGCGCTGTAACAGCCGTCAAGGCCGGGCGTATGAGAGGGTGTGAGTCGGGCGTATCCGACTCGATTCGAAAACAAGAATCTCGAAAGCGAGGTGGACGATGACGAAGCGAGTGAAGTTTTGGGCAGCGATGATGTTGGGTGTGGCGCTGATGGGCTCGGTGGCTCGCCCGGCACAGGCTTGGTCGGCGGCTGCGGCCGCTGCTTCCGGCGGGCGATTCGGCGGTTCGGCGGCTGCGGCGGCTTCCGGCGGGCGGTTCGGTGGTTCGGCGGCTGCGGCGGCTTCCGGCGGGCGATTCGGTGGTTCGGCGGCTGCGGCTGCTTCCGGCGGGCGGTTCGGTGGTTCGGCGGCTGCGGCTGCTTCCGGTGGGCGGTTCGGTGGTTCGGCGGCTGCGGCTGCTTCCGGTGGGCGATTCGGTGGCTCGGCTGCGGCGGCTGCTTCCGGTGGGCGGTTCGGTGGTTCGGCGGCTGCGGCGGCTGCTTCCGGTGGTTCGGCGGCTGCGGCGGCTGCTTCCGGTGGCTCGGCTGCTGCGGCGGCTGCTTCCGGTGGTTCGGCAGCGGCAGCGGCTGCTTCCGGTGGTTCGGCCGCAGCGGCTGCAGCGTCGGGTGGTGGCGGTCACTGGAGCTTTGGACCTTGAGGATCTGAAAGGAAACGGAAAGTGGGTTCCCGGCAACGGCCGGGAGCCCTTGGTTGATGACACTCTTTCGAAATACTAGTTCAGGAGAACTGAAATGAAACGCGAGCAATTTCTCGGCTTGTTGCCGATTCTCGGAATCACTCTGACTGCTTTGGGAACCACATCCACGCCAGCTCAAGTCTTCAGCACGGACGGGCGATCGGGCGTCTACGTCCAAGGCGACGGTCAAGCCATGGCCGGAACGTTTGACGAGAAGGGTTTTCGCGGCATCGCCGTCGGTCCCGATGGAAGGGCACGACGAATCGAGGGACCATCGTCCAATCCGTTCGCGACC
>SKKK01000693.1 GCA_007121535.1 Planctomycetaceae bacterium | reverse complement strand
GAACCTCGCGCTTCTCCACCGCGGTGACCCGCTCGAAGGCGTCGATGTAATCGGGATGGACGGGAAACAGCCGGACGAACTCATCCATGCGTTCGTTCATGCGGCCATAGAACTTGGCGAAGGGCGTCAGGTACTCGCGGATCTTGGCCTGTTGTTCGGCCGTCTTCTTCAGCAGCCGCTCGGCCACCACGTACTTCACGTCCTTGCGGGCGATCAGAACCTGCTCGAAGCGGTCCTTCACCCGCCGGATGCTGTCGGCCACGAACGAGAAGCGGGGACTGTCGAAGATGGCCTCCTGGACACCTGCGATGAAGCGGAATTTCAGGTCCTTGCAGACCTCGCCGATCTCCCGGAGGAAATTCAGGTCGAGAATCAGTTCCTGGTCTTTGCGAGTGCGTAGGTAGTCGAGCAGTTCGTCCACCGCCAGGAGCAGCCCGTGGTCGGGAAACACCTGGTGGAAGGCCGTCATCATCTCTTCAAACGACCGCTTGTTGTTCGAGACCTGCGATGCGGGCGGAAAAGCATACGACACGCCCATCGCCGCCAGATGCTCCTCCAGTTCCGCCACAAGGATATCCCGCAATGACATCGTGGTCGCGCCGATCTCGGTCCGCACCACCTTGAAGCGGCCGGCGATCTTGGCCATCGCCTCGGCGACGGTGCTGTCATTCAGGTACTCCGGCAGATCACCGTATTCGGCCAACACCGTGATCACCGACATCAGGTGCGACTTACCGGTTCCGTAGTTGCCGACGATCAGCAAGCCCTTGTTGTCTGCCGGCTCGTCGAACTGGAGCTGTGGAACGACCAGCGTGACCAGCCTCTCCGCCATCTCTTGCGAGACGACGTAGGTCTGGACCAGTTGCTGAGCTGCGGTCGCATCGTCCGCGTCCCGCAGTTGGACCACGGATTCGATGGGTTCGAATTGAATCAAGTCCCCGTAATTCATCGTTCTTTCCCTCTTCCCCCCCTCTTCTCTCTCGCTCCCCACCGGTCCTGTACCGGTGGGAGCCCGGTTTGGTAACTAGCCACGCAGCTCTTCCCCATCCTTTCCTTCTTCCCTTTGGCCCAACAGCGCCCCGGCGCCGGTGGGGGCGCCAGTGCCGGTGGCTGGGGCCGGCGCGGTAGTTGCCAAACCTCGCCTCCACCGGTGCGGGACCGGTGGGGGCGCCAGTGCGGTGGCGGGGGCCGGTGCGTAGCGCTCACGACGTGGTCTCCGGTTGGACTACGATGATATCGCGTAACGGATATCGTCGATATTCCGGGTGGTCCGGCGTCGCGTACACCAGGTATTCCCCATCGGCTGTGCCGCTCCAGGCCACAACCACCGTCTTGTTCCTTGACAACCCTTGCAGTAGCCGCATCGGATCTTGCTTCAGCGAGACGTCGAACAGCACTTCGATGTTGTCCAGCAAGACCAAGTCCGTTTCGCTCGTGTTCACCAGATCTGCGAGCAGACGCGGCAATTGCAGGGTCCGTTGGCGTTCCGTAAGATCGAGCATTCGGCGGGACAGTTCGAGATTCACGTTGATCACCGGGGCACCCCCACGCTGGTGGACATCCCGCAATGCGGCCGTCTTACCCGCTCCGGCTGGGGCCACCACCATGATCAGACGATGGTACAACGAGACCACCTGTTCGATCCGCCGCATGACCAACTCGGCAAGTGGCTCGGGCATTCGCGCTCGCCTCCTGATTACTGTCTGTCCTTTGACTGTGTCCGACGCACCTGCCAACCACCCATTCTGGCCGGAATCCTGCCTATCGAACCTCCGCTCGGGGTCACTTGGGGGCGCCGAGCGTAAATCGTTAGTTTAACGGTTCTTACAGTAGGTTCTAGTGGACGCAATCCAAAATAGGTAGAATTCCAAGTGGGAATGATTTGGGCGCGATGCGGCTGATCCGCAGACCCAGTACCGATCTCGTCTCATTCGGGGTTGAGAACAGGCTCCAAAAATCGGGCAACAATACCGTCCGTGGTCAGAACGGCGCGCGCTTCGTCGCCAAGCTGCGCTGTTTCTCCACGCTCCTGACAGGCCCAGGCGACACACAGCATCGCTCACACGCGGGCTCGACCGTCCAGAACTTCCGGCCTCCAGCAGTTCCCGCAGGGCGATGGCTAGGCCCTGACGATCTTCGGGACGGGTGCTGCCTGACCAGTCGCGATCCACGTCCGTCGTGCCTTTGAAGTCGAACCGTTCGCAGGCGATGTCCGGCATGGCCAACGCATTGGCCAGCATCTGCCGCGTGATGTGGCTCTTGCCGGTCTCGGTCTTGCCCCGGATCGGCAAGTAACGGTGCGGGTCCATGGCTTAGCGCCGTACTCATTCGACGCGCACCAGACCGCCAGCGAACACTGCCTTTCGTAGACATTCTGGAGCTTCAGGTCCGCATCATCGCCGCCCAGATAGTGTTCGAACCATTCGTCGAAAAACACGGTTTCGTACCCCAGTCGCCGCTCGACGGCTTTGGCGATCTCTCGCACCAAGTCGCGCTGCTCACCCGCCAGGGAAAATGCGACCAGAAACTCAGTAGGCCAGGAACGTGCGTTTCTCGACGGTATCGGGTACGCTAAAATGGAATGAACCGGCATTTGTGGGGGCAGCATACCGTATTCGGGGCATCTCGCCAAGTGGTTATGGACGGTGGCGATCAGGTGGGCTGAACCGCTGGACGGTGAAGCAAATCCTGTGTCGTGACCCACAACGGGCGCGACCGGCAAGCGGCCAGTAGCTTCGGCGTCGAAGTGTTGAATCGACTGGATTTTCAGGCGAAACTACAGGAGTGATGATGAAGACCTTACAAGCACAGGTTCCCGAATTGCTGTTGCGGGAAGTCCAGGAATTGGCGGAGAAGCAGAACGCGACCGTCGATCAGATCGTGTCCGTAGCGCTGGCAGCCCAGGTTTCCGCCTGGCGCACGCGCGAGAGCCTCGCATCGCGTGCTGCCCGAGTCGATTGGGAAAAAGTCGATGACATTCTCGCTCGAGTTCCTGACGTTCCGCCGGTGCCCGGGGATGAGAAGTGACCCGTTTTCGGACGGATGTGAATTCAAAGGACGTGCTATGAATCCAGGCCCGATCGACACGTTTTTCGAGTGGCTAAGCACGCGGCCTGCGGAGACCCGTAGCCATGGCCGCCTACTTCGCACTTGGCGCTTGTTTCACCAAAGTTCCCCTGCTAGGCTCAGTTTTCCGATGACAAATCAAATTCTTCATCACTCACTTTCACTTCTACGGATTTAAAGCTGAGATGGAATCGACACGATGGGGCTGGGGCAATATCCGCAGGCTCGACTTCGATGCCAGGCCCCTGCGCGATTTCCAGGCGACTTATTACCTACACCAGGGTGGTGCCTGGTATCTCCTCAACTGCGCCCAGAAGCGGTACGCAGCGGCCATCCGCCTGACCGGAGTCCAGACACCGCTCTTAGAGCACATGTTGGCTCACGATGAGAAGTATTACGGCCGGAGGAGTGATTCATCGCACGAGGATAGCTTTGCGCAGCCCATCAAGGCTTTCGATCATCGCGTCCTTCAATCTCACTACTACCAGATTGCCGATTACTGGATTTTCACTTGCGAATGGCTGCCCCTGTTCGATCAGAATCAGGAGTGCTTAGAGCGTTTTCAAGCGGATTGGGTGAAGTTTCTGTCAGAGGAGGCTGTCAGCTTGGCAGCCATTGACCATGTCTGCATTGACATCCTGACGGCGGTCACCTTCCAAAATGAAGACGCTGGATGCGCGGCCGAGAAACGCTTAGGTCTCTTCCTGGATGACCGGTACACCCAGCAATATGCGCGGGTCATCAGCCGGCGGCAGCTAAGGGAAAACGAGAGACGCGCTCCCCAGTGGCTAATCAGCAGGTCCATGAGTGTCGCCGATGCAAAGAATGGCCCTGCCAAAATCAAGGATTTCGTAGACAGAAAGAAGCGGCCCGATAGGTCATGGACGCCTTAGTCAATCGCGTATCGGCAGGAAAGGTCCTTGGCGATTACTGCTGGCGGATAGCTTGTCTCTCCTCGAGAGCGGCCTGGATTTGCTTGGTGCTCAGATCTCTACGGTCTGTCAGGATGGCGGCCTTGGCAGCCTCGGTACAGGCTCGGGCGATTTCGGCGTAGCTCAGGTCGTCGCACGCGCGGCGGACTTCGGTCCAATCGTCGCCGTTCAGAGAGAAAACGTTCCACGCGTTGCGTTCGAGTGACTTTCGGGCTGGTTCTGCCAGCACCATATCAACGAGTCGTGTCTTGGGGTAGGACGCCGCGACCGGATCCGCCAGTTCGCCAATTGGCCGGGCGATGGGCACCGATGCACGGGATGGACTCGGCGCGGATTGGGCACGGCGATGGCTGTCGTTATCGCAGCAAGGGGCCTTGCGTTCGGTAGCGGCGATCTCGGGCTTCCATCGCGATACGGGTTCCCGACGGGCCGATGGCCAGTGCGAACCAGCCGTCTTCGATGTCCATCTGCGAGATTTCCAGGCCAGCCATTTGCGGAGCGTCGGCCAGACGCCGACTGATCAAATCGAAGGGTCTTTCACGATTGAAGACGCGGCTGAAGACGCCGCGCAACGCGATCTGGTCCCGCAGCGACAGCCGGCCGATCAGTTCGACGTACTGGTCGCGGATCAAGTCGACCTCCGGATCATCCAGGGCCGGCTGGTAATGCACCCGCACGACGAAATTACGCCAGCGGTTGCGACCTTGAGACAGTTCGGCCAGCCCCAGCGTCACCGTGACGCGACCATCCTGGAACAAGAACCGGATGGGGTTGCGATCCGCAAAACGAACCATCACGTCATCCGGCAGATCATCCGGAGGTTGGATCGCCGGAGCAGCGAATAAGGTGCTCAGCTCCTGATAAATCTCCGTCAACGCTACGCGTCGTCCGCTCCATCCGAACTGGTCCACCACGTTGTTCAACGCCGATTCGTGGATCTGCATGCTCATCAGGCTATTCGCGGGTGCCAGCGGCCGAGGGGTATACGCGGCCAACTGATGCGGGCCGGCCAACCGGTAGCGGGCGATCACTCGCTGTTCGGTCGTCTGCATCTCGACCGGCATCGGATCGACGCCCAGCTTTTGCATCGGACGTTGGAAATGGTTCGTGAAACGCTGTTCGACCTGCTCCAGTTGCTCGCGGACCTGTTGGTCGATCGTCTCGCCCACTCGCCAAGCCAAGCGGTTTCGAGCTTCCCATTCGGCTCGGGGAGCCCGCACTTGGTACTGATGGGTGGCGATCGCCTGTGCAAGATTTCCGAGAAGAGGAATCCGGTCGACGTCGGTCCTCAGGCCAGCCAGGTTGGTGTTGCTGGCAGCGGCCACCTCGGCATTCAGTTGTCGAATGCCTTCCGGGCGGATGACGATCTGCTTTTCGGCCTGAAAGACCGATCGTCCTCGCGTGAGAAACGTGGCAGGCCCCTGCGAGGCATAGGTCCGCGAAGCCACTTGGCCATCCGCATGCAGGTAGAAATTCCATGCATCGGGGGTCGGCAGCAAATCTACTCGCAACTCGGCAACTGTCGCTGATGAACCTCGAGTTCGAATGCCCATGATTCGCTCGTCGACAGGCAACTCGGTTGGTTCTGACGGCGGCATCCACCGATTCATAAGCTGCGACGATACCGCCAAGCGAACGTTGGCATTGCGGTATCGGCCGTCCAGTTCCTGCCCCAATCGCATCACGCTTTCGTCGTGCGACCACCGCAACGCCCGGTGAGCGGCTGCGATTCGCGAGACCGTTTCGTAGTGCGCCCGCATCTCGAAGTCTTCCAAGTCATTCAGCAGTTTTTCATAATCCACCGGTTCCGCCGCCAGATGCTTCAGTTCTTGGGCGTAGGCCAGAAGATGGGGGTTCAGTAAGAAATCCCGCTGTTCGGGGTTCAGACGCGAATAATCCATGCGTTCCAGGATCTCGCGGGCCAATTGGCGAGCGGTCGTCGTGTCGGTCGGGTCGGCCAGCGTGCGGGCCTGTTCGACTCGCAGGTACTTCCGCCAGGCCTCACCGGTTTTTACACCTTTCAGGTGATTGTCTACCGCATCCAGAACGGACGTCAGATTCAAGGTATCGCGAATCCTCATCGCGACGGGAATCGCTCCATTCCCGGCGGTCTGGTGAATGCGTCGCCAGATCGCCACCCGTCGCTCCAGCGCATGAGCCGATCGGCCCCACCGGTTGCGAGTGATCGAATCGTGAATCATGCCTGACCGGACCCATCCCTGTTGGGCCAGTTCGTGCAACCGGTCCAGGACGTCGCCGGCAGCGGCAGTCGTGATGTCGTCCAGTTGTCGAAGAGACGCCAATTCGGACAGGACTTGGGCACACCAGTCGGCGGCGACCGGATCTTGACGCAGATCATCCAACTGCATTCTCAACGCTGGGCAGTTCGGCCATGTTGTGAAACGCTCACGGGGTAGATCCGATGTGCGACGGTAGACCCATTGCCGTTCGCGAGACGACTCGCTCGGCGACCGGTCCACGGCGGCTCGTATGCCCGATGAAGGCCGCCCTGTCGACTCGTCCCATTCCCCGTCCGCAGCCTTCGGAATCTTCGTCGCTTCGTTTGTGGATTCCAGGTATCGGCGAGCGACCACGTCTGCGATCTCGACCACCTGCGGCCCGACGGGCAAATCGGAAAGCATTT
>SKKK01000297.1 GCA_007121535.1 Planctomycetaceae bacterium | reverse complement strand
TGCCCTCAGCCGCATCGGGTTGATGATTGTTGTTGGTATCGGCATAGACGAATCCGCTTAACGTCCCGAATTCCGGCACGGGAACAGCAACAAAGGTCACGAGCCCATCGGTCTCGTCCAACCCCGGTTGCGGCAGAGGATCGACGTTGATCTGCCCTTCGTTGACCCGCACGAAGCTCAGGTCCAGGATCGATGTCTCCCCGGCGACGGGCGTTCCAACAGGTTGGAAGTCGATTTCCAGCAGGCTGCCAGCCTCGGCCTGTAACGCCTCGGCACCGAAAACCCACGCATCGATCGTCCCAGCCGCCTCGTCCAAATTCAACACCACCTCGGTTTGGACTCCCGACCACAGCGAACCCGCCCGGATGCGATCTTCACTTGTCTGCAGCAGTGCGGGGTCATAGCCCAACTGGATTTCAACTCCGCGAATCCCCTGGGCGTTGCTGACGTTGACCGGCGCGCTGAATTGGTCGGCAGTGATCAGCACCTCCAAATCGGGGATGTCGACGCGTATAACCTCTGCCTCGCCGACGCCCAAAAGAGTGCTCAATACACATCGGGTTTCCAGGCGTTCGAAACCAATCGAGCGTCTTGAACGTGTCATCGCCTCGCCTTCTTCCTTGCTAATTTGAACCGAGAGTTCAGACCGATCTCTTCACAGGCTCGTAGCGGCCAAATATCTGCCCACATCCCTATCATCGTCATTTTCCCGACGGCCTTTCATCGTTTCTACTAGGAGTCTGTCAGACCAACCGCTGGTTCTGACGCGGGGCAAACTCCTTCAGTTCCCGGGTACCTTCCCCACTGAGCAGGGGGGCGGGAGTCGTCTTCGGGCAACGACGAGCCACATGGAAAACGCTTTGCCCAAAACGACTCCCGACCCCTCCGCCCGATTCCACCACGAAATACCTGGCCGGGTGGTTACCGCTTACTTGACTTTCAGCATCCGTTCCAAAGCGACCAGCGACCAGCGCGCCGTTTCGTCATCCACCTGGATCACATTTACGGGGTGCCCAGCGACCAGATTCTCCAGGCTCCAGCACAGGTGGGCCAAGTCGATTCGGTACATCGTGGCACACATGCAGACAACAGGCGACAGAAAATGGATCTCCTTATCGGGATGCTCCTGTTTCAAGCGGTTCACCAAATGCAATTCGGTCCCGATCGCCCATTTGCTACCCGTCGGCGCGTTTTCGATGGTTTGAATGATCTTGCCGGTCGACCCGGACACGTCCGCCAAGTCGTTCACCTCTTGCATGCATTCGGGATGCACCAAGATGCTGATCTCCGGGGTGCGCTGCCGAAATTGGTGGACATGCTCGGCGCGGAACATCTGATGCACGCTGCAATGCCCCTGCCAAAGAAGAACGCGGCTGTTCAGCAGGTCCTCCTCCGAGTTGCCGCCCATCTCCTCGTAGGGGTTCCAAACGGGCATCTGGTCGTTGGTGATCCCCATGGTCAGTGCCGTATTGCGGCCCAAATGCTGGTCGGGGAAGAACAACACCCGTTTGGTTCGTTGAAAGGCCCATTCCAAGACGGCCCGCGCGTTGCTGGACGTACAGACGATCCCGTTATTACGGCCGCAGAAGGCTTTCAAGCTGGCCGCCGAGTTGATGTAGGTCACGGGCGTCACGTCGCTGGTGTCGATCACTTCGCCCATGTCCTCCCAGACGGATTCTACCTGTTCGATCGCCGCCATGTCGGCCATCGAGCACCCAGCCGCCATGTCCGGCAGCACCACCGTCACCCGATCACCATCACGCTCGGCCAACTTTTCCGGCCGGTTGGCCAAAATATCGGCCGTTTCGGCCATGAAATGCACTCCGCAGAAGACGATGTAGCGGCAATCGCTGCTGGATGCGGCCAGTTTGCTCAGTTGATAACTGTCTCCCCGCAAGTCGCTGTGAGCGATCACTTCGTCCTGCTGGTAATGGTGGCCCAGAATGAGTAGTCGCTTCCCCATTTGTTCTCGAATCGCCTCGATTTGGTCGGACAAATGGCTGTTTTCCAACGACTTATAGGGGGCTAGATCTAGCTGAGCGGAAGGTTCAATAACAATGCTCATCACGCAACTCCGGCAATGCTTGGGGACACTGCGTTTGGGATATCGAACTTTTCGAATACGTGTTTGGAAGATGCAGCAAGAATTTCCCGTACTCATTGATTATATCCCTGATGGCGTGGTCTTCGTAGTGCCTGTACATTTGGGGGGGCTATGAAGGATTCCTTTGATCGATCAAGAGGCTTTCATGTTACCAAGGTACGACGATTTACCGCTCCTTGATGGATGGGGTGCGGGCTTGTGAGTAGGTCTTGTGTGTGTCATACTCTTGCGTTTCGAAGTGGGTTGTTCTTGAGACTCGGGAGTTGGGGGAATGCAGGTCTGGCCGGCGATCGATCTTCGCGGTGGAAATTGTGTGCGTTTGCTGCAGGGTGATTACGCTCGCGAAACGGTTTTCGGGCACGATCCGGCAGCGATGGCCCAGCGGTGGGTGTCTGAGGGTGCAGAGTACCTGCATCTGGTGGATCTGGATGGCGCTCGCGATGGTAAAAGTGGGAATTTTGACGCGGTCAAATCGATCGTATCGGCGGTGGACATCCCATGCGAATTGGGCGGGGGAATTCGTGACGAGCAAACGATCGAGTTGATGCTGAGTCTGGGATTGACTCGACTGGTGATCGGAACCAAGGCGGTCAAGGACCCAGCTTGGTTCGGGCAGGTCAGCCGTCGCTTCCCGGGAAGGTTGGCGGTCGGGATCGATGCGCGTGATGGACTTGTCGCCAGCGAAGGCTGGCGGGAGAGCAGCCAGGTCGAAGCAACGGAATTGGCTCGGTCCTTGGCCGATCAGCCGATCGCTGCAGTGATTTACACCGATATCGCTCGGGATGGAATGATGGCGGGGCCGAACTTCATGGCGATGGCCGAGATGCGGCGAGCGGTGAGCGTCCCGGTGATTGCCTCGGGGGGGATCACCACGGCTGACGACGTGCGTCGGTTGGCCGAGGCGGGGATGGATGGCTGCATCATCGGGCGAGCACTGTACGAAGGTAGCTTGACGCTGAACGAGGCCCTGGCGGCGGCTGACCGGGGGACGGCCGGCTGCGGGTCGGGCGCCTGATGGGTCAGGGTGCGTTGACATTGGACGATTTCTGTTTTTGTGCAAGGGGAAAAAGGATACGGGCATGGCGAAAGTGAAAATCGAAGACATCCGCAACGTGGCAATCTGCGGTCATGGTTCCAGCGGCAAGACCACGATGGTGGACAAGATACTGGTCAAGACAGGCACGATCAACGCGCATCCCAGCGTGGATGATGGCACCAGTCTTTGCGATTTTGATCCCGAGGAAAAACAGCACAAATACTCGATCGAATCCAGCGTGGTGCATTTCCAGCACGCGGGCAAGCAGTTTCAGATGATCGACACGCCGGGTTATCCGGACTTTATCGGCCAGACCATCGGCGCGCTTACGGGCGTCGACATGGCGCTGATCGTCGTCAACGCGCACTCGGGTATCGAGGTCAACACGCGTCGCGTCTTTCAAGAGGCGGGAAAGGCGGGCGTGGGTCGAATGATTGTGATCAACAAGATGGACGGCGATAACATCGACTTTCCCGGCCTGCTGGAGAGCATCCGTGATCTTTGGGGCAACCAGTGCGTGCTGCTGAACGTGCCGGTCGGTCTGGGAACCGATTTTCGCGGGGTGGTCAGCACGTTGCGGGTTCCGGAAGACACCAGCGGAGCGTTGATGGATCCGCAGGAGATTCACGAGCCGTTGCTCGAATCGATCATCGAGGTGGACGAGGCGGTGATGGAACGTTATTTCGAAGGTCAACCACCGACCGATGCGGAACTGTCGCGGCTGATCGTTCGGGCCGTCGCCGAGGGCAGTCTGATCCCGATCGTTTGTTGCTCGGGCAAGACCGAGGTAGGGTTGATGGAGATGCTGGACGCCGTGGCCATGTGCGGACTGTCGCCGGCGGACTTGCAGCGCAAGGCGACCCTTGGTGAGCAGCAGATCGACGTCGAGCCCAAAGCGGACGGCCCCTTGATCGCTCAAGTCTTCAAGACTCGCATCGATCCGTTCGTACAGAAGCTGAGCTTCATTCGCATCTTTTCAGGGACGATCAAACGCGACCAGACCGTACCGACCAGCTCGGCACGCAAAGGCGTCAAATTGGGACCCTTGTTGAAGGTTCAAGCAAGCGAGACCACGGGGATCGATGAGGCAGGTCCGGGCGAGATCGTCGCCATCGCCAAGATGGAAGAGTTGCGAACGGGTACCACGCTGGGCGATCACGAGTTGCCGAGTATCGACTTTCCGACGCCGATGGTTGGATTGGCCGTGTCGCCGAAGAGCCGCGGGGACGAGACCAAGTTGTCGGGGGCGCTCAGCAAGGTCGCCGAGGAAGACCCGACCATCCATATCGACCGCGACGCTCAGACCAAGGAATTGGTGATGACCGGGATGAGCGAACTGCACCTGATGGTCATCCGGGAACGGCTGCATCGGCGGGACAAGCTGGAAGTCGAAACCAAAGAGCCGAAGATTCCGTTCCGGGAAACCATCCAAGCGCCCGCCGAGGGCAGTTACCGACACAAGAAGCAGACGGGTGGACGCGGGCAGTTCGGTGAGGTGCACATTCGCATGTACCCGTTGCCGCGGGGCACGAATATCGAAGAGTTCGCCACGAAGCAGCGTTTCCCCCAGATGAAGAGCAATCATTACGACGAGACGCACAATTTTCTGTGGGTCGATTCCGTGGTGGGCGGCGTGATCCCCGGCAACTTCATGCCCGCGATCGAAAAAGGCTTCAAGGAGCGTCTGGTGGGTGGGGTCATCGCCGGTTATTTGGTCCAGGACTTGTGCATCGAAGTGCATTTCGGCAAACATCATCCGGTCGACAGTTCGGAAACCGCCTTCAAAACGGCCGCTCGCATGGCCTTCCGCCAAGTCTTCGAGAAAGCGAGTCCCTGTTTGTTGGAGCCGGTCGTCAAGATGGAGATCACCGTTCCGGAGGCCAACGTCGGCGACGTGTACAGCGACATGTCCAGCCGCGGCGGGCGGGTGCAGGGCAGTGAGGCGGTCGGAGGCAACCTGCAGACGATCCGAGTCGAGATCCCGTTGCGCGAAGTGACCACCTATGCCCGAACGCTGTCCAGCATGACGGGCGGCCAGGGCAGTTACACGATGGAATTCAGCCATTACGACGTGATGCCCGCCAATGTCCAGCAGGAGATCATGTCGAAAGCCAAGCTGGAAGACGAAGAAGAAGATTGATTTCCACCTGAACCGCCTTGGGCAGACGGGGGATCAGCGGTGAACCGGCCAGCGCCCGCTGCAGCGAGCACGACGACCATCGATGGTTGGCGAAGCCAGCCGCTGGTGGTTCTGCTGATGGCAGTCGGCTGCGGCATCATGGCGGATCGTTTTTGGGCTTGGCCATGGATGGTGTGGGCCGTGCTGGCGGTGGTCGGTTTGTCCGTCTGGTGGCTGGCTTGGTGGCGAGGCCGCGAGCGGATCGCTGTCGTTGTGCTCTTGTTGGCAGCGGCTTCGGTCGGTGCGATCCGGCATCATGTCTATTGGCGCATTTTCGCCGAAGACGAATTGGGATTGGCGGCGGCGGAACGTTCGCAGGGAATCTGTGTCCGGGCGATCGCCTTGACGGACTCGCGACGGATGCCTGCACCACCGCCCGATGTGTTCTCGTCGATTCCCCCGCAGCCGCGCACTCAGGCGACGGTTCTTGTCACTCACGTCCGGGACGGGATGCAGTGGCGTACTGCTTCGGGACGGGCTCGCTTGTCGATCACCGGTGAATCGACGGAAATTTCCGCCGGGGATCGGCTACAGATCTTCGCCTCGTTTCGCCGTCCCACCACCGCAAGAAATCCGGGCGAATTCGATTTCGCCGACTTTCGACGCAGCCAGCGCGAGTTGTTCGAACTGCATAGCCGCTGGCCCCAGTGCGTTCGTGTGACAGGACGGGCGGACGGTTACGGCGGGTGGCGTTGGTTGTACCAGGTGCGCCGTTTCTGTCAGGATCAACTTGCAAGATACGTACGGGACCCGCAATCGGCTTTGGCGGCTGCGGTCCTGTTGGGCGCGCGGGATGAACTGCCGCGCGAGCGGGCCGAGGATTTTTTTCTGACCGGAACGATCCATTTGTTGGCCATCTCGGGATTGCATATCGGGATTCTTGCCTGCGGCTTGTGGTGGCTCTTGCGATTGTTGGCTGTCCCCCGTCGCTGGTCGCTGGTCACAGCCGCCATCTTGGTTGTGTCTTACGCCCTCTTGACGGAAGCACGGCCGCCGGTGACCCGAGCGGCGGTCCTGGTGGTGGTCTTCTGTGGGGCTCGGCTATCCGGCCGTCGAGGTTCGATCTACAACACCTTAGCGTTGGCTGCCCTATTCTTGCTGATGGGAAATCCCACCGTGCTTTTCCAGACCGGTCCGCAGCTTTCGTTCTTGGCGGTGGCCACGATCGCTGCGTTCGGACCCTGGCTGATGGTTCCGGTCACCGAAGATCCGGTCCGTCAGTTGATTCTCCAATCGCGGCCTTGGCCTTGGCGAATCATGCGGGCCTTTTGGGAACGAGTCGGCCAGTTGATCATGGTGACCACCTTGATCTGGCTGGCCGCCATGCCGTTGTTGATGCATCGATTCCATCTGGTATCGCCGATCGCCCTGCTATTGAACCCCGTGATTTGGTTGCCGATGTCCGTCGCCTTGTTCGCTGGGTTTGGCGTATTGGCGTTCGGCGGTTTCGTGCCGCCGCTGGCGATGGGGTTCGGCTGGATCTGTCATCGCAGCCTGGCTTTGCTGGAACACTCTGTCGACTGGGCCAAGCAGGCGCCTTGGAGCCATTTCTGGATACCGCCTCCGGCGACCTGGTGGGTGTTGGGCTTCTACGTGACGCTGGCCTTGATGGTCGCTATACCGCGCGACCTGCTGCGGCACCGTTGGCGTCTGACGGCGGTGGCGGTTTGGTTGGCGGTGGGCTGTGCGACGGCTTTCCCCGGCGGCTCGCGCGACGGGCATCTGACCGCCACGTTTGTCGCGGTAGGGCATGGAGCATGCACGATCGTCGAACTTCCCGACGGGCGTACCCTGATGTTCGACGCCGGTGGCATGGGACCATCGACTTCAGTGCTTCGCGCCATTTCATCTACCGTCTGGTCACGTGGGATCACCCATTTGGATGCAGTGATCGTTTCCCATGGCGACTTGGACCACTACAATGCGATTCCCGGGCTCATCGATCGCTTCACCATCGGAATCATCTATATCCCGCCCGGGATGTTTGACCAGCCCAATGCGCCGTTGCAGACGCTACAGCAGCAATTGCACGAGCGGCAGATCCCGATCCGTGAGCTGCGAGCCGGGGATCGGTTGGCGGTTGGGGAAAACGTCGACATCGAAGTCTGGCATCCCGTGATACCGGATGCCACGCGAAGCGACAACGCGGACAGCCTGGTGTTGGGCATCGAGTTCGGCGGGATTCGAATGATGCTGCCAGCGGACATAGAATCTCCAGGCTTGGAAGAGCTTCTCGCGGAAGAATCTCCGGGCTGGCACATCGTGTCGGCGCCGCATCACGGCGGAAACCTTCCCCAGCAAATTGCCTTCGCCGATTGGGCGCGGTCGAATTGGGTCATCTTTAGCGGCGCCGACCCCGAACGAACCCATCTGGCCGAAGCGGCATACAACGAACGAGGTGCACGAACGTTGCATACCGCGCGAGACGGAGCTGTTCAAGTTCAGATCCGAACCGACCGTTTCCAGGTTTCGCGATGGCAAGGCTACTGGAAAAAGGTTCAGCCGCGTTGTTCCACCGGCACGTAATCCCGCAGGGGAGGTCCGGTATACACCTGGCGCGGCCGATAGATGCGACTCTGGTTGTCGTGGACTTCCTTCCACTGGGCGATCCATCCGGGCATGCGACCGATCGCGAACATGACCGTGAACATATTCACCGGTATTCCCATGGCTCGCAATAGCATGCCAGAATAAAAGTCAACGTTCGGATACAGGTTCCGGCTGACAAAGTAATCGTCGCTCAAGCAGATTTCTTCCAACTGTCGCGCGATATCCAATAAGGGGTCGTGTTGGCCCAACTTGGCCAGCACCTTCGGTGCGTGATCGCGGAGAATATGGGCACGAGGATCATAACTCTTGTACACGCCGTGCCCGAAGCCGAACAGCCGTTCTTCCTTGCGTTTGACACGTTCGATCAATTCCTTGATGCTGGTTCCCGAATCATGGATCCTTTGCAGCTGGTCGACGACCGCCACATTCGCCCCGCCGTGCAACGGACCCCACAGCGCACACACGCCAGCGGCACAGGACGCGAACAGGTTGGCGCCCGACGATCCGACCATCCGGACCGTCGCCGCCGAACAGTTTTGCTCGTGGTCAGCATGCAGGATCAGGAACAGGCTGAGCGCTCGTACGATGTCCGGATCGGGTTCGTAGGGGCGATTGGGCATCGAGAACATCATATGAAGGAAGTTCTTGCAGTAAGCCAGCTTGGGATCCGGGTACATCAGCGGCCGGCCGGTCGACGTTCGATAGGAAGCAGCGGCTACCGTGCGGATCTTCGAGATCAAACGAGCGGCAGCGTTTTCAAAGGTGCTCTCGTCCTCCATCTGCAGCACGTCCAAATTGTAGCAGGACAACGTGTTGATCATCGACGACAGGATCGCCATCGGATGACCCGTTGGGGGAAAGCCCTGAAAGCCACGTCGCATGCCCTCGTGGATGTTCTCGTGTTCGATCAACAGGTCCCGAAAACGGGCCAGATGATCGGCCGTCGGCAATTCACCGTAGATCAGCAGCAGGGCCGTCTCGATAAACGTGGAATGCTCGGCAAGTTGCTCGATCGGAATACCGCGATAACGCAGGATGCCTTTTTCGCCATCGATGAAACTGACCTTGGATTCCACCGACCCGGTATTGCGATAGCCTTCATCAAGCGTGATGTAGCCTGTTTGGCCGCGCAACTTGGTCACGTCGATGGCATGTTCGTCTTCCGTTCCGATAACGACGGGTAATTCGACTTCTTTGTTCGGCAATTGCAGCCGGGCCATTCCGCCCGATCGAGCGCCTTGATTCGTCATGTGGAAAACTCCAGAGCTAAAAAAGGAACGTTCTGGGCCGCCATGGTGCATGGTTGCACTCACCGCACAGCATCCCTATTGTGCATCGTACATGTCCGTTTGATCAAGAGGCCCAACCAGGAAACACCGAAGTAGCGTTATTGATGGCCGATATGCGTAAATCCTTTTATCACAACGCCTTACGTCAAAACAACAGCAAATGATAAGAATATCAGGATATCACAGTTTGTATTTGTCGCGTTTTTTTTTGAATGTTAGAAGACCAGCCGACTGTTCGCGCCCAATGGTTGACCTGAGCGGCGAAATGGACGGATAATCCTGCGGACGATACGGTGAACCGGGAACATCCGGTTGGGAAAGGGACATTATGTTTTGTCGTCGAGGCCAAGGCGACAAGGGAGGGAAACGATGACCGAGCAAGCACCACGAAACGTCGAAGAATTGGAACAGCGGTTGAGTCAACCGAGTGCAGAAGCAATCCAAACACTGAGCGAATTGCCCGGCGATTTGATCCTGTTGGGGGTTGGCGGCAAAATGGGCCCCACCTTGGCCCGAATGGCGCGACTCGCATCTGACGGGGCCGGGCAAAATCGACGCATCATCGGGGTTTCTCGTTTTTCCGATCCTGAGCTGCTCGATCGGTTGTCGCAGTGGGGAATCGAAACGATATCCTGCGATCTATTGAACGAAGCCCAGGTGGATCGATTACCCGACGCACCGTTGGTCGTGTACATGATGGGCATGAAGTTTGGTGCCAGCCGCAACCCGGCGTTGACCTGGGCGATGAACTGCTACGCGCCAGGACTGGTATGCCGCAAATTTCGCAACAGCCGAATCGTGGCTTTCAGCAGCGGCAATGTCTACGGCATGGTTCCATCCGCCGGAAGGGGGTCTCGGGAAACCGATGCGTTAGAACCGGTCGGCGAATACTCGATGACCGTTCTGGGACGCGAACGGATGTTCCAGTACTTCAGCGAACACCTGCAGATCCCCACCGTATTGCTGCGATTGAATTACGCCACCGAGTTGCGGTACGGCGTCTTGGTGGACATCGCCAAGGATGTGTTGGCCGGCAACCCGATCGACATCACCATGCCGACGGTCAATGTGATATGGCAAGCCGAGGCGAATGCCATGACACTTGCAGCGCTGAATCAGGCGGCCATACCGGCTCGCATCGTCAACATCGCCGGTCCGGAGATGCTTCGAGTGAAGGACGTGGCGAAACGTTTCGGAGAACTGATGGAAAAGCCGGTGCATCTTGTCGGCGAAGAGGGGCCGGTGGCGTATCTGAACGACGGTTCGCTGGGACATCAGTTGTTGGGCCAAGTTCAAGTGACAGCCGATCAGATGATCCAATGGATCGCCCAGTGGGTACTTCAAGGTGGCGAAAGCTTGAATCGGCCCACCCATTTTCAGGTCGTCAGCGGCAAGTTCTGAACCCGATGCTTCCCGTTCTGATAGAATCCCTTGAAATATTGCATTCAAGCCTCGAGCGGTGGGAGTCAATGAAAAAACATGTCCGACCAGTATGATGCGATCTTGATCGTCTCTTTCGGTGGTCCGGAACGTCGCGAAGACGTCATTCCCTTTTTGGAAAACGTATTGCGAGGCAAACGTGTTCCGAGGGAAAGGATGCTGGAGGTTGCCGA
This sequence comes from Planctomycetaceae bacterium, assembly GCA_007121535.1. Taxonomy (GTDB): domain Bacteria; phylum Planctomycetota; class Planctomycetia; order Pirellulales; family Pirellulaceae; genus SKKK01. The sequence continues at coordinate 38,871 of SKKK01000297.1, read as the reverse complement.
GCACTACTATCATTTTGGCGGAATCAGTCCCATCAATAACCAAATCCGTGATTTGATCGCGGCACTCCGTCAGGAATTGGCAGCCAATGGACCACCTCTTCCCATCTATTGGGGCAACAGAAATTGGCACCCCATGCTGGTGGATACGATGCGGCAGATGCAGGCCGACGGAGTTCGAAAAGCATTGGCCTGGGTCACCTCGACCTTCAGTTGCTACTCGGGGTGCCGTCAATATCGCGAGGACATCCAAGTGGCGCGGGCCTCTTGCGGCGAGTCGGCACCGGTGGTCGACAAAATCCGTGTCTTCTACAACCATCCCGGATTCATCCAGGCGCAGACCGAGCGTGTGCAGGCGGCGTTGAACCAAATTCCGAAAGCGGATCGACCCGACACTTGGTTATACTTTACGGCCCACAGTATCCCGATATCGATGTCCGACAACAGCGATTACGTCAGACAACTGAGCGAGAGTTGCCGACTGGTCAGCGAATCGCTCAAGCACCCAAAGTATCGTCTGGTCTACCAGAGCCGCAGCGGGCCACCGTCTCAACCGTGGCTCGAGCCGGATGTGGGCCAGGCCATCCAACAGTTGCATCAACGCGATCGCCCCGAGTATTTGGTGCTGGTGCCGATCGGCTTCCTTTCGGACCATCTGGAGGTCATGTTCGATTTAGACGTCGAGGCGGCCGAGATCTGCGGCCAGTTGGGCATCCGCATGATCCGAGCCCAAACGGTCGGTACCCATCCTCGATTCATCCAAACGATCGGCGAATTGATTCGTGAACGCCTTGATCCAAAGGCCCCGCGATTGGCGGTCGGTCAATACGGACCCAATCACGACGTTTGCCCCGAAAACTGCTGCCTGTACTTCCCTGGACGCCCCGCGTTCACCAATTAGAATGGATTCTCAACTCGTTGTTGGTATGCCCACTGGCGAAGCCGGGTGAAGGCTAGCTAGAATAGGTTGATTCCGACGTGGGTTGGTGCGGTCGATGGGTGGCTGTGCCGTAGAAGAGTGAGCGGAATGGCGCTAGCCACCGGTCCAACAGGTGCGGCCGATGGGCGGCTGTGCCGCAGAAGATACAGGGAGCAATCGTTGTCGATCATCGGTGGGACACAACATTTGCAAGAGACGGCGATCGCAATGCCGGGCGACGCGGTGGCCGCGAGAACGACGGGACACCTGAAGGCCGTTCCGCAGCAGCGCCCCGTCCGCCAGCAGATCCGCAGCCTTTGCGAAGACGTAGCGCGACGCATGGACAAGACCCATGCGGTGACGAAGGCTCAGTTGGAACGAATATCTCGCGGGATTCTGCAGCGATTGGGTTTGCCCGAGGCGTTTACCGGTTGGACGATGGTCATTTTGGCCTCCGAGTTCTGGCGCGAGCAGGTTGCAGCCATCCCCGTTTCGCGAAGGCTGTTGCTGTTGCCGCACTGCCTGAAACACTCCCGGGGCTGTCCCGCCGAATTCGACGAGCGAGGGTTGGAATGTGTGAAGTGCGGCGCGTGCAACATCGCCGATTTTCGCGACGTTTCAGAGTCCATGGGCTATCGGGTGTTGGTAGCCGAGGGGTCGCCGCTGGTCTTGCGGATCATCGTCAGTGGCCACGTCGACGCGATCGTCGGGGTGGCGTGCCTGAACGTACTGGAAAAGGCGATCGACAAGATCCTGCTGGCGGGGATTCCATGCATGGCGGTACCGTTGTTGTCCAGCGAGTGCCGGAACACGTCGGTCGATGAAGACTGGGTCCACGAGATGATCCACGCCGTTGGTCCCGACGCCGGTTCGCAGACTCGCAGCTACGTGCATCTAATGCGGTGTGCGTCGGGAATGTTCGCTTCGGACGAGATCGAGCGACTGATCCCGCGTATTCGCGGCGGGCCGAGGTTGAGTCAGATCAATGGCGATGGACTGAGCGCGATCGAGCCGATCGCGGGGACCGAATCGATCGCCTACGACTTTTTGCAAAAGGGTGGCAAGTACGCGCGCCCGTTCATCACGCTGGCGGTCTACGACGCCTTGACCGGAGGGCACGGAACCATGCCCGACGGCGCCAGATGGGTGGCTCGACTGCCCGATGCGGTGAAACGAGCGGCGATGTCGATCGAGACGTTCCACAAAGCTTCGCTGGTGCATGATGATATCGAAGACGACGATCCGTTCCGTTACGGAGAAGCGACCATGCATCGCCAGTACGGAACGGCCACCGCGATCAACGTGGGCGATTATCTGATCGGCATGGGCTACCGGATGATCAGTCGCGAGACCCGGGCGCTGGGCGCCGACGTGGCCGTCGACATTTTGGATTGTTTGGCGACCGCTCACACGAAGCTGTCCGAGGGCCAAGGGGCCGAACTGCTCTGGCGTGATTCGCGCAACAAGAGGCTCAAGCCGATCGACGCCCTGAAGATCTACGCATTGAAGACAGCGCCGGCCTTCGAAGCCGCCCTGTTCGCCGGGATTCGACTGGCGGGGCCCGTCGGACCCTATGGACAGCCGATCAAAGTGTTTGCCAGGAATCTGGGCGTCGCCTTTCAGATCCTGAACGATTTGAACGACTGGCGAGGAGACCAGCATAATAAGCTGACAGCGGGAGCCGATCTGCTGGCCGGCCGACCCACCATCTTGTGGGCGCTGGCTCTGGAGAGCCTGGATGATCGATCGGTGGACGAACTGTTGAATCTGGTGAAGGACGATCGTCAGCCGTTTGAACGGCGGCTGCAGCGGGCTTGGGATTTGTACGATCAGGCCGGCGCGTTTGAAAAAGCGAATCGATTGATTGAAAAACACCAGCAACGATGCCAGGAAGTTGCCGAGAAAATGGAACCCGAGGCGTTCGGACGGCTGCTGCAGTATCTGATCGCTGCGGTCTTAGAGCGGCCGGACGAATGACCCACATTCAAAAAAGGGAAGGAAAAGGTCGAGTGAATGCATCGCTCCGCTCAACTCCGGAACTCGAAGCCCTGACGAAAATTTATTACGCTTCGCCCAACGAACTGGCCGGTTTCCGTGAAATGCAGGAAAACGATCTTCCGTCCATCTACCATACACTGCTGGCCCATCACCAACACATGACCGTCACCCTGGAAGCCCATAATGGGTGCCCCGTCGAAGTCGACGTGTTGCGCTCGGAAACCACCGAGACGCACTATCACCGAAAGGTCCTGCTCCGACGACTCAGCGATCAGGAGGTCGTGCTGTTTGGGATCGTCCGGATCAATCGGACACTTCTGCCGGCAGAAGTCCGCGACGAGATCGAAAGCGAATCGATTCCGCTGGGCACGACATTGATTAACAGAAATATATACCGAAATGTACGACTTTTGTCGTTTTGGGAAGTCGAGCCCGGCGATGAGCTGAGCGGGTACTTCGAACTGGATTCGCCCGGCCCGCTGTACGCTCGTTCGGCCCTGATCTATTGCGACGACGTGCCGGTGATCGAGCTACTGGAAATCGTGACAGCCGATTGACGCGGCGCTAGAATTTTGGGGCGAGAGTTGCATCGGTCTGCGAGGCTTAATGTTCGAGCGTCCTGGCCAACTTCGCTTGATTTCGAATACAGATGAGGGGGTAACATAATGCGAGACCAATACGATTGCGTTGTCATCGGGGGCGGACCGGCCGGCTCGACTGCGGCGACTGTGGTCGCAAAGGGTGGGTTTTCCACGCTGTTGGTCGAACGTGAGCGCATGCCTCGATTCCACATCGGCGAATCGTTGATGCCCGAAACCTACTGGACGCTGAAACGTTTGGGCGTGCTGGATAAGATGAAGTCCAGTCAGTTCATGCGGAAAATGAGCGTGCAGTTCGTCAGCTCGTCGGGCAAAGAGTCGCAGCCTTTCTTTTTTCGCGACCACGACCCTCGCGAATGCGCCGAAACGTGGCAGGTGGAACGAGCGGATTTCGACAAGATGCTGTTCGATAACGCGGCAGAAAAAGGGGCCGATTGTCGCGACCGAACCCGAGTGTTGTCCGTCAAGTTCGACGGGGATCGAGCGACGGGCGTTACTCTGCAACAGGAAGACGGTTCGCGTCATCCCGTGACCAGTCGCGTGATCATCGACGCGACGGGCCAGCAGGCGGTGATCGCCAACGCGTTGGGCATTCGGGTGGAAGATCCCCATTTGCGGAAGATGGCGATCTGGAATTACTACCGGAATGCTCGCCGCGACGCGGGCGACAATGCCGGGGCCACCATCATCATGCACACGCAAGACAAGCAGTCCTGGTTCTGGTTCATCCCGCTGTCCGATAACATTACGAGCATCGGAGTCGTGGGAGACCGTGACTATCTGTTGAAGAACCGCGGCCGTCCGGCCGACGTTTTCCAGGAGGAATTGGCCCTGTGTCCCGCCCTGCAGGAACGCTTGGTCAACGCTGAATTGGTCAGCGAATTCCGAGTCGCCAAAGAGTTCTCCTATTCGACTCGGCGACAAGCGGGTGACGGCTGGGTTTTGGTGGGTGATGCCTTCGGTTTCATCGACCCGATCTACTCGTCCGGAGTTTATTTGGCGCTGCGATCGGGCGAACTGGCTGCGGATGCCGTGGTGGAAGGCCTGCAGGCAGGCGATGTTTCGGCCAGACAATTGGGTTCGTGGATTCCTTCGTTCCAAGACGGAACGCGATGGATACGTCAATTGGTCGATGTCTACTACTCGGACGAATTCAGTCTGGGAGCCTTCCTGCGTCAACATCCCGAACACCGCAACAATCTGACGGATCTTTTGATCGGTCGAGTTTTTCACGATGGCGCGGGACGCATCTTCGACGACTTGATACCCGCCTTGGAGCGGGCGCGTCAAATGAAGCGACAAGATTCTCAGCCAGTATCGACGGTCTGATGATGGGAGATGGGGTCAGGTCTTGACATTTAACTTTTTCCACGGAGAGACTCGCCACAAAGTTGAATGTCAAGACCCAACTGTAGATTCAACAAAAAGTTAAATGTCAAGACCTGACCCCTATTTCCCCTTCATCGCCTCCGTTCCGCTTTCGGCCGGATGCCGCCCCGCGGCCTATCGACAAGACGCTCGATTGATCTCATACTGTCGTCTGTTGTGCCCGAGTCCGAATGCGTGACCACCGTAGCGGAGGATGTTGATCGTGAGCGCCGAGATCCCTCAGGACAAGGAGACGTTGTATGCCCAGCGTCTGAACCGTTATGTCACCGCCATGCGGAACGAAAAACCGGACATGGTCCCGATTCGGCCATTGGTGGCTGAATTGACTGCCGTGCACGCCGGATACACCTGCCAACAAGTGACACACGACTACGAGTACGCGCTGAAGGCCGCACGCCAATGCGCCGTCGATTTCGACTGGGACGCCGTGGTCTGCAACATGGTGTACGTCTGGACCGGACTGACGCAGGCGATCGGACTGAAATACTATGGCATTCCGGGGATTCATATCGGACCGGACGTCGGCTTCCAATACCGCGAACCGGAAGAAGACGATGCGTTCATGAAGGCCGACGAGTACGATCAATTGATCGACGACCCCACCGGATTCTTGTACAACGTCTGGCTGCCTCGAGTCTCGGCGGAAATCGTGGCGCCGGGCCAGCCGGCCACGTATCGGCACAACCTGGCGTTGGTCAAGGGCGGGATGGCCATGATGCAGTACTTCGGGGCGCTCGGGCACCAGAACCAGTTGTTGCGTCAGCAATGCGGCACCGTGTCGGCGATCGCCGGCATCCTGAAGGCGCCCTTCGATATCATCGCAGATAAATTGCGGGGCTACATCGGGCTGGTGATGGACATGCACACCCAACCGGACAAGGTGCTGGCCGCCTGCGAAGCGTTGGTCCCGCACTTGACCCACGTGGCGTTGACGACCGCCGATCCGGCTCGACAAGTTCCCGTCGGATTCTGGATGCATCGCGGCTGCGTGCCCTTCATCAATCATCAACAGTTCCAGTCCCATTTCTGGCCGACACTGCGGCCGATCGTCGAGGAATTATGGGCCAACGGTCACCAGACGCTGTTTTACGCGGAAGGCAAGTGGAACGCACACCTGGACACGTTTGCGGAATTGCCGGACCAGAGCATAGTGTACCATGTCGATCAGGACGATATCTTTGAAGCCCACCGAAAGATCGGGCACAAGTTCTGCTTGAGCGGCGGGATCCCCAATCGTTTACTGAGCTTCGGCACCCCCGAGGAAGTCCGCGAATGCTGCCGCCGCGTGATCGAAGGCGTTGCCGGCGATGGCGGTTACATCATGGACGCCGGAGCGATCATGCAGAATGATACGAAAGTCGAAAACTTGAGGGCGATGACCCGGGCGACTCGGGAGTATGGCGTCTACAGCGGAATCCCCTCGGCGGAACCTGTCACCCCGGCAGCACCGATTCAGCCGCTACCGGAGACCGGGTTCGGTTTACGAGGTCGTCCGCAACCGAGAATCAAGCCCGGCGTGTGCGTTCCGTGGGAAGAGAAACGCCGGGAGATCCCCGACATTCCGGGCGACGAAGCATTGGTTCAAAGCGTCTGGGACCAAATCGAAAGTCTGGGCAACACGTTTATCTGGCAGTGCCTGTTGTCGTTTTGAACGATGGGCGAGCCCACCTGTGGCAAGAGTAGAATCTGGGATGAACGCACCCCGTCAGACCGTTTCTTATCTGATTCAGCGATTCCGCGAAGTCGGGCTGAGTCCCGATGCGCGCCACGGCCAGAACTTTCTGGTCGATCTGAATCTGGTCCGATTGTTGGCCGACGCCGCCGCGATCGGAACCGAGGACGTGGTGCTGGAGATCGGCACGGGCACCGGCTCGTTGACGACGATGCTGGCCGAACACGCCGGAGCCGTGGTGACCGTCGAGATCGATGCGCACCTGCATCAATTGGCGTCGGAAACGCTGATCGACTTCCACAACATCACGATGTTGCAACTGGATGCCCTGAAGAACAAGAACCGTTTCGCGCCGCAGGTGCTGGACACGATTCGGCGCAGCTTGGACGCGGCGCCGCAGCGACAGTTGAAACTGGTGGCCAATCTGCCGTACCGCGTGGCAACGCCGGTCATCACCAATCTGCTGCACGTCCAGCCGTTACCGGTGTCGATGACCGTGACAATCCAGAAGGAACTGGCCGATCGCATCACGGCCTCACCCGGAACCAAATCCTACGGAGCGCTCAGCATCTGGATCCAGTGTCAATGCGAGACCGAAATCCTTCGCATCCTGCCGCCCAGCGTATTCTGGCCGCGACCTCAAGTCGATTCAGCCATTATCCAAGTCCGTCCGAATCCCCGGAAACGAGCGGAGATTCCGGACCCCGAATTCTTTCATCGATTCGTGCGAGCCATGTTCTTTCACCGGCGCAAGTTCTTGCGCAGTGAATTGATCAGCTTCCTGAAGGGCCAAGCGGACAAAACAACCGTCGATCGCCTGATGCGGCAACAGGGGCTTGACGGCAATGCCCGAGCAGAGGAACTTGATGTGCAATCCATGCTGGCATTGGCCGAAGCCGTGCGGCAGCAGATCCGGGTTCAGGGTGGAAAGGAACAAGGATGCGATTTATCGAAATGACCGGCAACCAGTTGGCTCAAGTGGTCAACGACAAGGAAATGCGCGAGCAGGATCTGATCAATGCCGGGATCACCCATGACACGATCGTCCGCGTCAACGAGCACGGGGACATCGAGGTCCGGCACGAGCAGTGCTGGGACGTGGTGGGTGGTCTGCTGGGGGAATACCACCAGCGGATCAAGGGAATCACCGGGCTGGATTGGGTCTGAGAGTCGTTTGTGAGGAAACCTGAGATGGATGCAACGCAAGTCGAAGCCCTCGCTCGGCAATTGCTGGATGGCCAGCTTGAATTGGAACGCTTCGTACAGACGGTGGCACAGCCGACCATGGCGGCATTCGCCGAGGTCACCTTGGATCTGGATCGCCGCCGACGCTGCGGATTTCCCGAGGTCGTTTACGGGGAAGGCAAGAGTGTCGAGACACTGATCGCCATCTTCCAGCGATTGGGCGAGCATGATATGGCCGTTTTGGCGACGCGAGTCAGTGCGGAAAAGGCCCAAATCCTGTCCGGCCGGTTTTCCGACGGGCGGTACAACCCCTTGGCGCGAACCTTTCGCATCCCCGCGCCTTCCGAGGACGAGACCGTCAAACCGCCTCGAGTGGGGCGAGTCGCGTTGATCTCGGCGGGATCCAGCGATCTGCCCGTGGCGGAAGAAGCTCGGGAGACCTTGGATTGGATGAACGTCGAAGTCACCACGATCCACGACGTGGGCGTCGCCGGGCCTCATCGGCTGCCGGCCCATCTTCCCAAGCTGCAAGATCTTGATGCCGTGGTGGTCGTGGCCGGGATGGAAGGCGCCCTGCCCAGCGTGGTGGGCGGCTACGTCGATTGCCCGGTCGTTGCCGTGCCCACCAGCGTCGGATACGGCGCCGCCTTCGACGGCGTAGCCGCCCTGCTGGGGATGCTGAACAGTTGTGCTTCCAACGTAACCGTCGTCAACATCGATTCCGGCTTCAAAGGCGCCTACATCGCCGGTCTAATCGCCTCGCGGCGGCAAAGCAAGTAAGCGGCGGCGAAAAAGGGACGGGGGTCTTTTCGCTCCGAGGCTGTCGGTGGTGTTTCGAGTCTTTTGACAAGGACCCCAGCCGAAAGTTTTTTGCCAATTAAGGTAGCCTTGCACGGGGGCCCCCGGGGGGCCGGGCGCCTACTCGGCACGCGATTCGATGGTCATCGCAGCGCGGAATCCCAGCAGGGAACCCTCCGAGTCGTTCGCGGGGAAGCGGCTGCGGAAGGCCGATCGTCGCCCTTGCGGGCCGCCGTCCCAACTGCCGCCTCGAAACACCCTCTTGGAACCCGTGCTAGGACCGGTCGGATCGACGCCGGGAGACGTGGCGTAGTAGTTTTCGCAGAACAAATCCTGGCACCACTCGCGCACGTTGCCGTGCATATCGTGCAGCCCCCAGGCGTTGGGAAGCTTGAGGCCCACCGGGCGCGTGCTGCCATCCCAGTTACGGCTGTACCAAGCGTATTCGGCCAACAGGTCGGCAGCATCGCCAAAGCTATAATCCGTCGTGGTGCCCGCACGGCACGCGTATTCCCATTGGGCTTCGGTCGGCAGATGATAGCGGCCGTACGGGCCGCCGTCCTGCGGCAGTTCGTCCAATTTGCGAAGAAACGCTCGTGCATCGAGCCAGGAAACCCTTTCGACAGGCCTGTTCGGATCGCCCGGGAATTCACTCGGATTGACGCCCGTCAATCGCTCGTATTGAGCTTGGGTCACTTCGCACCGGCCCAGGTAATAAGGCCGGGTGATCCGCACCCGATGTTGCGGCGCTTGGGCGGCCAATTGTTCGATGTACCAATCGGGCTGATTTGGTGAATTTCACGGGAATCCCCAGATGATCTGCCCAGGCTTGCTGGATTTGAGCGGCGATCTTCGCATCCAAAGGGGCGATCGCAGGCGGCGGCGAACCCGGTGGCAAGTTCCACTCGAAATCGTTCACGGGCGCGGTGGGATCTTCCGCAGGCGTCTGCTCTTCTGGCGGGATCACCGTCTTCGCACCTGCCGATGTTTGCGAGATGACGCTGCCACCGTCGGGCACGCGAAATCGAGCAACCTCTTCTCCGGCTTGGTCCCGAACGATCAACCAGGTGCTTAGCAACAGCAACACCGCCATCGCAGTAGCAGTCGCCAGCAGCTTGGGATATCGCCATCGCGTTTCCGACGCACTTCGTCCATCGGATGCCGGTAGCGGAACCGGCTTTCCGTCGGGCCTCAGCTCGGTGTCACTTTCGGGAAACGACCTGGCTGGAGTTGGCTCAAGATCGGCCAAGACTTCGGGAAACGTCCTGGTGTCGATCGACGATTCGATCGGTGGCACTGAAAGTGAAGTTTGGCATGAACGTCCCTCGGGTCGCTCGTCATGCGAGAACCACGAATCGTCTCGATCACCGCTCGCGGCCGTAGCGGCAACCAACGGCCGGAGATCTTCGGGAACAGAAATCCACCGCTTCAGATCGGCGATCAACTCGGCCGCTGATGGATAGCGATCTTCAGGGTTCTTCGCCACCAAGCGAGCGAACAGGTCCTCGACCGGCTGCGGCACCTCGGGACAGACTTCCTTCAATCTGACTGGGGGCTGCCCCTGGTGCGCCAGCAACGTGCCGGGCACCGTTCGCCCCGCATTCATGGACCTGCCCGTCACCAGATACCAGAAGGTGGCTCCCAAGCTGTAAAGATCGGATCGAGCATCGGCTCGGCTGGTATCGACCGTTTGCTCGGGCGCCATGTAGGCCACCGTCCCCATAATCCGGCCGTCTTCCGTCAGCGGATCCTGTTCATCGGATCGCCAAGCCACGCGAGCCAGGCCCATATCCAGGATTCTGGCGATTCCCTGCCGGTCCAGCAGCAGGTTGCCGGGCTTGATGTCCCGATGCACGATTCCCAACTGGTGAGCGTATTCCAGACCCCGTGCGACTTGCATCAAGCAGGCGATGGCTTGGTCGATCGACATTGGTCCATGGCGGCGCACCAAGGTTGCCAGATCGACACCATCCACGTATTGCATAACCAGGAACGGCGTCCCAAACGTCTGATCCGCATCATACGCGGTGACGATGTTCGGATGATCCAATTGGGCGGCCACGTGGACTTCGCGCTGGAAGCGAGCCAGAGCACGCGGCGAGTTGGCGATCTGGGGCGAGATCATTTTCAGGGCCACGATGCGTTCCATCTGCCGATGTTTGGCCCGGAACACGACTGCCATCCCGCCGTGACCGATCCGGTCCAGGATCAAGTAGTTGCCCAGTACCAATCGTCTGCCCCGCCCCGCAACGATTTCGCGGGCTTGATAGGCGGTCAACCCGCCTCGCTTCAACGCTGCCTCTGTCCATGAAGAACTGTCGGTCGGCTGCCCTGATTCCGGCAGCTCGATCAACCAGTTTGCCAGATCGTCCGTCGAGGCAGGCCAATTGACATGCGGCTTGAATGGTTCTGACATTGCGAACACTAGACTTCTCCGAACAAAGGCCAACAGGAAGGCAATACCCCCCTTCGCCTTGTAGCACCCAGCTAGGCGACATAGATTGCAGTGCTTCTGATTATATCGCGGAACTCCTAAATAGCGGCATTAAGACCAATCAATCCTTGTATGCCGAAGTCTGGATCATATTACTCAGGAACGTTGCTGAATTCAAGTATCGGCGTCTGGAATCGATCCGGTTGCCCAACATGAAGCACCCGGCCAGATATTTCTTGGTGGAATTGCGTGAAAGGGGTCGGGAGTGGGGTGTTCAATTTCTGCTTTTCAAGGCCAATTGGTCTGATCTCGTTCTATGGAAAACGTCTTCGCAGGAGATTCGAGTCGTTTTGGGGTGCGGCGGCTTGACGCCCCTTTCATTTTGCGTCAGCTTTGCGTTTTGCACGATTGCTTTTGGATGAGCGGAAAGACAGGCAGAGCCAAAGCGCTGTCAAGCCACCGCACTCCAAAGAAAGCGGGCGGTATTGTTACCGCCTCGATGTGAATTGGATTGCAAGGGAAATTTGTCATGATCAAGTTGATGCGTGTTTTCATTGTTGCCGCGGCGGCATTGGCTTCGGGGTTGGACGTTGCCGGCGGCGAGTTGTTGTATAACGGCATTCGTCTGCCGGAAGTCTGGCCGCCCGGGGACTTTCGCCCGCTGTCCAACGAACCGATGCCGGTGCCGTATCTGGAGCATCCGCCGTCGGTGATACCGATCCAAGTCGGCCGGCAGTTGTTTGTGGACGACTTTTTGGTAGAGCATACGGACCTGCGGCGCACCCACCATGCGGCCCGGCGTTTTGAGGGCAATCCCGTCTTCACGCCGCAGACCGAACAGGAAATCCGGCTGCGGAGCGTTGTTTATCTGGGTCACGGCGGTGTCTTCTACGACCCGCAGGATCAGTTGTTCAAGATGTTTTATACCGCCGGTTGGCGAGGTCCGTTATCGCTTGCCACCAGTGGCGATATGATCGAATGGACGCGGCCCGAACTGTCCCCGGAGAGAGGCAATGTGCTTAAGGATGGACGCGTCGACGACAACAGCGTTTGGCTCGATATTCACGCGAAGAATCCCGACCAGAGAGTCAAATACCTTGAGGCCGATCGGAAGCGGGGGCATATGCTGTACACCTCTCCTGACGGGCTGCAATGGTCCGAGGGCGTCAATACGGGCAGGTATCGGGACGACTATACCTCCTTCTTCTACAATCCCTTTCGTGACGTCTGGGTGTACAGCATTCGAGACCGCGACAAGCTGATTCAGGAAGACAAACGCGGCCGCCGCGCACGGTATTATCAGGAGTCGCCGGATTTCCTGAACACAAACTGGGACGACGCCGTCTATTGGACGTGCGTCGATTGGCTGGACCGACCGGAACCGGTCGGCAGTTACCATCCCGCCGCGCACGGACACGGCTGCCAGCTTTACAGTCTGAACGCGGTGGCGTATGAAAGTCTGATCGTCGGTATGCATTATATTCATCGCGGACCGGTCAATCAGATCTGTGAGGAAAACGGATTCCCCAAGCTGACCGATCTGGAAGTGGGGTTCACGCGAGATGGTTTTCATTGGCATCGGCCTCGCCGAGAGCCGTTTATCGCCGCGACGCGTCGGGACGGCGATTGGGATCGCGCGTACCTGCACAGCACGACCGGCATCTTTGTGGTGATCGGCGACCAACTCGTCTTTCCGTATACGGCTTACTCCGGCCATGCTCCCGACGGCAGTCAGGGAATCTATCACGGTGGCAGTGTCGGACTTGCGACCTTGCGGCGGGACGGGTTTGCTTCGATGGACGCCGGTCCCGGCGGCGGGACGTTGACGACGCGACCGGTCGTCTTTGACGGCCGACGGCTGTTCGTCAATGCCGACATACCCGAAGGCGCATTGACCGTCGAAATACTGGACGAAGACGGCCAGACGATCGAGCCGTATACGCTGGACCATTGCGTCCCGTTTGTCGGCGACAGCACCCTGGCGCCGATTACCTGGAACGACGGCGCCGATCTATCGGCGCTGCGGCAAACGCCGGTGCGCTTTCGATTCCGGCTGACCGGCGGTTCGCTGTATGCCTTTTGGGTCAGCAAGGACCAGACCGGTCGCAGCGACGGCTATCTCGGCGCCGGCGGTCCGGGCTATGAGGATGTGGTCGATACCGTCGGCAAAGCGGCCCTGGAGGGCGAACGTGCAGATGTATTTCGGCGGAGGAGTTCTACGTTGCGGGAATGAGACTGGGATGGGAGACCTTCGGTCGGCGGTTTCGGCGGGGTCGGAGACCCGCGCCGAACACGGGGAGACCCGCGCCGAGCCACTGGGGATTGCGAAATCCTAACGCGGCCTCCGGCCGCAACCAGTGTAGGTTGGGTCTCCGACCCGACCCGGTCGGGACAGAGTCCCAACCTACAAAGATGCGCGCACCGTGCGCGCATGTTACGCATGAAGGGCCTATTGGATCCTTGCCATGTCCTTTCATTCTTGTCTATACTACGGGACGCGATCGACCGCCTTGGCCACCCATGGGGGGATCTGAGGGGGCGGTGATCGGCGGATTTTGTGACGTAACGGTTTCCATGTTTGACCCTACCAATGAGGTGCCTGCCCAATGACTCGCTACTTTGATCGTCTTGCTATTGTTTTGCTGACGTGCCTTCTTTTACCGTGTGTGGCTTTCAGCTCCGACTGGCCTCAGTTTCGCGGTCCGGATTCCGCCGGGCGATCGGACGATACGGGACTTCCCACCACATGGGATGCCGACAACAGTATCGTGTGGAAGACAGAACTGCCCGGTTTCGGTGCTTCCAGTCCTGTTACCTTTGGGGACAGGATCTACGTGACGTGCTATTCGGGATATGGTCTTGACGAACGAGAACCCGGCGAGATGTCGGACCTTCAGCGGCATCTGCTGTGCCTGAATCGCGAGGATGGAACGATCATTTGGGATGCCAAGCAACCGTCGACGCATCCTCAGCAGCCCTATCGAGGTTTCATCGCATTGCACGGCTATGCTTCGGGAACGCCTGCGGTCGACGAGACGGGCATCTACGTCTTCTACGGCACGACCGGCGCTGCCGCCTACGGGCATGATGGCCAACAGCGCTGGCTGACGCATTGTGGCGATGGAACTCACAGTTTCGGCACAGCCAACTCGCCTGTCTTGTACGGCGATCTGGTGATCATCAACGCCAGCGTGGAATGCGGCGATCTGATCGCTTTGGAAAAGAAGACCGGAAAAGAGGTCTGGCGTCTGGGTGGAATGGAACAGTCCTGGAATACACCCACGTTGGTCAAGACCGCTGCGGGCAACTGGGAACTGGCGGTCAATACCAAGGGAGCCGTGATCGGAGTCGACCCGGAAACGGGCGAAAAGCTGTGGACCTGCATCGCCATCGACGACTATATCTGCCCCAGCGTCCTTGCCGAGGACGACATGTTGTACGTCATTGGCGGACGACGCAATACGGCACTGGCTATCCGATCGGGAGGTCGAGGCGACGTTACCCAGACGCACAAACTGTGGGAGATCAACAAGGGATCGAACGTGTCGTCACCGGTGTACGTGGACGGCCATCTGTACTGGGCGAACGAATCACGCGGCGCCGCGTATTGCGTCGATGCCAAGACGGGCGAAGTGTTGTACGAACAGCGATTGAGTCCCACCCCGGACCGGATCTATGCTTCGCCCGTGGCCGCCGACGGGAAGCTGTACTACGTCAGCCGCGGTCGAGGCACATACGTCCTGCCGGCCGAACCGAGTTTTCGTCTGTTGGCTCACAACGTGATCGCCGATGATGACAGCATCTTCAACGGCTCGCCCGTCATCTCGCAAGGCCAGATCCTCCTGCGCAGCGACCGCTACCTGTACTGCATCGGCCAGTGAGCGATCGGGCGCGAAACCGCTGGTCAACCCAAGCCTCCGGCCCATCACGTCGGCCTGCGAGGCGCATCGAAAAAGCGGTCCAATGTCGCGTCGCTCGGTGGTCGCGTGACCAGCGAAACGCTCAGCAGCGCCACCGCAGCGACGATGACGATCGTCACCACGGGCAGCATGGGCGGGATGCTCCAATCGCCGACCAAAGGGATCGGCGATTCGGGAAAAGCATACCGCCTGTCCAACCCCCAACCGGCTCGCCAAAACAAGATCGACCAAGTGCCGACCGCCGCCAGGATGCTGGCCACCGAACCGGCGACGGTCAGACGTCGCCAATAGATGGCGGCAAGCACCAGTGGGACCAGACCGGTAAAGCCGCTGAAGGACCAGATTCCCAGATCGAACACGGCGCGGGGAAATAGACTCAGCACGTACGTCACCAACACCATGGCCACCACGAACAGCCGAGCCATCAAGACCACCTGCTTTTCGGTGAAGTGGCCCTGGCCACGACTGTGCACCACGATATCTTCCGTGAAAATCGTCCCCAGACACAGGAATTGGCTGTCCAGCGATGACATGATCGCCGCCAGGATGCCGGCTGTCAGCAAGCCGCCCAGAATCGGTCCTGCGTGGGTTTGTACCAGCAGCGCCAGAACACGGTTTTCGCCGGTGCCTGCCGGAATCCCCGAATTCGGGCCGCTCGCCCAAACTCCCAGCATCACGCACGGAACCCAAACGATCATGATCAGGATGGGATGCATCACAATCGGTAAACGAAAGGTGTTCATGCTGCGCGCTGTCAGCCAATGCTGGAATACGTGGGGAAACATGCCCACCGACAATGGAATCAGCAGGTACGAGAAGTAAACCGGCTTCGGGATGCTGCTGCGCGTCCATTGCTGGGTGGGAACGTCCTGCGAAGCGATCCGCATGTCCTGCCACAGGTTGCCTGTCCCCCCCACCGCTTGCGCGATCGTGACAAAAGTCAACATGCCCAGGACGATGAAGACCATCGTCTGAAAGCAATTCGCCCACGCGGTCCCACGCATTCCACCGAAAAACACGTAGGTCAGCACCACCAAGCAGACGATGGCGGCGGCCAACCATGGAGGTACGCCGTGTCCGTATTCGCCGAACCATCCTACGGCTTGAAAGGCCCCTGTCGTCAACACGTTGACCACAGCGCCCGCCGCGACGACACCCAACAACAGATACGAAATCACCAGAGCCACCAGGATGGGAAACAACAGCCAGCCGATCAAATCGCTGCCCAGGCGCTCGCGGAAGAATTGGATCTGCGTGCTGTATCCGTGACGACGCCCCCATCGCCACAGAGGCACGCCGATCAAAAGAAAGCACAGCGAATGCACGATGCCACTGGCCGAAGCCAACAGCCCGTACACGCCAACCCCCTGAGTGTACGCGCGACCCGTCGAGCCGACCAAGGCAAACGCGGTCATGGTCGTTCCAAACAGCGACATCAGCAACAACAAGGGGCCGATCGTGTGACTGGCCAACATATAGTCGGCGGCCGTTCCCCGAAACAGACGGTTCGAGAAAAGCCCAAGACTTAAAAGCAACGCCAAGTAAAGAATAATGATCACCAATTGGATCATGCGGCTCTCCTATTCGCTCGGATTCTCTGGCCAGCAAAATCGAACCGTCAACCACCAGACCGCCGCCGCGCCAAGAGACAAGCCCACGTGATAGACCAACGTCCAAGGCACAAAACCGTAAACCAAGGTCGCGTCATCCCATTGCCAATAGTCCTGGTGCAATATCACCAGCAAAATCAACAGCACTGCCACTAAATACTTCACCACGAAGACTCCCAATTCTCCCAGCCGGTCCGTTTGCCGCCTCGCCAAACGCTGACACTACTCTAAACCAAGAATGCCCCCGTCCGTAAGCACCTCACATTAACTTTTCTTGATGGCTTCACGGCTGTGGTAAGAAAACAGCGAATCCCATACAGTCTCCCCTATCACTCCTATTTTCCGCAGGCAGCGTAGACAACGTAAAATATATGCTCATAGGGGGTCGACGGACAGGAAACGTAACGAGATAATCACGGGTTCTCTGACCGAGCCACATGTGCAGGGTGGTTCACGTCCGATCGTGGCAGGTCAAGCTCGCGAGAACAACGTGGTTTTTCGTGGGAGCCGATTTGGGGTAGGCTTGATAATCAAGAAAGGTGTTTTTTCAATGACGCAAATGTTGTTTTACGACAAGGTGGTCCCGGTCTCTCCGACACAACACGGCGACCTAAGCATTGAACGAGTGGACTTTGGATTTGCGTCCAAGGTGAATTCGGTGCCGCTGATGGCGGTGGAGATCCCGTTGGCGGCGCGCGAGTACACGATCGTTTTCGCGGGTGGCGACCAATCCGTGACGCCGGTGGTCGTCCTGGGGGTCGCGGATGCTCAGAACCTGTACTTGGACGAGAACAAGGCTTGGAAAGCGGACTACATCCCGGCCTTTGTGCGGCGGTATCCGTTCGTTTTCGCCCAAAACGAAGATGCCTCGCAGTTCACGCTGTGTGTCGACGAGACCTGGTCGGGGTGCAATCGCGAAGGGCGAGGTCAGCGGTTGTTCGACGAACAGGGCGAGCAGACCGAGTACCTGAAGAACATGCTGAAGTTCTTGAGCGATTACCAGAATCAGTTCATCCGCACTCAGGCTTTCTGCAAGAAGCTCAAGGAATTGAACCTGTTGGAACCGATGCAGGCACAGATCTCTCTGCCGGGCGGCGAAAAACGAGCGTTGGGCGGATTTCTGGGCGCCAGCCGAGCGCGGATCAAGACGTTGGGCGAGGACAAGTTGGCCGACTTGGTCAAGTCCGACGAACTGGAACTGGCCTACCTGCAGATTGCTTCGATGAACAACCTGGGTTCGGTCGTCAACCGCGCGACGCCGAAAAAGCCCAGCGACGTGCCTCTGTAGCCACGTTTTGATAGCGGACTGGAGTGACGAGCGTCCACGCAAGGATCGGGTTTGCGTGGTCGATTGTCGAGGTGCGTCGCCGCCCTTCCGCCGATTCCACCAAGGAATACCCGGCCGGGTGCTTGGCTGCGCAAAAGACGCGCGCAGCGGCTCACTGCGCGCTCTCGCGGCGAGTCAGCAGCACATGCGAGGAACTGCAGCAAGGCAACTCGCAGCGAATAATCAACCGCGCCGGTCGCGGCTCTCCGGCCGCGCCGAAACCGCCGACCGGAGGTCTCCCGTGACATTGTAGACCATCGGTCGGCGGTCGTGGCTCGGTCCGAGGTCAGCGACCGGCCACAGCGCTGCGGGCAAAGCATTCACCGCCAGTTGCCGAAGTCCCAGGTCGCCGCAGTTGGTGCGGCGATCAGCGGTGTTAGACCATTTCCTTCAGGGCCTTGAGAGGTCGCACTTTGACAACCTTTCGAGCCGGTTTGGGAGCCGCCCAGACCATTTCGCCTGTCGCCGGGTTGCGGACTTGGCGTTTCTTCGTGGCCGGACGTTGTTGAACGACAACCTTCAGCATGCCGTGCAGGGTGAACTGTCCGGCATCCTTGACCGCCTTGGTCAATTCGTCGTTCAGGGCATCCAATACGGCGCCGACATCCTTCTTGTTCAGACCGGTCGTCTCGGCGATGTTTGCTAACAATTCGGTTTTCGTCGGCGCCTTCGATGCTGCTTTCTTTTTTGCCATGCCTTGCAGCCCTCCATGTAACAGGGGAATTGAATCAACTGAACCACATCAATCCGCTGAGCGGATGGCGATGATTAGATACTTTGCTAGCGGATTTGCAAGGCGGAAATGCCGCAAAAACCGGTAAAAAACGAAAAAATGTCACCGCAAAGCATCGGCGAAGGCCGCTTTCAGGCTTTTTAGGGCCGTTACGCCGCTTTTGCCGTCCGAGACCACGTTCACCTGGACTTCACTGGTGCTGACCATGTCGACGTTCACGCCCGCTTCGGCCAGTGCCTGAAACATGCGGATCGCCACGGTCGTGTTGCTCCGCAGCCCGACCCCGCAGACGCTGAGCTTGGCGATTTCCGCTTCGCTGCTGGTGCCCCCGCAGGAGAATTCGGCGGCCAAGCGTTGAGCGACGACGACGGCGGCCGGAACCTGGCTGCGCGGCACCGTAAAGCTCAGGCTGGCGTCGTCGCGATGGCTATCGTGGCTTTGGACAATCATATCCACCACAATCCCACCGGCTGCCACTTCGCGAAACACGTGCGCCGCGATGCCGGGTGCGTCCGGCAACCCGGTGATCGTCACGCGACCCTGAGTGTCGTCCAACGAGATGTCGTCCAGCATCAGATCCTCCATGTCGACGTCTTGCAATCGCGAAGCGACCGTGGCGGCATCGGCCGACGGGCGGTGATCGGTTGGGGGAATCGCGGTAACCTCGGGCTTCTTCGTCAGTTCGAACGCCGCGTGGACGGCGCGCAGGGCGGGCAGAGCATTTGCCCGTTCGACCAGCACCGAGATCTTGATCTCGCTGGTCGAGATCATCTGGATGTTGATCTTCTCGTCGGCCAATGCGGCAAACATCTTCTCGGCCACACCGGCCTGGCTGGCCATTCCCAACCCGACCACGGAAACCTTCGATACTTGATCGTCCCAGTTCACCTGCCCCGCTCCCAGGGTCTCGATGGCCTGTTGCACGGCTTCCAGCGTGATCCCCAATTCATCGTTGGGTACGGTGAACGAGATATCGGCGCACCCGGCTTCGCTGACGTTTTGAACGATCATATCGAGCGTCACGTTTCGACTGGCGACGCGGGAGAAGATCTCCAGGCTGACACCCGGTCGGTCGGGCACGCCCAGCACGCTGATCCGCGCCTCGTTCTTTGTCACGGCGGCGCCGCAAACCGGAGTCGCGTGAGATTCGGGTTCGGCGACGATCATCGATCCGGGTGAGTCGCTGAAACTGCTGCGCACGTGGATCGGCACATTGAACTTTTTCGCGAACTCGATCGACCGGTTGTGCATCACGCTGGCGCCCAAACTTGCCAGCTCCAGCATTTCATCGTAGCTGATCCGCTCGACCTGCCTGGCTTCCGGCAGCACGCGCGGATCGGTCGTGTACACGCCGTCGACATCGGTATGGATCTCGCAGGCGTCGGCCTTCAGCACGGCTGCCAAGGCGACCGCCGTCGTATCGCTGCCACCGCGTCCCAGCGTGGTGATGTCCATGTGTTCGTCGATGCCTTGGAACCCGGCGGCGATGACGATGTTCCCCTGATCCAACAATTCCTGGAGTCGTTCGGTGGAGATCGATTTGATCCGAGCCTTGGTGTGGATGGCGTCGGTGCGGATGCCGATCTGGGCGCCGGTCAGACTGACCGCCTTGTAGCCCAGCGAATGGATCGCCATGGCCATCAGGGCCACGCTGACCTGCTCGCCCGTGGACAGCAGCATATCCAGTTCCCGAGCCTCGGGGCGATCCGTGATTTCGCTGGCCATTTGAACCAGTTGGTCGGTCTGTTTCCCCATGGCGCTGACCACCATCACCACCTGGTGCCCGTCCTGATGGGCTCGAATCGCCTTGCGCGCCGCGGCCAGGATCTTCTCGCAATCCGCGACGCTGGTTCCACCAAACTTTTGTACGATCAATGACATCGTTGTTGCTATCGTCTTTCCAGGAATTAATATAGGAAGAGTGAATTCGCACGGGACGCTCGCCGTTTCGCGGTCACGCGTCAGCCATGCAGGAAGTAACGCATCAGTTTCCAACCTTCGGGAAAACTCAACGCTGATTGCGCCGCGTTGGTTTCGTCGTACGTGCTGCAATCATCGGCGCTGATTCCCGCGCCAGCCAAGGCAAACGGAACGAAGCCGTGGCTGTGCGTTTTGGTCCGCAACGGCGTCGGGTGGTCCGGTGTCACCAGCATTCGGAAATCGCCCTGCGCATCCAAAGCATCCAACAGAGGTCCGACGATGTGGCGATCGATCTCCTCCAACGCCTTGATCTTGGCCGGCAGGTCGCCTTCGTGCGAAGCCTCGTCTGTCGCCTCGACGTGCACGCAAATCAAATCCGTTGTGGGCAGCGCAGCGATGGCGTAGCGGCCCTTGGCGGCGTAATCCGTATCCGTGTACCCGGTGGCCCCGGGAACCTCGATCCGCTGCCAACCGATCAGCGTGGCCAAACCTCGCAGCAGATCCACCGCCGTGATCATCTTGCCGACGCAACCGTAGGCCTGCTGGAACGGCTCCAGTTGCGGCGCCTGCCCAAGCCCCCAGAGCCAGATGTTCGTGGCGGGCAAACGACGGGAATTCCGCCGAGCCACATTGACCGGATGTTCTGCGAACAGAGCCACACTGCGGCTCATCAAGTCATTCAACAGGCTGCTGCCCCCGCCTCGCGGATAGTCGTCCACGACCGTTCGATCGGTCAGGTCGTGCGGCGCCGTGGTTCGCGTCTCGCGAGTGAACTCGGCGGCCCGTTCGCGCCCCCGATAGATCAACAGGTTGCGGTAACTGACCCCGGGGACGAACTCCAACGGCAGATCGCCGACCAACGCTTCTTGCGCCGATCGGAGCAATAGCGCAGCCTCTTCCGTGGAAATATGTCCCGCCGTAAAGTCGCGCATGATCTGGTCTTCGATGGTCACCAAATTGCAACGGATCGCCCAGTCCTCGGGGCCGAGCGAGATTCCCTGAGCCGCTGCCTCCAGCGGAGCACGCCCGGAATAATTCGCCCGGGGATCGTATCCCAACAGGCTGAGATTCGCCACATCGGATCCGGCCGGCAATTCGGCCGGTACGTGGTTGGCTCGACCGACCACGCCGCGAGTCGCCACCCGATCCATGGCCGGCGTGTGCGCAGCCTGCAACGGAGTCAATCCGTCAAGTGCGGGCTGCGACTCGTCCGCGCAACCATCCGGGATCACGATGGCATATTTCATGTACCTTGCCTTATTGGACCAGATAAACCAGAAGCGTACAGTCTGACCAAAATGCCGCCATTCGTCCAGACGTGCCCCACCGAGAAAATCGATGCCACTCCGCTTGGATTTTCGCTCGGATTCGCTATAAATCCGCCCATGCGAATCACCACTTGGAATGTAAACGGTCTTCGAGCGGCCCTGAAGAAGGGATTCGGCGATTGCCTCGCTCGAATCTCGCCAGATGTCCTGTTGCTGCAAGAGATCCGCAGCCTGCCCGAACAATTGCCACCCGAATGGCAAGATCCTGATAGCTGGACGGTGTATTGGCATCCGGCCGAGAAAAAAGGCTACGCAGGTACCGCGATCTGGTCCCGGCTGCCTATCGAATTCCTCGGTTCCGGCATCGATGGGAAGCCAGACCCGGACGGACGGGTGGTCCGTGCCATGGTCCAGGGCGTTCAGGTCGTTTCGGTCTACTTGCCGTCGGGGTCGGCTGGTCCCGAGCAGCAAAAGTCAAAAGAAGCCTGGATGAAGCGTTTTCTCCCCTGGGCGAAGAAACTGGCTCAAGCCGAGCATCCGGTTATCTTGGGGGGCGATATAAATATTGCCCATACCGAGCGGGATATCTTCTACGCCAAGGGCAACGAAAAGAACTCGGGCTTCTTACCCCATGAGCGCCAGTGGTTCACTCGCCTGCTGAAAGCCGGTTGGCACGACTTCGTGCGTGTTCATTTCGGGGATATCGATGGCCCGTATTCATGGTGGTCTAATCGCGGGAATGCACGACAGTTGGACCGTGGTTGGCGTATTGATTACCTGCTTGGTAATGAAAAGGCCCGGGAGACGTTCCGCGACGCCTCGGTGGATCGAGCGGCTGGCATCTCCGTTTCCGACCATGCGCCCGTGACCATCGACCTGGCAACCGATCCCTCGGACCGCTAAGCGCCGTTCGGGAAATAACTGGGCGGAATGGCACTAGTGCGTTGTCCAGGCGAAATCTTGGGGGCGCCATGAGTGAGCGGCACGGCGCTAGCCGCCGGTGGCGTCCAGGACCGGAGGCTAGCGCCTTGCCGCTCACATGAGAACCCGACCCTCATTTGTCGAACGGTTCTACTCTCCGCCGGACATCAAATCGGATCGCTGTGCATTAGCAGCATCCAGGATTTGCTGAATGATCGCCGGTTGGTCATCATCGGCGGTTCGAACCAAAAAGCGGCATTCACTGAGGCTGCGAAACCACGTTTCCTGATGGCGAGCGAAGCGCCGGGTGCGCGTCTTGACGATTTCGATCGTTTGTTCCCGGGCGCGTCCCTGTTTCAAGCCTTCGATCACTTCACGATAGCCGACCGCCTGACTGGCGGTGCGGCTCAGGTTCTGAAACCTATCGAGGATTCTGCGGACTTCGTCGACCAACCCGGCCGCGAACATCGTCTCGACTCGCTGCTGGATCCGCCGATGCAGGACATCGCGGGGCCAGGTTACCACGAATACGCGGCACTGATCGGCGGGGCGGCCTTCGTCGAACTGGGTTTGCAGATGGCTGATGGGGCGCCCGGTCGATCGATAGACCTCCAGAGCACGGATGATCCGACGCTTGTCGTGGGGATGCAGTTTGGCTGCGGACAGCGGATCGACCTGCTGCAGGCGTTGATGAAGGGCTGGCAGTCCGACCGCCTGCAGTTCCTCTTCGATCTGCTGTCGAAACTTCCAATCGGCGGGCGGGCCGCGGAAGATGCCCCTCAGCATGGCCTTCAGGTACAGGGGCGTACCGCCGACGAACAACACCTGGCGTCCCCGCTCGCGAATCTGCTCGATCTTGGCGGTCGCCGCATCGACATAGTTGGACAGGCTGAAGGATTGGTCGGGGTCCAGGATATCGATCAGATGATGGGGCACGCGTCGCTGTTGCCGGGCGTTGGGCTTGGCGGTGCCGATATTCATGTGCCGGTATAACGTCATCGAATCCAGGGAGATAATCTCGGCATCCAGCCGCTGAGCCAATTCCAGACCGATCTCGGTTTTTCCGCTGGCGGTCGGTCCGGTCAGGTACCAGCAGTCTTGCGCCGGTGGCGTCGCACCGGTTCCCTTGTTTGTGGCAGAAGCGGGTGAGGGCATGCGGAAAGGGTTGTCTTCCTGGAAAGGCGATTGTCAAATCGTCAGCGAAACCGTACGATAAGAAGTTTTTCAGACGCATCGTCCCCCGTCAAGAGGCGACTATGGAAGCCAGCATTTTGCAGAAGCTGATGGAGGTCATCGAAGACCGCCGCGCCGATCCGCCGCACCGCTCGTACACCAGCCAGTTGTTCGCCGGTGGTACCCGAAAGATCGGCAGCAAGATCATCGAAGAAGCTCGGGAGGTCGTCCATGCGGCGGGAGAGCCCGACCCTGAGGGACACGAGCATCTGGTCCATGAAGCGGCTGACCTGGTCTACCATCTGTTCGTGATGCTCGGGCATCGAAAGGTGACCTGGGAGGAAGTCGAGGCGGAATTGGGGCGCCGGTTCGGTGTCTCGGGCCTGGTCGAAAAAGCGTCGCGATCGTCATGAATCACCAGCGGTTCGCGATGGTGGTGCGGCGTCCGCGCGGCTCCCGACGCCCGGATCATGCCGCGTGACGTTCGTCGGTGGAATTCCTGTGGACGGTCAGGAAGTGCTCGACGAGCAATTCCGTGGCCGTCTCGATCAAACGGACGCTGTCCGCCAGGTGCTGGCCCCGGTGGTCGATCAGCCAGCATTGCGTTTCGCTTTGCACGACGGCAGCGCTTCGGGTGCGGATGTAACTGCGAACCTCGACCACGGACATGTCGGATTTCAGACCGCTCAAACGTCGCAAGACCCGGGCGCAGCATCGTTCGGCGATCTGTCCGGCCATGATCAGCAGATCCGGGTCGGCATTGGACGTTGGTTTCGTGTGCTCGCTTTCCATCAGCAGCTCTCCCGTCGGAAATCGATCTCTCTATGTAAACGTCGACCCCCGGCTTCGGCGATCTTCATGCGGCGCGAAAGATGCGCGGTTAGGCAGATGAGTGCGGTGCTGCGTTTTGTTCCGGCCAGCGTCAGGATCGGATATCGTCCAGCGTGGGGACTGCGATTTCTGCGATCACCTCGCTCAACACGTATTCCGCCGTGATCTTGCGCAGACGACTCTCCGGCCTGAGGATCAGTCGATGAGTCAGCACGGGCGCGGCGATACGCTTGACGTCGTCGGGTTGAACGTAGTTGCGTCCGCGGATCGCTGCCATGGCTTGCGCCGTTCGAAACAAGGCGATCGAGGCGCGCGGGCTGGCCCCCAACGCCAGATCTTCGGCTTCGCGGGTGTCGTGGATGATCTGCAACATATAGTGTCGAACCTTGTCGTCGACGTGGATCTGACGTACCGCTTGCTGGCAGCCCACCAGTTCCTCGGCCGTCACCACCGGCGTTAGATCATCCAGAGGATGCCGCTGCTGCAGCAACGCCAGCATCTTGAATTCTTCCTCGATCGTCGGATACCCCAGAGAGAACCGCATCAAGAAGCGGTCCAATTGCGCCTCGGGCAGCGAAAACGTCCCTTCATGATCTACCGGATTCTGCGTGGCGATTACCAAAAACGGCGGCTCCAAGCGATGTGTTACCCCATCGACCGTCACGCACTGTTCGGCCATGGCTTCCAGCAGCGAGGCCTGGGTGCGCGGCGTCGTCCGGTTGATCTCGTCGGCCAAGACCAGTTGGGCGAACACCGGTCCCGGACGAAACTCGAACTCGTTGGTCTTCTGGTTGAAAATCGACGCACCGGTCACGTCGCTGGGCAGCAGGTCCGGGGTGCATTGAATGCGCTTGAACGAACATCCCAGGCTGCGAGCCAGCGCGCGAGCCAGCATCGTCTTCGCTACGCCCGGTACGTCCTCCAATAAGATGTGTCCTTCACACAGCCAAGCGACCAGCGACAGGATGAGCTGTTGCCGCTTGCCGACGATCACGCGCTCGACGTTGCTGATGATTCGTTTTGCAACAGCGGGAATGTCGGCCATGCACGTTGCGCCTGTGATGGATGCAGAGGAGGACCGGAATACGGAACCTCCGAAGATGGAACGCCAATGTCTGGAAGCTTAAAGAACTTGAACCGTTTGCCAAGCCCTGTTAGGCTGCCCAGCCGTGATTGACACGCGGAAGGCCGCCATTGGGGGGCACGGAACTTTTTTGGGCATTCTCGCGTCGCAACACTGGAACAAGAGCAAAAGGTCTTACGTCAATCAGGGGTCTCGCGGCCAGTGACATTACCGTGGACCGCTGATTTTAACTAAATTAGGGGGATCTTTATCGATTCGACAGCCAGATGGTTTGCGAGCTGTGGCCGATCAAAGCGATCGGGGCGCGGGTCGAAAGAGCGAAAGCTAGAATCGAAAGTGGTACCATGAAGCGGCGGGGCGCGTTCGACGAAAAAGAGTTGCTCAGCGGGTGCCTTGACGGGGAAATCTCCGTCGAGCAGCGACAAGCTGTCGAGCGGCGGCTGGCGGACGATCCCGAGTTTCGGGAGAGCTATCGAGCGCTGACCGGGTTGGTCGATCGTCTGCGGACCTTGCCGCATCATCGATTGGAACAAGGTGCCGCAGATCGAATGGCACGCGCGATCGACCTGGGTTGCCGGGCAGCACAGCAGGAAAAGTCGTCCGAGGACGTCGACGCGGAGCAGATCGGCGCTTATGTCGACGATCAATTGGACGACCGGCAACGGCAAGCCGTACGCCTTCGCCTGGAACAGGATGAAGCTCAGCGGCGTTGGTTCGATCGTTTGTGCACGTTGCAGCGCCGATTGAAACTGTTGAACGCCTATCGATTGGACGACGGCTTCGCGACTCGAGTGATGCGGAAAATCGAATCGTTGGATTCCGGCAGATCGGATGCAGCAACGGGTGGCGAGATCATGCCCTCGTCCGAGACGCGCCGATCGACGATCGCGGCAGACCGTGCCGCCAGCGATCGACGTTCAAGCGCATGGCGCAGCGTTTTTTGGGCTGTTGCTGCGATCGCGACCGCGATTTTGCTGATGGTCGCCGTGCCGCACAGAACCGATCCGATCGGACCAACGGTCGTCGAGCGGCCTGAAATCGACCCGCCGATCGAATCGGCGGAAGATGCACCGGTCGACACACTGCCCGACGCGCCAGCGGCTCCGGCGCGAACCTGGTCGCCGGATGCATCGTCGCCTTTCACTTTGGTTTCCTCCCTGCAGCAGCGGCGTTTGGTTTTGGTCTACGAAGTCTTGGTGACGGAGGAGGGAGTCCGGAATGCGGCTTTTTCCAAGCTGTTGCTCCGGCACCGCATCGGTTTTGGCGACACCTCGGTGATCGGCCGCAGGGAGCAGGAAGCCTTGCTGGAAGAACGATTCCTGGAGGGCGTCGAGATCGTGGATCGGAAACGTCAAGAGATGGATCGGGTGGATCTCTATTTGGTGCGAACCACTGCGTTCACCGCCGACGCGCTTTACGCGGACCTGATATCGCAACCGGCCGGGATCGGCGGGTTTTCTATGAATCTGACGACGCGGGACGCCGGGACTCAGGTATTGAATCGTTTGGCCGAATCCACGGATGTCGAAACCAACGCCGGCCAAGCCGTCCGTTTGCTCGCCAACTTTGGAATCATGAGCCGCTCGGCGAGGAACCTGGGCGTGTTCGGTTCCGTCGGCTGGATCGATCCTTCGCTGTTCGAGATCCCCGCACCGATGGACGATCCCGCCATACCCGCGCGAGACGCGGATCTTTGGGATCCGCAGGTTGTACCGCCTGCTGCGGAAGATTTCGAGATGCAACCGGCGCCGGTCCAGGTGGATTTCGAGTGCGAGTTGCTGTTCGTCGTGCGGCAATCCGGCGTCTATCCCGAACGGAGCGGTCAGCGCTAAAATTGCGTAACGAAACTGTGCCCCAAGAAGATCCCCGCCCCCTTCCGCGAGACGCGACACTCATTCATTGACCGGTCCTTGACCGGCGTCCTCGAACACGATGCGTTACGGAGGGAAATCCGCATTGCGATTGAACGATCCCGCCACAAGTCTTCCGCGACAGATCGTGGCGAGGACTCGTGTCGATGCGTCGAAGAGCCACGAGTAGGGATCGCGTTGACCGGTCGGCAACTCGACGACGATCAGATCGGCTGGTCCGCAAACGTCCAACGTCCCGATGGTCGGCCCGCAACCCAGCGCCCGAGCCCCCTGGACTGTCGCCATCCGCAAGATTCGATCGGGGGCGATTTCCGAGTGCTCTTCTGCCACCTGGTGCATTTCGGCCAACAGACTAAGGTCTGGCGACGAACTGCGGGAATCCGTCCCCAACGCAACGCACACGCCTGCCGCCATCATTCGAGTCAAGGGATACGGTTCGTGCCCGAAGTAACGATGCGTCCGGGGACAATAGACGACCGACATGCGATCCGCGCGATCGCCCAGAAAACGGATTTCATCGTCGGCCAGGTAGTTGCCATGGATTACCAGAGCGCGCGGCGCCCGGGCCAAGATCTTGAGATAATCCATCGGCCGCCGACCGATCGGCAATGCGTCGGGTTCCCAAACGCCCAACTGCCGCAGCAGCGGGACGAACGGTCCGTCGTGCGATGCCAGCAATTGCAGTTCCTCGCGGGTTTCGGCCAGATGCATGGCTAAAGGAGCGTCGCCACGCCGCGCCAAATCGACCGACCGACTCAGCAGTTCCGGATGCACCGAATAGGGAGCGTGCGGACTCAACCCGGCTCGCCATGCTTCGCCCGATCGTCCGAGTTTCAAATGAGCTTGAGCCAGATCGATCTGACTTTCGATGCGCTCGGACGGCAACCCCAATAGTTCCCGAAAGACGACGCCGTTGGGCTGCTCGGAAATCCGATCGCCGGGCCACGGCCCGGTCGCGATCTCGCCCAAGGTCGTGACTCCCAGTCGCAGACTCTCGGCGATCCCCCGCCGAATAGCCGCCACCATGCGCTGCGGATCTTCCGGATCGTGTTGGCGACGATGCTGGACCACGGCGGCGATCCACTCGGTAAACGGCATTCCCGGCCGGCCCAGCGGGACTTCCAGGTCGCTGAATTCCAAGTGCGTATGCGAATTGACCAGACCGGGCAGGATGGCCGCCTCGCCCAGATCGATCGAGCGATACTCGCCTCGATCGGCGCCCACGTCAAGGATCTGGGATCCGGCGATCGCCACGATGCCGTCACGGATCGGCGGCGACAGGACGGGCAGGACCCATCGAGCGCGCAGCGCGTAAACGTCGGACGCTGGCCCGCTTACCATACCGCTGCCTTTCGCTGCCGGAGATCCATCGCCACGAGCCTCACGCGGATTCCCCATTTCGGTACAGGTCCTGGGCCTGGATGTACTTCTCGACGGCTCGGGGGGTCTGATAGCGAATACTGCGCCCCGTGCGAACCGCCTGACGGATGGCCGTGCTGCTCAGCTCGATCAGGGGCATTTGAGCCTGGTGTTCCCGGATCGCCGCCAATCGCTCGGGAGTCGTCACCGGCCGCAACACGTCCAGATCGGGCTCCGGTGCGCCGACGCGACGCACGACAACGGGGATCGCCAAGCGGCAGATCTCCTGAGGCTGGTACCAAGCGGGCAGGTCTTGCAAGGAATCAGCGCCCATCAAGAAGAACCATTCATCCGCCGGGTGCCTTTCGTTCAACTCGACCAGTGTCTGCACCGTGTAACTGACGCCGCCTCGATCGATTTCCAGGGTGGACACGTGCAGGGCCTTGTGACCGGCGATCGCCAATTGCAACATGGCCACGCGATGGGCGGCCGAACTTAATGGCCGCCGTAGTTTGTGCGGTGGCGTTGCGGCGGGCAGGAACCAGATCTCGTCCAGACAGCATTGCTCGCGACACGTTTCCGCCAGCAGCAGGTGTCCCCAATGCACAGGATCGAAACTGCCTCCCAAGATGCCGATTTTTTTCAAGTTACCCAACCTCTGGTACCGAGGAACGCGAACAAAACGGACAAGTCGACTCGACTCTGGTATGATAGCCGGTTTCTCTTGCAGCAATCAAGGACCGATGAGCAAACGACAGCGCGACCTCTTTCAGCCCGACCCGGACCCTTGGGACATGGACGACGCCGAACAACGGCTGATCGCGACCGTGGTCTTTCCGGAACCGCCGCACGGCCAGTTCGATTATCAGGTGCCTGCGGCGCTGGCCACGTCGATCGCCGCTGGCAAACGGGTGCGAGTCCCGCTGGGCCGCGGAAACCGGCGATTGATCGCCTGGTGTGTGGACGTTCGGTACAAGAGCGTCGCGACCCGGCAACTGAAAGAAGTTTCCGCCGTTCTGGATGACCGGCCGTTGCTCGCGCCTTCGATGCTGCGCTTGACCGAATGGATGGCGGGGTACTATCTGTGCCCTTGGGGTGCGGCTTTGGAGGCCGTGGTGCCGGCAGGGGTGCGGACGGCGGCGGGGACGCGCGCGACGGCTTATCTGAGCGTTCCGACGCGAGTCGCGGCGCGGCTGACACAACTGAGTCTGCCCGAGAAGCAGATGCACGCGCTGCGTCTGCTGGCCGCCGCCCCGGAACCGCTGACCGCGCGACAACTGGCCTCCGCCGCCCGCTGTACCCAGGCGCCGATCAAGCAGTTGCAGGCCAAGGGATTGATCCAGGTGGAAATGCGTCGCGTGGCCACCGGACAGATCGTGGAAACGATCGAGGACCCCGATTCGCAACGCCCGCTGAACTCTGACCAGCAACAGGCGCTGGATGCGATCCTGCACGTCCTGAACGCCGGCCACCAAGAAACCCTGTTGTTGTACGGAGTGACCGGCAGCGGCAAGACGGAGGTATACATCCGAGCCATCGAGGAACTGATCCAGTTCGGTCGCCAGGCCATCGTGTTGGTGCCCGAGATCAGCCTGACCCCGCAAACGCGGCAGCGGTTCCGGTCGCGTTTTGAACGCGTGGCCGTGCTGCACAGCCATCTGAGCGACGCCGAGCGTCATTGGCACTGGCAGCGCATCGCCCGAGGCGAGATCCAGGTGGTGGTCGGAGCGCGCAGCGCCGTGTTCGCGCCCACGCCGCAGTTGGGCATGATCGTGCTGGACGAAGAACACGACACTTCGTTCAAGCAAGACCAGGCGCCTCGCTATCATGCCCGCGACGTCGCGCTCCAACGCGCTCGGGCCGAAGGCGTCCCGCTGGTGCTGGGCTCGGCCACGCCGTCCTTGGAGAGTTGGTATCGGGCGCAACAAGGAGATTTCCGGCTGCTGCGGCTGCCCGCCCGCGTGTTGGATCGATCGCTGCCCGACGTGACGACCATCGATCTGCGGCTGGAGTACCAAGGTCGCCATCATCGCGGGGCCATCAGTCGCCCGCTGCATCAGGCGGTGGACCTGGCTCTGCGCGACGGCGGACAGGTGATCCTGCTGCTGAACCGGCGGGGTTTTTCGACCAGCATCCAATGTCCGTCCTGCGGACACGTGATCCGCTGCCGTGACTGCGACATCGCGCTGACCCATCACCGAGCCGACAACCGCGCGGTGTGCCACTACTGCGATTATTCCATCGCCACGCCCGACGTCTGTCCCGAATGCCGCTTCACGGGCATCCGCTTCGCCGGCCTGGGAACGCAGCGACTGGAACAGGAATTGAAGCAACGGTTTCCCGGAGTCACGGCGTTACGCATGGATTCGGACACCATGCAGCGGCCCGGCAGTCATGAACAGGCGCTGGCTGCATTCCGCGCTGGCGACGTCCGAATCCTGTTCGGCACGCAGATGATCGCCAAAGGACTCGATTTCCCCAACGTCACCCTGGTCGGCGTCATCAATGCCGATACGGCGCTTCATTTCCCCGATTTTCGCGCTGCCGAGCGGACGTTCCAACTGGTGACCCAAGTCGCCGGTCGAACCGGCCGAGGCGATCGGGAAGGCCGCGTGATGGTGCAGACTTTCAGTCCCGAGCATCCGGCGCTGCAAGCGGCCGTCCGTCACGACTATGAAACGTTCGCGGGCCAGGAACTGGCGATCCGTCAGCAGTTTCAATACCCGCCAACGGCCGTGATGATGCGGATCATCATCCGCGGACCGGTGGAAGCCGATACCGAGGCCTTTGCCGACGACGTTGCCGACCGGTTGGAATCCGCCCGCGATGCCATGGGCGCGGAACTACGCATCATCGGACCGGCGCCCGCGCCGATCGCCAAGCTGCAGACGAAGTACCGCTTTCATGCCCTGCTGCAAGGTCACGATCGAGACGCCATGCATGCCATCCTGAGCAACGTTACGGCCGAACTCAAGTCCTCCGCCGACGTCCAATGGATCATCGACGTCGACCCCGTCAACCTGCTGTAAGCATCCGGCCGGATACTCCTTGATGGAATCGGACGAAAGGGGGGATGGTGGCGGCTGGCCGTTGCACACCCGATCGTTTACGCTGAAAAGAGAGTAGCAGGAACGCCTGCGGGCGACACGCTTTCTTCCCGATGAACAGGAGGGACTCGCATGACGGCCGTAACTTCGAATCGTCGTGAATTCCTGGCAGCCGCGGGTGCCGCTGGCTGGGTGATTTTGAGCAATAGCGCGTCGGCACGCACGTACCAGGCCAACGAGCGGTTGAATCTGGGGTTGATCGGCTGCGGAGGCCGAGGCACATGGTTCGTCGACACGCTGCCGCGGTTGGAGCAGGTCGTTGCGTTGTGCGATGTGGACGCCGAAAAAATGGCGGCCGCTCAGCGGCGATGGCAACAGGGGGCCGATCGACTGGCCCAATCGCCTCATGATTGGGAGCGGCAAGCTGCCCGGCGTTATCGCCAGTTGACCGAGCAACCGCCGCAGCAGTTTCAGGACTTTCGCCAAATGCTGGACGCTTGGCAAGGGCGTATGGACGGGGTGGTGGTGTCCACACCGGATCACACGCACGCCGTGGCTTCCGCCGCCGCGATCCGCGCCGCCATGCACGTGTTCTGCGAGAAACCGCTGACTCGCACCGTGCATGAATCGCGAGCCCTCCGCGAATTGGCTCGCAAGTATCGCGTCGCCACGTCGATGGGCAACCAAGGCACGGCCGCCGGACCGTTTCGACGCGCCTTGGAACTGATCCGCAACGGGACGATCGGCGAGATCCGCGAAGTTCACATATGGAATACGGGCCGCGGCGCGGATCGTCCGCAGGCTCCCGCGGGCCAGCCGCCCAAGCCCGCAACCTTGGATTGGGACCTGTGGCTGGGTCCCGCAGCCGATCGGCCCTATCATCCGGACTGGACGCGTCGCAATCAATGGCGGGATTTCGGAACCTGCCAGCTTGGCAACTGGGCGTCGCACACCGCAAATTTGGCCTTCATGGCGTTGAAGGTTCAACAGCTTTGGTCAGAACCCGCAGGTGAATCACCACGACCGTTGCTTCGTGTCTCGGCCACTTCCTCGGGTATCAATCCTCTGTCCTTCCCGCGATGGGAGCACGTCCAGTGGGAGATTCCGCCGCGCGGCGAGCTGCCGCCGATCGTCTTCCAGTGGTACAAAGGACCGGTTCCCCAGGCTCATGAGAAGATCGAAGCCCTGATCACCGACCCCGGTATCCCGGGCGACCCGGAAGCGGTCGAGGGCCTGAAGTTCGCCGGCGCCGCAATCGTGGGTACTCGCGGGCTGATCCATTCCACCGGTCACAATGCAACGTTCCGCCTGATCCCGGCCGCAGACTTCCAGGACATCGATCGCCGCCAACCGCAACAGGTCGACCGCTCACGAGGTCACGAACAGGACTGGCTGCTGGCCTGTCGGGGAGGCCCATCGCCGTGGTCGGATTTCGATTATGCATCCGCACTGAACGAACTGCTGATGCTGGGCAACGTCGCCACGCAGATCGATCAGACGCTGGAGTACGATCCGGTGGCGATGCGGATCACCAATTCGACGGCTGCCGATGCACTGTTGACCTGCGACTATCGAAGCGGCTGGAAACTGTAAGCACCCGCGAGCTGGGCAACATGATGATAGCAGTGCTTGCATGCTGCGAAAAAGCTCGCAGAAAAAGCTCTTGACGAGAGCCGAGCATTGGCATATCTTCCTGCCTCAATGAGACGAGCAACTCGCAACAGAACTGGCGAGAGTCCAATGAACCCCCCAGTTTCCCGTGTGGTGTCCGTCCCATTTTTTGCGGTCGCCTGATGGAGTCCAGCATCTGGAGCACGTACCCGTGCGTGTCTCTGCGGACACCGAAGACGAATGTTGGCATGGACGCCGACTGAAAGCTTCGCCCCGCCGGACGGCTTGCGGAACCAGGACCATCTGCCACCCCCGCAGGATGCATCGGTGGTAAACCGTCCAATCGCTCCCGGAGCAAACGCGGAATCCTCTGCCCCCCTGGGATACCGTCGCTGCCGGGAGCTTTTTTTATGCGCGGACTGGGGAACGATCGCAATTATCGTCAAACTCCAGCGGGCACAGTTGCCGATACCGATGGGAAGTACCCCCAACCCCTTTGTTGGAGCAAACTGTCGTGAATTTTGATGTGCAAGTGATGGAAAACCTGCAGCACGCCGCGAACCTGTTTTTCGTCTGGATCGGGTTCGGAACCGTTGTCGGATTGTTGGCCAAGGCCATCATGCCCGGCCCCGACCCGGGTGGTGCCATCGCAACGATGGCGATGGGAGTCGTCGGCACGGTGATCGGCTGTGGGATCGTTTCCTTCTTCTTTGAGGGGCATGCCGTTACCCCTATAAGTCCCGTCGGGTTCGGAATCGGTACAGCCGGTGCCTTCATTATCCTGTGTTTTTACCGGCTGCTGGCAGGCTATTGGTTTGTTGAAGGTGGACATTACCACCCTCATCATCGCACTCATCCCCGCACTCGCCCCCGACGGACACAGTACCAAAGACGGCGTCGATCTTATTCGTATCTGGATGACCGTTGAAAAAGTGACTGTCCGGTGTCGCCTCTCCCTTGGTGGGAGAGCGAGGGGTGAGGGGCAAAAAAATGCAACCGTCATTTCTTTGCCGATCCTTCATGGTTAACATGGTTGCGGGACTCAGGGCGATTCGATACGACTTTTTGAAAGGTCGTAACAAAACCGCCTATGTGGGTCGGGATCTCCGAGAACGACGCGGTTTTATTCCGGCCTCGAAAGACTCAGTATTCCATGGAAAACCCCGAGGCGGCATAATATGTGCTCGATGCCCGAAAAACCAACGGACAAGAATGATCTGCCTCCGGTGCGCACCGACATCACCGACGACGATCGGCTGTGGGCCACCTTGGCGCATCTGTCGATCCTGGTCGGCTTGAGCGCGCTCGGGCCCCTGATCATCTGGCTGGTCAAACGCGAGAGTTCCCCGTTCATCGACGACCAGGCCAAAGAAGCTTTGAATTTTCAACTCTCCTGCTTGGTCGCCAGCCTGGTCACCGCAGCCAGTTGCCTGCTGGCGCCGGTGGCGATTGCGATCTTGATCGCGGGAATCGTCTACGGCGTCATCGGCGGGATCGAGGCGAATCGCGGCAACCGGTACCGTTACCCTTACACCTTCCGAATGATCAACTGATCAACTGAGATACCCATCCTTGCACGAGAACAATCAAAACGGAGGAATGGTGAACGAACCCGACTTCAACAAACACCCCTTGATTCCCGTCATCGCCCAGGATCATCAGACCGGCGACGTGTTGATGCTGGCCTACATGAATCAGCAGGCCTATGAGGAAACGCTTCAAACGGGGCGGGTCTGTTACTGGAGCCGCAGCCGCGAAAAGCTGTGGCGCAAGGGCGAAGAAAGCGGAAACGTCCAGCATCTGAAGAGCCTGTACTTTGATTGTGACGCCGACACGCTGCTGGTGAAAGTCGATCAGATCGGCGGAGCGGCTTGCCACGAAGGCTATCGCAGTTGCTTTTTCCGCCGTATCGATCCGCAAACCCGAGCCGTCCAAGTCGAAGGCCAACGGGTTTTCGATCCCACTCAGGTTTACAAGAAATCCTAACGCGGCCACGGCCGCCACCGAAGTAGGTTGGGTCTCCGACCCGACCCGGTCGGGACAGAGTCCCAACCTACATAGATGCGAAAAAAATCGAATAAGACTCAAGCAGAAACCAAACACCATGTCCGAAAGACTCTTGAAGTTGGGAATCCCCGCCGGCAGCCTGCAAGAAGCCACGGCACAACTGTTCCGGCGCGCCGGTTATCGCATCAGTTTCTCGTCCCGGTCGTACTACCCGTCGATCGACGACCTGGAAATCGAATGCCTGCTGATCCGTGCCCAGGAGATGGCTCGGTACGTCGAACAGGGCATCTTGGACGCCGGGATCACAGGCCACGATTGGGTGCTGGAGTCGAACGCCCGGGTGGTCGAGATCTGCGAGTTGGTGTTCTCCAAAGTCAGCCGTCGCCCGGTTCGCTGGGTGCTGTGCGTGCCCGAAGACTCGCCGATCCGAACCGTCCAGGATCTGCAAGGCAAACGCATCGCCACCGAAGCGGTCGGGCTGACCCATGCTTTCCTCGAAAAGCACCAAGTCCAGGCGCAGGTGGAATTCTCGTGGGGGGCGACCGAAGTCAAGCCGCCAAAGCTGGCCGATGCGATCGTCGAGGTGACCGAAACGGGCAGCTCGTTGCGAGCCAACAACCTGCGGATCGTGGCCGAGGTGTTGCAGAGCACGACGCGTTTCATCGCCAATCCCTCAGCGTACCAGGACGATTGGAAGCGGGCGAAATTGGACAATATCGCGCTGATGCTGCAGTCGTGCCTGAATGCCGAGGGCAAGGTCGGGCTGATGATGAACGTTCCTCAGGATCGGCTGAACCAAATCCTGCAGATCCTGCCTGCGTTGCAGAATCCAACCGTCTCGGCGCTCAGCGATCCCGCCTGGGTGGACGTGCACACGATCGTCGACGAAACGTTCGTCCGAACCATCATCCCCCAACTAAAAGCCGCCGGCGCCCGGGGGATCGTCGAATACTCGATCAATAAGATCATCGACTAACCCCCGTCCCGAATCACCGAGCGGCACGCCGCTAGCCGCCGATACGAAAGCAGTGAGCGGCACGGCGCTAGCCGCCGATACGAAAGCAGTGAGCGGCACGGCGCTAGCCGCCGGTACGAAAGCAGTGAGCGGCACGGCACTAGCCGCCGGTACGAAAACAACGGAAAAAACGGCGGCTAGCGCCTTGCCGCTCAATAGAAAACCCGATCGCGATCCGTTCGCCGGTCCTAACTTTCCAACGGGCAGGCCTACTGCTGGCTCTGGCAGTGAAAGGCGCCCGGGCCGACGACCGGATCCAAAGCGGGTAACCCGATCACACGCCGATCAGGTAGCAGACTACGATGGATTACCACCGCTCGTTCATCGGCGGGGTCCGTAACCCGCGCCGAACCGTTTTGTTACGGCCTCTCAGGATTCATCGGTGCGGGGTACCCGAAGTGCCACGGTCCCGGCGAACGACTCACGATACGTATTTCGCGAACGATCCTTAAGAACAGGATGCTATGAAAACGCTCAACCTCAAAGACTTCGAATGGAAGACCGTCCTGCGCCCATTGCGAATGGAGGACTTTGACGCATTGACCGACATGCAAAAGCGATGTTTCCCCGAGATGGAACCATGGACTCGGGAACAGGTCGAAAGCCAGATTCGCACCTTTCCCGAAGGCCAACTGTGTATCGAAATCGATGATCAATTGGCCGCTTCGTCCAGCAGTCTGATCATCGATTACGACCCGAACATCGCCTGGCACAATTGGCGGATCGTGGCGGATAACGGGTACATACGCAACCACGACGCCAAGGGCGATACGCTTTATGGGATCGAGATGATGGTGCATCCCGATTTCCGCGGCCTCAAGCTTTCGCGGCGATTATACGAGGCCCGCAAGGAACTTTGCCGCGAACGCAATCTGGCCCGCATCGTCATCGGCGGCCGCATTCCCGGGTACGGTCAGCATGCGGAAACCATGACCGCGCGGGAATACGTCGAAAAGGTCATCGAGAAAGCGCAGTTCGACCCGGTGTTGACCGCTCAGATAGCCAACGGATTCACGATCAAAGGCCTGATCCCGGGATACTTTCCCGACGATTCCGATTCGCGGGGTTACGCCACGTTCCTGGAATGGCCCAATCTGGACTATCGTCGCGGGGCCAAACGACGGTACCATCACGTCATCGAACCGATCCGACTGGCCGTGGTCCAGTACCAGATGCGTTCGGTGCCTGGCTTTGAGGAATTCGCCAAACAGTGCGAATTTTTCATCGACGTGGCGTCCGATTACAAGAGCGATTTTTTGCTGTTTCCCGAGTTGTTCACGTTGCAGCTACTGTCCTGCGTTCCGCCCGAACGACCCGGTCTGGCAGCTCGGCAATTGTCGAAATTCACCGAGCCGTACCTGGAGTTGTTCACGGAGATGGCGGTGAAATACAACGTGAACATCATCGGCGGCTCGCATTTCGTGGTGGAAGACGAGATCCTGTACAACATCAGCTACCTGTTCCGCCGCGACGGTACGTTGGGCAAGCAGTACAAGATTCACGTCACTCCCAGCGAACGAAAATGGTGGGGCGTGACTCCGGGCCACAAGGTCGAGGTGTTCGATACCGATTGCGGACGGATTGCCATCCAGATCTGCTACGACATCGAGTTTCCCGAACTGGTGCGGATCGCGGCGCAAAAGGGCGCCCAAATCGTTTTCGTGCCGTTCAACACGGAAACGCGGCATGGCTACCTGCGAATCCGCCACTGTGCCATGGCGCGTTGCGTGGAAAACCATCTGTATGTCGCGGTCGCCGGGTGCACGGGCAATCTGCCTTTCGTCGAAAACGCCGACATTCATTACGCTCAATCTGCGATTTTCACGCCGGCGGACGCCGAGTTTTCTCGGGATGCGATCGCGGCCGAATGCAATGCCAACATCGAGACGATGATCATCCACGACGTGGACGTCGAACAACTCAGGCGGCACCGAGAGGCCGGGTCGGTCCAGAACTGGAACGATCGCCGTCGCGACCTGTACAAAGTCGTCTACACCGAAAACGGCCAGACCCACGAGGTCTGAGGACGAGTGTCCCGTTCGCGTGCGCCGTGTTATACTCATGGCGAAACGTTCGATCCGTCACCCAATGCTAGAGCGTTGTCCGGCGAAATCTTGGGGGCGCGATGAGTGAGCGGCACGGCGCTAGCCGCCGTTGGCGTCCAGAACCGGCGGCTAGCGCCG
>SKKK01000361.1 GCA_007121535.1 Planctomycetaceae bacterium | reverse complement strand
GGCACGCCCAAGAAGAACTGCGGCACTGGTACCAATCGCAACGCAATGCACTCCGAGCCGATTTCGAATGTGCCAGAAGACGCCTCCACGGCCGTGCCTGGAGCGATTACGTCCGAGGATACTCCCGAGAGATGGCTGATCTGGCTCGCTACAATGCCGACCAGCGACGAGCAATCAACCAACAGAGGGTCGAAGCCGAAAAGAGTATCCGTGACTATTATCGGCAATTGGAACGTCAAAGCGGTGTCTCTCACCACACGCATTGGCACGGCCACGGCGGGCATCGTCATGCACCACCGCATGTTTCCCGGCACGGCCACCGCCACCACGCTCGACCTTCGTTCAGCCTGCAGTTGCCGTGGATCGGGTTTTCCATTCGCTGATGGGGATCGCCAAGCACCGTTCGAGAAATAACTGAGCGGAATGGCGCTAGCCACCGGTTCCCAGCGGCCGAATGACCGGAGGCTAGTGCCTTGCCGCTCAGATGAGAACCCGACGTTTATTTCACGAACGGTGCAAAGCACCCGGCCAGGAATACTTTGTCAGTCAAGGTAGCTTCTCCTGCCGTTTTTTGAATTCGTCGAGCAGCGACTGCACAGGATCCGTGGGTTTCAAGTCCGGCTGCCACTCGGTCGGGTCGATGCGCCGCACGGCACCGGGGTTCTTTTGCCCGGCGGCCGTCTGGAACACCTGGAGAGGACCGCTACCCAGTTCGGGGCCGGGCGCCAATTCAAACCAGCCGACGCTCTTGGGCGAGTAGTTCACGTTCTCCAGTTTTCCGCCCGGCACGGTGCGATCGATGGTAATCGATTGCAACGCCAGCTCGTAGACGCTCACGTCGTATCGCACGGCAGGAGGTAGCGGGGTCGCGAACTCATCCCGCTGCGTCAGTCCCGGGAGGCCATATTCGTAGATTTCTACCAGAGTGCCCCCGGCGTCCCGCGCCAATGAGATCTTTTCGCTTTGGCCGGCGGAGATTCGCAAACGTATCGACTCGGCCGGATTGCGCCGGTCGGCCACCAGGACCCACAGTTCTTTTGAATGGGAATTGACGAACTCGACCAACGCCGGCTCGAGCGGCGGATTGGGCCGTAGCTCACGGCTCGCAAAACGGTACTCAGAAAACGCCGGCGGCAACACGCCAGCCCACGGACGCAGGACCCACATTTGTGAGGAAGAATGGACGAACGGCTGCAAGGAAACGACTCCGGACGCGTCGGCTGTCAGCACGTGAGCCGCCGGCCCTGCGCCCGCGCATGCAAAGGCATAATACCCGGGGCGGTTGTGGATCGGTAGCAATTGCCACAACTGGCTCACGTCCCGGGCCGTCCTCTCCAGTCGCGGCGGGCCGTCCGGCGGTCCGGACAACGACCGGCGTCGTCCTTGCCGGCCGCTGTGGATACGATAATAGCCGTGGTCCAAAGGCGTAATGAGCCAAGCCTGTCCGTCGACGTCGGCCGCCGACGCGATGGTCAAGCGTCCGCCGGCTGCGGCGTTCAAGGCATGGCCGGCATGCGCGGCGGGGACCAGGCGAAACGGGTCCCGAGACTCGATGTTCGCGGCACCCGGTACGCCGATGCCTTCGAACCCGCCACCTGCATCCAGCGAGCGAATCGTCATCCGGCTTCGACGGAAAGCGGTGGGACGACCGTCCACGAACCGAGCGATCTGCATCTTGCCACGATCGCTGGCCGGCCAGCGGAGGATCTGCCGCGCGCCGGTACTGAAATATGCGAGAAAGCCACCATCCTCGGGGTCGAAACGCGGATCTCGAGTGTACTCGGTGACGTCTCCGCGAGAGTCGATGATCACCAGCCGTTGCGATGTCCGCTCGGCCTGCGAGACCACGTCCGTACCCTCCACGATCAACTCGTATCGCCGCTGAGCGTGAACGGTTGTGACGATCACGAAGAATACCACCACGGCAAATGCAGCAAATAACCTGCTCTTCATCATTCAACTCCTTGTCGCAAGGCGGTTTGAGGCCACCTGCCATTGTAACACAGCTTGCCCGGTTGCAGTTTCCGACGTGCAAGCTGATCGACAAACTGGCCGGCCCATGGCAACACGATCATTCCTTGCCCGTCCAGGTTGCTCGGGCTCAAATCGAAGCCTTGCGCACTGCTGGCGACCCGGAGCGACGATACCGAGCCAAGTGGCAATTGGTACGCAATCTGTACAATTTGGGATATAATGCAGACGAGGTGCGCGAGATCTTCCTTTTCATCGACTGGATGATGGGCCTGCGGGAGGATCTGAGCCATAGATTCGAACAGGAAGTAACCGATCTGGAGGGGAGTTTGAACATGGCCTATGTCACATCGGTAGAACGAATCGCAGAAGCACGCGGAGAAGCTCGACTATTGCGAGAGCAACTCGTCCGGAGCTGCGGCCCGTTGCCCGAAAGCGACTCCCGGTTTCCGTCCATTCCGCTCGGCGACAGTCCCGTTTTTCACAGCCTCGCGGCGGTCGCATCTGCATTGACGAAGGCATAGATCCTTGATAGGAATGGTCGGCTTTGGGCAAAAGGGCTTCGAAGGGACGATGGCGATGAAGATTCCTAAGTATTGGGCAAAGGCGACGGCGGAAGAAACGGATGTCGATGGTCAGAAGATCGCGTTTACCTGCTGGCGCTGGGCTGACGAAAGCCAGGCGCAAGCGGAACAGGCGGCTCGGGCTGCGGCAGCGCGCGCGATCAACAAACTGCTGGGTGGCGTCCAACTGGATCGCTACGCATACGGGCAGTGTCCGTTGCGCGAAGAAGTCCTGAACCAGGTAGCTGGCGCTGATGGCAACCCGATGATGGCGGTGACGCGGAACCGGTACGGGGCGATCGTGCTCAATACGGCTCGAGCGGCGTTTATCGATCTGGATTTTCCGCCGGTTTCTGCCGGCGAACAGATCGGCCGCTTGTTCGCGTGGCTCTTTGGCAAGCCGAAGGTGTCCCCCGAGACTCGGCAGGAACTCGAGATTCGTAACCGTATCGAACAGTTCACCGTTGATCATCCCGGGGTGGGGTTCCGCATTTATCGAACACGTGCGGGGATGCGAGCCCTGGCGACGAGCGGTCTTTTCGAGCCCACGGCGTCGGAAACCATCGAGATGCTCCAGCAGCTAAACGCCGACCCGCTGTACCTGCGACTGTGCAAGGGTCAAGGATGTTTTCGTGCCAGGCTGAGCCCCAAACCTTGGCGATGCGGATGCCAGCCCAATCGCGTCGCGTGGCCGTGGGAGGATGAAGATGCTCGAGTGGGCTTCGAGCGGTGGGAGGCCGATTATGCTGAACGTCAGAAACAATTCGCCACCTGCCGCTTCGTGGCGGCGGTCGGGAATCCCCAGATCCATCCCGAACTGCCACCGGTCATTCAACTGCACGATCAGATCACGCGCTGCGACGCAGACCTGCCGCTCGCCTGACTTCCGATAAAGCTCTGGATGTCTATTCCTCTTAAGGTCGGTCGTCGGCCATCGAGAGGTCGACCATGGTGTCCGCTGGCGTTTCCTCCCGGGCCAAAGCTTCCAATTTGTCCTTCAGTGCCTGCAGTTGATGCAGGGAGTGCCAATCATACATGCCGCGTACCCGGCCCTGCTTGTCGACGACCACGAAACGATCCGAGTGACTGCGGTGTCCGACCCCCAAGAGGAAACTCTCCTCGCCGATTTGGCTGATCCGTTCCATATCGCCCGTCAAGAAAAACCACTCTTCCGGATCCGCGTCGTACAGCCTGGCATAGTCCCTTAGTCGTTCGGGCGTATCTTCCACCGGGTCGCAGGTGATGCTGACGATGTGGACGCCTTGAGACCGGAATTCGCGCCACAAGCGGCGTAGCAGCTCGTTCTGTTGGCGGCAGGTCCCCGGACACGTGGTAAAGAAGAAACTGACCACCCAAACCCGCCCGCGGAGATCCTGTGAATTGAATTCGGCGTTCTGGCTGTCTGTCAGGACGAAATCAACGATCGGCCGCGGCGGGATGTGACCAGCTCTCCGAACCGACCCGTCTTCCGTCTCGTGCTCGACCATCATCGACCCCGACGGAGCACAAGCGGGTATCAGCAACAGTCCGGCCAGCCAATACCCGGCCTGCCGCCAGCTCGGTAAATCGGATCGCTTCATCAAATG
This sequence comes from Planctomycetaceae bacterium, assembly GCA_007121535.1. GTDB lineage: Bacteria > Planctomycetota > Planctomycetia > Pirellulales > Pirellulaceae > SKKK01. The sequence continues at coordinate 16,491 of SKKK01000361.1, read as the reverse complement.
ATCTCCTTGTGGAAAATCTGCACGCGGCACTACAGCCGATATGACCACACTGACAATGCCGCCACGCCCGGGAACGAAAACCATTCGCGCCACGCTTTCGCTTTCAGAAACTGTAGCAGTTCCCAAGCTTCTATCAAGGCATCGACCGTGTGGGCTTCGGTTCAAAATGGCGGTTGTCCAAGTGTCCGAACAAACGCCCGACCGTGCGAAAATAGAGGGCCATGCAAAACGTCATCAGCAGCGCACCGGCCGGTCCCAACAGTCCGCCGTGTTCCCAGGCCGTTACGATTCCAAACAGGCCCAGAATGATCAGTACGATTGTCATCAAGTAGGTCAAGTTCCAGGGCGCCGGATGCTCGGAAATGCTGCCCCAGGCGCTTTCTGAGAAAGGAACTTGCACCGAGCCGGACTGGCGCATCGACAAGAGTACCAGCGGAAACAAGGGGGCGAACGTAGCAGTCGCCGTGTACAGCAACAGTCCCTTGATGGCGATCCACCCCAGTACGATGCCGACCAAAGCGCCGGGCAAGGCGGCCAGCAGAATCGCTGCGAGCACGAAACGCAGATCCCGATCCCAGGCCAGCACGTTCACGCCAGGCCAGCCGGCGATCTTTCGCAGACCTGCCGAGGTATCGCGGACCAGCGCCCAACCCCAAGCGGCGGTCGCCACCAGGAAACCCAGCAGCAACCCGACGGCAAGCAGCCCCACAATCAGGCTGGTCATCTGGCTGAGTGCCGCAGCCTGTGTTTCGAGAATCTGGAACGACATCGCCCATCGTGTCAGCGACATGGCTATCGAGAACCAGCATGCTAGCAATGCCAGCCACGCGGCAGATCGCCCGTCGATCAGGAAATCGAACAGCCCTTCGGTGAAACGGTCGGGCGACTCCTCACGCTCCTCGGCTTCCGCTCGTTCCAGATCGGCTCGCGCTTTTTCCAGCATCTTTTGAGTTTCCGTCTGGACGCCCGACGGGCCGACAACCGGTGGATCGGTTACGGCTGCTCGCGGCACCTGCTTCCGCTTCGGAGGCGGCGGAACGGGCACTCGGGAAAAACAGTCCGGACATTTGATCGATGTGCCGGCCTGATGCGGCCGCACGTGCAACCGAGTCTGGCAGACCTGACAGGTGATCCCATACACGTCTTCGTACGACACGACCGATCGTTTGGGTGTCGAACGCTGCGCGGCATCCGTCGCTGGTGCTGTTGGCGTTTTGCTGACCGTGCCAGCGGCTGTCGCTCGTGGAGTTTCGACGGCTGACGTGGTGTCCGGCTGTTCTGTTCGCTTTGGCTTGGGAAGGGGCGGTTCGGTAACGGGACGATCCGGTACCGGTGGCGATGAAGACGCCCCTGGCACGACGATTTCTGCGCCGCAGCGCGGGCAGCCACACCGCTGCCCGGCCTGGTAGGGTGGCAACTTGACCTTGCCTCCGCAATTGGGGCAGGTGATTCGCGTCGTGGGTTGATTGGGGACGTTCACTTCAACGGGTACTTCCAGGCGAGCAGACGGTCGTAGCGATCCCTCATTTTCGGCGAAGTCGTGCGACGACTCAAGCCCCGAAGCGATCGTCGTCGGAGCGTGAAAGTTCCGAATTCTGGAAAATTCGACTACGGATGTTTGAATATCGAATTCTGGAGAATTCGCTTACACAAATTTCCCCAGGGGGCATGAGCCTTGCCTGTGGAGACATGTAAAATAGCCTTTTGTGGGGTTTTGGCAGTGATAGTCAAATGGGGTTTCGCCGAAAGAGCGATGACGTTACACTCCCGCACCGTTTCCAAGTCACCGGATCGGTTGGCAGCCGAATTAGGAGGCACGTACGCCTTCGGCTGAAGGTTAAACGCGCGGGCGTGCGGGGAACGGTTAAGAACAGACTTTTTTTGGTGCTGTCGGCGATGATTTCACCCGGAACGAAACGCATCTGTGCCTTGACGACGGTGCGCAACGACCGAATCTTCCTTTCGAAGTGGATCGAGTACTATGGAGGGACATTGGGTCGCGAGAACTTGTTCGTCATTCTGGACGGGCACGACCAAAAACCGCCTGACAATGCGCGGGGGGTGAACCTGGTGCGTCTGCCGCATCAACCGTTGGGACGCGTTCCCGCGATGCGGCGTCGAGCGCGTGTCATGTCCAAGATTGCCAGCGGGCTGTACCATTACTTTGACATCGCGATCGCGACGGACGTCGATGAATTCATCGTGGTGGACCCGCGATTGAATCTCGATCTACGCGGCTACCTCAGCTCTCGTCCGTTACCATCGTCGATTTCGGCGCTCGGTTTGGACGTGGGTCAGCATCTTCGAGCGGAAGAACCATTGGACCCGAAACTTCCGTTTTTGACTCAGCGTCAATTCGCTCACGTCTCCTCGCGTTATACCAAGCCGTGCATCACCACGCGACCTTTGACTTGGGGATCCGGGATGCACCGGATCAAGGGCCGGAATTTCCGCATCGACGCCAACCTGTTCCTGTTCCACTTCGGCATGGTGGATTACCAGTTGGCGACGGGAAAGACGTTGGACCGTGATCGACTGGCGACCGGCTGGCACGGCCACCTGTCCCGCCGAGAGAAGCTGTTCGAGATCATCACGAAAGCCGATGCCTGCGATGGCGATGCATATTTCCCGATCGCGCGACGATACCAGACCTGGCATCGCCCGATCTATGCGTGGAACAAGCCCGGGATGATTCCCGGCAATCCAGTGGTCCGAATCCCGGAACGATTTCGTCATTTGTTGTGATTTTCACTTATTCCTGATGAACGAGCTTACTATTCTCTGACGTTCCATTTGGGGGCGAATCTGTGAACGGCGTACAATGGCACTTTTTCATCGCGAGGCTTAGACATGCTGCGCACTCCCTGTTTCGACCGGCAGCCCGAGCACGCCGTTACGTAGCAAGAGATTTGTCAACGGAGATGTTCTTTCGCGAACTCTTCGCACGCCAGATCCGTTATGTCGTATTGCGTTGGTTCGAGACGTTTCCCGACGTCGCAAAGGGCGAGGACGTGGATTTGTTGGTCGCCGACGAAGACCTTGGCAAGCTCGAGCCGCTGTTTTCCGGCTCGAGAACCTTGCTTGCCTGCGACGCCTATTCCGTGTCCGGTCTGCCCGGTAGCGCTTTTCGCAAAATGGCGTATTACCCACCGCACTTGGCAGAGCAACTGATCCGCCAAGCCGTTTGGTATAAGGATCTTTACCGAGTTCCCAACGTGCGCGATCACTTTCTAAGCTTGGCTTACCATGCGATATATCACAAGGGCTATCGTTCCGGACTTGCCTCCAACTACGGAAAAGGTGGCAAACTAGCGAGACGACCCGATCATGACTACAAGCGGGCTCTGACGGAGTTGGCCGCCAAGCTGTCCATCGAACTGCCCATCGATCTTGACTCCCTGGATGAGTACCTGGCCGCAGAAGGCTGGCGTCCGCCCTCGGACATGCTGGCCTTGTTGGCAGTCAGGAATCACTGGATTCACGATCGTTTCTTCCGGGAAGCGTTTCCGGTCCCGCCGCAACATCGCGGCATCGCCGTCTTTCTGGTGCGTGAACGTGCGGTGCACCTGGAGCTGGACAGCCAGCTTGAATCGGAGTTCGAGTCGCGGGGATTTCGGGTCTTGGCAACGACCCTGCTATCGCCGGAGGATCGAGCCCGAGTCGCCTGCCGATTGCGTGGTGGGAACTGGCGTCAAGGTCCTTCGCCGTGTTCCGGGGGCCTGCCGGCGCGAGTTTTCGTGGTTTGGGATCCCCGGCCATTGACGGTTCCGCTGCTGACAAAGTCGAATCATCCACTGCTCGATAACCTTCGCGTTCGCCGCGTCAAGAAACAAGTTCGAGCCCACATGCTTCGCGGCATCAGCAGCAGCCAGACCTTCAATCCACTGCATTCCAGCGACAATGCCTTTCAAGCTTGGGAGTACCTGGAGGTTCTCATGCCTAAGCAGATCAACGACTTACGCAACCTGGTGGAAAGCCTTCACGGAAACCTGTCCGACCGACCTCGACAATTATCTGCCGCGTGAGGAGCGAATGATTGGTGACGCGGCACGGCAAACCACGATAGAGGCGGACGATATCTGCATCGGGCCCTATACGGGACAAGTGATTCCACGATTCTTGTCACGGGACGCCTTGGCCTCGATATACAGCCTGCCTGGTTCTCTGCTTGCACCTGAGAATCGAGTGCTCGACGAGCTTCGCAATCGTACGGTCTGCATCCCTTGGCGCGATGCGGAAGGCCGAATCGTGCCGGTCGTCGTGAAAGCCTTCCGTCGCCCTTCCCGCGCTCGCAGCCTGCGATACCGCCGCCAGGGCAGCAAGGCTCGTCGAGCCTGGGAAATCGCTCGATTCCTGGTCGAACGCGGTATAGGCACACCGGAACCCTTGGGATTTCTGGAACGTTGGGATGATGACCAGTTGACCGAGAGTTACTTTCTTACCGAGTTTCAAGCGGGCGCCGTGGACGTCCGGAGCGAAGTACAACGATTGCTCGATGGCACAAGGGAGGTCGAACGCTTGAAAACGCTTGTCCGAATTGTCGCCCGCGAGGTGCGGTCATTGCATGCGATTGGAGTTCAACATAAGGATCTTGGATTTCAGAATATTCTTGTTCGGCGCGAGGCAGACGGCTGGAGCAATCCGCAGTTCATCGACCTGAATCGTGCGAAGATTCGAGCTGTTTTTTCTGCGCGGCAGCGGGCAAGAGATGTAAAGAGTCTATGGTTGCCAAAGCGTCTTCGACCCGTTTTTTTTGCGGAATACTTCGGTGGCTGTCCGGCAACTATCGATTTTCTGCTGTGGGAGACTTGGTACCGAGCTTTGGACAAAGTTCGCAATGCGACCCGCGATTGGCGGCATCCCAGCCAGACGCGAAGCCTGCGAGCGCGCGGACTGGCTCGACCGCTTTATCCATCTGCAGACTTTTGATTGTGACCATCGAACGAAACAGCGAGAACATTCCATGCTGCTGAGTCACCACCACAGGTTCGTTCTTATCCGGCCGTTGAAGACGGCCAGTTCCTCCATTGAATTCGCGTTGTCACGCCTGCTTGAACCGGGAGACTTCGCGACCCGGCCTCCCAGACAAAAGAATCCCCAGCGCGTGATCAAACCGGGAGTTCGTGTAGGCTCCAGATGGTTCTGGCCTCACTCGCGCTTCTACCGTCCCTTGCGGATTCGCAATCATACGTCCTTGGAATACGTGTACGCCGTGTTTCCGCAAGAAGTGCTGAACTACAAAGTGATTTCGATGACGCGAAATCCTTGGGACCGGGCCGTTTCCAGGTTCTTCTATCACAAACGGCGGACGAGGATGCGCGAACGAGATTTCGCCACGCAAAAGGCAGCCTTTATCCGCTTTACCCATCGCTTCGGCCCCCACACTTGGTGGGACAAGTATTGGAGGTTAAAACGCGAACGGTCGCTCGACAACTCCCGAAGATTGTATTTCATCGATGGGGTTTGCCAGGCTGATTATGTCATTCGCGTGGAGTGCATCGAACATGACCTGAACGGATTGCAGGAATTTCTCGGATTGGCTGAACAGCCGACAGTCCAGGGCATCCGTCTGAAGACAGGAACTCGTCCCACCCGGCAAATGGCCTCATGGATGGAATTCTACGATGACGCGACACGCGATCTGGTCGCGGAATGCTGTCGATGGGAAATCGAGCAATTCGGATACGATTTCGAGGGGAAGAACGAACTGAAGGGGCCGTATATCACGAACCCCAAAGAATGCCGCGATGCCGCGTGAGGCAGCTTGCCGGGAATCGTCTACCTGTTGTGGCCGGTCTGGGCCCGGGCCACCCCAGCGACCGAAGGTCTCCAGTTGCGTGGGGGCCTTCGGTCGGGAGTCGTTTTCGGCCGACGATTCGCCACATGGATGGCGTCTTCTCCGAAAACGACTCCCGCCCCCCCGTGCGTCACCTCGAGCCTGAACGCGCACGCCACCTGGATGGCGCGTTTTGCTTGTGCTATGATCCGAGCATGATGACGAAGCATGGGAAGCTCGGGATACGGTAGCATGACACCTCTCTATCGCGGTTGGTCCGAACGATTACGCCCCGCCTGGATGGCTTGTTGGCCGCTGGCCACTCACGGCGTACGTTTGATCGTGCGCCGCAAGTTGTTCTGGGTGCTGTTAGGCTTGGCCGCGTTGAATTTCCTGTTCGCGTTTGCCACGATCTACTTGAAAGCTCAGGTCAGCGCAGAGAATCCATCGATCGGCCAATTCGTGGACGCCGTGATCAGCCCTTCCGGCGGCCAGGCCGATTTCTTCCGCGACTTCATGTTTGCGCAAGGCACCGTGACCATGCTGTTGTTGGCATTCGCGGGCGAACTGTTGGTCGGGGGCGACTATCGGCATGGCGGTTTGACGTTCTACCTGTCTCGCCGGATCGCGCGTCGCCATTACATCATGGGCAAGCTGCTTTCGATCTCGCTGGTCGTATCGCTGACGACGACGATCCCGGCCTTGATCTTGTTTGCCGAATTCGGCCTGCTGACCGATTCGACCGAGTATTTTCAGGAAAACTGGCGAATCGCGGTCGGCATCCTGGGTTACGGTGTGTTGATGGCGATGGTGTTGAGCTTGCTGCTGTTGGCCCTGGCATCGTGGTTTCCCAGAACCGTGCCGCTGGTGATGTGCTGGGCGTGTGTGTTCGTCCTGCTCCCGGCGCTGGGGGCCTTGTTGCGGGAGATCTTCGACGAGCGGCGATGGACGCTGCTGATGCTTTGGCGGAATCTCCGGCTGATCGGTAGCTGGTTTTTTGGGACGATGCGTCCCGAACGCGACGCGGCGCTGCTGCCGTGGGCGATCGTCGTGGTGACCGGGGTGTGCGTCGTCTGCCTGCTGGCAGTGTTGCCTCGTGTGCGAGCGGTCAGGGTGATCGCATGAACCGCCAATCGAGCACCGGTCCGCGCCCCGCCATCGCCGAATTGAACGGCGTTTCGAAATTCTACGGACCCGTCATGGCCTTGAACGATGTCACGCTCCGTCTGCAACCGGGCATCACCGGACTGGTCGGACCCAACGGCGCTGGCAAGAGCACGCTGATCCGCTTGCTGACCGGGCAACTGCGACCGGGATTGGGAAAAGTTCGCGTTTGCGGGCGGGATGCGTGGCGAGCGGCGGCCAAAGCGCATATCGGCTATTGCGCGGATGCCGATGCCTTTTACGAGGAGATGTCGGGGCGCCAGTTCGTCCGGCTGATGGCCCGCTTTCACGGGTTGTTCGGTGCGACAGCCCGTAAGCGGTGCGAAGATGTTTTGGAGGAAGTCGGGATGGCCGACCGGGCCGATCGACCGCTGGCCGGATACTCCAAGGGCATGCGGCAACGCATCAAACTGGCTCAGGCCCTGCTTCACGATCCGGACTTGCTGGTCCTGGACGAACCGTTGAATGGCGTCGACCCATTGGGCCGGATCGAACTGCTGAAACAATTGACCGAGATCGCCGGCCGGGGCAAGGCGGTGCTGGTTTCCAGTCACATCCTGGACGAGATGGATCGTTTGGCTCAGCGCGTTCTGTTCCTTTGCCGAGGCCGATTGATCGCCTCGGGTACCCTGGCCGAGGTGCGGGACATGCTGGACGACCACCCGCTGAAGGTCTGCGTGGCGTGCAACGCGCCGCGCGCCTTGGCGGCTCGATTGGCCTTGCACGAAACGGTCCATGGAATTCAGATGCAGGGCGGCGACCGCCTGATCCTCCAGGTCCGGCCGCCCAAAGAGTTTTTTCCCATGTTTTCCGAGTTGGCTTGTCAGGAGGATTTCGAGATCCGGCGGCTGGAGATCCTGGATGCGTCGACCGAGGCCGTATTCGATTACTTGATGCAGGCAACCCATCCAGCCGCCGAATCGAGGCGGGTGTCTGCGATGCAGCCGGCTGCTGATCGATAAGGAACCCGTGCGCCATGACCACCGCGCTTGCCGTCGTGCAGATGATGCTGACCGCCGTCCGGCGGATGATCTGGTCGCGTCAGACCATGATCAGCTTGCTGCTGCTGGCGTTGGTCAGTCTGGGCTGCATCGCCTGGTCGCTACGGGGCGAGCGGGACGCGGGCGACTTTTTGCAGCAGGTCCTGTTGCCGATGTACGTGGCGTTCTTGTTGCCGATCTCGTGTCTGGGCTTTGCGACGGTCGGTATCGCCGGGGATCGAGAGGAAGGAACGCTGGTCTACCTGTTGTCCACCCCGTTGCCTCGACCGCTGATCTACACGGCCAAATTCGCCGCCGCTTTGTTGCTGGCGCTCGTCTGGAGCCTGGGCGGGCTCTGGGTGCTGGGGACCGCCGGCGGGCCGGCGGGTCGCGAAGCGGTCGCGGTCGCGTGGCCAGCCGCCCTGCTGGCCACACTGGCCTACGTCGGTTTGTTCCAGTGGTTCGGGGCCGTGTTTCGACGAGCCACGATCATGGCGCTGGGGTATGCCTTGTTCCTGGAGGTCTTTCTGGGCAATATGCCGGGGATCATCAAGCGGGTTGCCATCACGTTCTACACGCAATGCATCCTGTTCGAAGCCGCAGCACCACTGGGGTTGCCTCCCTCGGGGCCTCACAGTGCCGCCATCTTTCAGCCCATCGCGGGCTCGACCGCCCAGATGATCCTGATCCTGCTGGCCGCCGGTTTTTTCGTGCTGGGGGCCGTGTGTTTCAGCCGCCGCGAATACCCTTAGGACGCGAGCGTTTCCGACCGCAGTTCGGACCGATCGCTGCTGTAATCCTTTCCTGAACGAGCGGCCAGGATAATCAGCACCAAGGCAGCCGACATCAGCACCATGCTTGTCAGATAGGGCAGCATCAGCGCACCCCTCAGCATCGGAATCCCCAACCCGGAACCCAGGATTCGGGCTAGCGCGTTGACGCTTTGGCCCACGCCCATGATGGCGCCCTGTTTGTCCGGATCGCTGCGGCGGGACAACAACGAATTCAAGCTCGGTTGCATCAATCCGGCGCCGCCAGTGATGACGCCCAACGCCACCATCAGTAGCGGTGCGGAACTCTGCTGAATCGCCGCCAGGGCCACCGCAAACCCGGCGACCTGCGATACGGCGCCCCAACCTGCCAGCTTGCCCTCAGAGATGCGTCCCGCCAGACGGCGGACCAACATGCCTTGGACCAGCGTCATCGTGAATCCGATATAGGCGTAGGTCAAACACACTTGGCCCCAGGTGAATCGGAACGGGCTGGCTTGCGTCTCGGCACTGCCTTTGATCAGCATGGATAACGTCGTCTCGAAATTCGCGAAAGAAAAAATGCAGACGAAGATCGCGGTAAGCAGCAAGCCCACGGAGGCAACGGAAAGCGCCTGCTGAAACTCCCGCCAGCGCATTCCGGCGGGCGCTGCCGATCGACTGTCGGGCCTCAACGATTCCGGCAACTTCCAAATCGCCAGGATCAGCGCGATCGCCGACAAACCCGCCGCCGCATATCCGGGCCAGGGTCCGGGTTCGCCCCTTCCACCCGGAACGGCCAGGGATCCGGCCAACGGTCCCAAGGTGAACCCCATCCCGAATGCCATCCCGATCAACGCCATGCCCTGCGGGCGTTTCTTCAGCGACGTGGAATCGGCGATGTAAGCCTGGGCCGTCGGGATCGTCGCCCCGGCCATCCCGGCGCCGATCCGCGAGACAAACAGCAGCTCGATGCTCCGCATGACCGTTGCAATGCCAAACAACAGGTAGAAGAGTACCGAACCGACCAGTCCGATTATCAAGACCGGCCGACGCCCGATCCGATCCGACAACCTGCCCCAGAACGGAGCGAACAGTAACTGCATGATCGAAAAACTGGCCATCAGCAGCCCCAGTCGCCATCCGCTGGGGTCGACGGTGAACACGTCGGCATAGATCGGCAGCAACGGCAGCACGATGCCGAAACCCATCAGATCGATGAACACCGTCAGAAAAACGACTGGCAGCGAGCCTCGGCGAAGTTCATCACGCATGCAGAAAACGTCCTGAGAAACCGGGTAATATCGACAGGCCCCCAATTCTAAGACTTCGTACCCGGTCTGCAAGGCGTCGGGGCCGCCAGTGACGATGCAAGCTTCGAAGATGATAACCACCGGGCCAGATATTTCTTGGTGGAATGTGGCGAAAGGGGGTCGGGAGTCGTTTTCGGGTGCCCCGCTTCCCATGTGGTCAATCGTTGGCCGAAAACGACTCCCGACCCCCGTTGCGCGACCCCCGTTGCGTCGGCCAGGAGTCTGGAAGCCGCATCGTCCAACGGTTAGAATGCCAGGGTTCAGTCCAAAAGAGAAGCGGATCACAACGTATCGAACAACGGAGGGCAATCGCGATGAACCTGTCGACCGAGGAAGCCAGACTGTTCTACGACCTTTATGCGGCGCTCCTGGCATTTGTGAACCGAAAACTAGCGGTGTCGCCAGAACAATTCACGAATGCTGCGGAATACTCAGCCACGGCGCCCGAGGTCAGGGTCACCATACGGGATGCTCTTTTCGAGCATCGCGAGTTGATCGACGAGTTTGTGCAGGACAACCCGGCCAACCTGAAGGCCGAAGACTTGGAGATCGTCCGTTCCTGGAAACACGCCTGCGTGGGCAGTTTCTACATCTTGCGATATCTGAAGAATTACACCGTGTTTCTCACCAGTGGTGACCCACAGCAGAAAGCTTATGGTGTCGTGGGCTTGGTGGATTCGTTCGAGGATCTGATCGGACCCAACCTGCCCCACCTGACCCAAGCGGTCCTTCTTCCCTTCCGGGGACGAATCATCTACGACGGTTTGCTGGCCGGATACAACATCATATTCGGCGGCGGAATCAAGAAACGTCTGAAGGAGGAGTACAACGACGCGAAAGCAGCGTTTGGCATCATCACGTCGTTGGGAGCCGAGCCCCCCGCACCGCTTCCGCCAGAAAAGGTTGCCCGCAAGCCACGAAAAGAAAAGGCAAAATTGGACCCGAGTTCCGCGAAGGCTCACGCGAAACGGATTGCCCAGGCCCTGAACGAAATCACCGACGATTTTTGCCGAGAGTACCTGACCGACGAATACGCTGAATTGTGCCGCGAATTGACGGCGGCGCTGGCACGCAAACGACCCTCACCGTTGCTCCAAGGAAAACTGGCAACCTGGGCCAGCGGCATCGTCCGCACAATCGGCTGGGTCAACTTCCTGCACGATCCAAGCCAAACCCCGCACATGACACTCTACTCCATCGACGAAGCCTTCGGCGTCTCCGAAAGCACCGGCGCTGCAAAGTTGAGTCAGATCCGTAAGATGCTGAAGATTCGTCAACTCGAGCCGAAATGGACGCTGCCAAGTCGTATGGACGACAACCCGATGGTTTGGATGTTGTCGATCGACGGGTTCATTGTGGACGTTCGCAACGAGTCGCAGGAAACCCAGGAAGAAGCCTTCCGAAGGGGTTTGATCCCCTACATCCCGGCAGATCGTCTTGACCGTTCCCGAAAAGCTTTGTGAGAGAAAGGAGAGCAGATCTGATGAGTCTTACGTATAGCATGGGCCGCAGGACGGTCACGATCGTTGTTGCCATGTTGGTTGCCTGGGCAGCGACGGTGGACATCGCGGATGTTCAAGCCGCGGATGCCCCGGCTTTGGATCGATCGCCGGCCAGCGATGAAATATCGTATCGACCCGAACAGGACGAACGCGTTGCGACCAATCCGCCGGCTTTCGTCTGGCTGCCGGTGCGCGGCGTACAAAGCTGGATCGTCCAGTACTCGCCGACAAGGGACTTCGCGGATTCGCAGACGGTCACCGTCCAGGACCTGAGCATGACCGTGCATATCCCCTCCGACACTCTCGAGCCCGGCGACTGGTACTGGCGATACGGCTACCAAGGTGCGGACGGTCCTGTCTACAGCCGCAGTCGCCGCTTCATCGTTCCCGATGACGCCGTGGCGTTTCCTTATCCGGGAGTCGATCCGCTGCTGCAGCGGATTCCCGACAGCCGGCCCCGAGCTTACTATACGCCCGAGACCGTCGCGGCGATCCGCGAGGATCGTGAACGGTTCGCCTGGCTGACCGAACCGGTGGTCGCTGCGGCCAACGCCGTTTTGAAACGTGACGAGCCTTTGTTTGCGGAACCCGATCCGTGGAAGCAATACGACGATCCGCGCGCCGCGTACATCGAGGCTTTCCGCACGATGCGGCCGTACACGCGCGGGATGGAGACCTGTGCCCACGCCTACCTGTTGACCGGGGATACGCGATTCGCTGACGAAGCCCGGCGGCGGCTGATGCACTTCATGACCTGGGACGTGGACGGGCCGTCCAGCATCAACGGACCGACTGAGTTGGGGATGGATATCGCCGAACACGCCCCCCGTACGTTCGACTGGATTTACGATACCTTGACGGAAGACCAGCGAGCGTTGTGTCTGGACGTGCTGAGTCGCCGGATCGGCCAGATCCATCGAATGCACCGGCGCCGCCCTTTCGAAACCAGGCCTTTTTCCAGTCATCCGGGACGCATGATCGGTTTTGTTGTCGAAGGTTCCATCGTGCTGGCTCACGACGTTCCCGAGGCAGCCCAATGGCTGGATAATACGCTCAGAATCCTCTGGTCCGTCTATCCGGCCTGGGGCCGCAACGACGGCGGGTGGCACGAGGGCGTCAGTTACTGGACCGGATACATGCGCCGCATGTTTCGGATCGTCGCCGAATTGGATCGGTTGGGCATCCCGTTGAAAGACAAGCCGTTTTTTCAGAACACGGGCGACTTTGGACTGTGGGTCGCCTATCCTCACCGCCAACATCGCGCGTTCGGCGACGGGTACGAGGGCCGCGTTGGCCGATCCCAGGCCAATCTGATGTATACGATCTCCAGCCTGTACGGGAACCCCTACTATCGCTGGCACGCGGACCAGATGCGCGGCGGTCCGAGTGGGCCGGAATCGCTGCACCTGCGACGCACGGAGGTTGAGGCTCGACCGCCGTCAGACCTGCCCCAGTCGAAAGCGTTCACCGACATCGGACTCGTCGCCATGCACAGCCGGATGGACCGGCCGGAAGAGAATACTCTGCTGTTGTTCCAGAGCAATCCTTTCGGAGCGATCAGCCACAATCATGCCAACCAGAATACGTTCGTGTTCGAGGCGTTCGGCGAGCCGTTGGCGATCAGTAGCGGCTATTACCAGGAATACGGTTCGCCCCACCATCGCGAGTGGGTGTGGCAAACGCGAGCCCACAACGGAATTTTGGTGGACGGACAGGGGCAGATTCCTCGCAACGCCCGTTCCCGCGGCCGGATCGTTTCGCATTGGGAGACCGGCGATTGGGCCTATGCCTTGGGGGACGCCGTCGAAGCCTACGGCGATCGATTGCGCCGCAGCTATCGGCACGTCCTGTTCGTCCGTCCCGACTATTTCGTGATCGTCGACGATCTGGAGACCCGCAATGACCCGGCGACGTTTCAATGGCTGCTGCATGCGAAACAGTCCATGGAATTGGACCCTGAGTCACAGCAGGCGACGATCCGATACAATCAGGCGGGTGTCCGCGTCCATTGGATCAGTCCCGAAGGACTCGATTTCTCGCAACGTACCGGATGGGACCCGCCACCTCGCCGGCCGTCGGCCGCGCCGGAGCAGTTCCATTTGACCGTCGAGACGACGCAGCCGGCCCAACGTCAACGTTTCGTCGTGGTCCTGTTCCCGTTCCGATCTGACGATCCGGCCGATACGCCGGACCGCATCGAACGGATCGCGACGGACGAGGGGACGGCTTTGCGCATCGGCGACGACACGATCCTGATCCGCGACCCGGATTCCGCCGCGGTCCGCGACGGCAAGCCACCCGTGTCGCTCGAGCGCCGTCAATAGGCATCGGCAACGCATCCGCACGGGAAAGACGCGGGGGACTGGCTCCGATCAGGACGATCGGTGCCTGTCCCCCTTTCCCGCACGCCGTTCCTTCTGTCGTTTTGCCCAAGCTTCATCCTCGGCGCTCAGCGGAGGTTCTGGCGATGCGTCGTAGATGTACGTGGCATAGCGTGCCTTGTCGTAGATTTCGTGCAACACTTGCTGCAAATCCAGTTGGGCATCCGGGTCCGGCTCGCGCAGCGGGATCGGGATCACCGGCAGCCGGTCGCGCAATCGCAACGGCCACAATCCAACCCGCGGACGCAACTGGCTGCGGCTGATCATCACATAGTAATCGCAAGGCGGCAATTGCTCCAACGGTGGACGTTGACCCCCGCGCAGCAGATCGATTTCCACCAGATGAGCCGTACTGTGCAGCACCTCGTGGCGTTTGGCCAGGTACTGATCGCGGTCGCCGCCCGGCCGCTTGTTCGCCGGACTCAGCAACTCGATCAACGTCACCAATTGCCGGTCGCGGCGATCCCGGATCTCGACCACCGCCAGCCGCTCGCTATCCATCGCCGGCAAATAACCTTGGGTTGGCGCTTCGAAGACGGCCGTCGCCAGTGCCGAAGCCGTGTCAGCGTGCACCGGACCGCGGCCGACCGACACATCCGCACGTCCCGATAGCCGTCGCTGCTCGCCCGACACTTCGTGGATGAAGACGTGTTCGTCGATCTTTACGATGTAACGCGGATCGACTTGAGCGGCAAGCACATCACGGACGTGCGGCATGAAGCTCTCGTGAAAGTCGTACCACACGTCCACGTGTTCCAAGTACGGATTCATCCCAGGAAATGGCGACGGCATTACACGTGCCCCCCTATCCCTTTGTGCCAGCCACTTATTTTACCAGAAAGCAACACGCCAGTGGATGATTTTCGATATTGGATTTCCGATTACTGCCTCACCGACCTTCAGGCGCACCGACCTCCGACCTCGCCAACCCGCAAGTCGGCATCGGTCGATAGATAGATGGGTGGCATCTATCACACGCCTGCCCGGCGATGTCCCGGGAGCGAAGGTCGAGTTCTTCGGGTTGCGTAATCGTGGGGTTGGTCATTTCCGGCGTCCCTTCTTCGGTTGCTCCTTCCTGGGCGGCTTCTGCTTCTTTGCGACGGACGATTGTGCTACCGGCGGTGCCACAATCTTGGTGTTCGTCGATGTCGCAGCTTCCGACTGGGCGAGTTGGTAGAACTCGTGGAGCTTGGCCTGCAGGAGTTTCTTGTCAGGCATGACGGTCTGGTACTCGGCTACCACGGCGGGCGACATGGCGCGGCTGAGGGCGTATTCCACGACTTCCTGGTCTTTCGTGGCACAAAGCAGCACGCCGATCGACGGCCGCTCGTGCGGTTTGCGAACGTCGCGGTCGAGGGCTTCGAGGCAGAACTCCAACTTGCCAAGGTGTTCGGGCTGAAATTCCTCGACCTTCAACTCGATGTCCACCAGGGCATTCAGGGCGCGATTGAAAAACAGCAGGTCGAGGAAGAAATCGCGGCCCCCGACCTGTAGCCGGTACTGGCTGCCGACGAAACAGAAGTCGCGGCCAAGTTCCAAGAGGAATTGCTTGAGCTTTTCCAGCAGGCCGCGGTGCAGATCGGCCTCGGAATACCCGTTTGGCAGATCCAGGAACTCGATCAGATAGGTGTCTTTGAAGACGGAGGCGGCATCGGGGTGCAATTCTCGCACCGCTGGTGCGAGTTTTGGTGGAGACAAGACGGTCCGTTCAAAGAGGGCGCCTGAAAGTTGGCGTTCAAGATCCCGTTTCCCCCAGTTCTCGCGCTGACAAAGCCGGAGGTAGAATTCACGCTCCTCATCGCGCTTACAGCGGCTCATGATCAGCAAGTTATGGGTCCAGGACAATTCTCGCACCAGCGGTGCGAGTTTTGGTTGACCGCTGTAGGTTTCGAAGAACTGCCGCATCCGCCAGAGGTTGCTCGCAGAAAACCCGCTCGCTCCCGGCCGCCGACGCTGGATGTACACCGCCAGGGCCTCCACCGTTCGCCTGCCCCATTGCTCTGCGGCAATTTTTCTGCTGATGTACTCGCCGATCTTCCAGTACAGATCGATCAGCGTGGTGTTGGCGGCCGTTACGGCCCGCGTGCGTGCAACCTCGATCAACGCGAGCACTACGTCGAAGTCCGACTCCGCAACGACTGGTGGCGATGACGGCGCGCTCAGGCTGGGGAGGGTCTTGCCCTTCGGCGTCTTGCTCATACAACTCTCCATCGGAACGTGAACAACATCTTGCACTCGGTCTTCTGCTGCGGCCGGCGGCTGATTTCGTCGAGCAGGGCGTCTTTCTGCCGGTCGATTTCCCGGCTGGCCGTCGCGTCGCGTGGCTCGTGGTCGTCGGTCACGGCGGCCAGAAGGAGTGTATCTTCGCCTTCGAGCGACTGGACTTCAAGACGGGAAAGGCGGCTGCCGAAGGCGAGTACGGCTGCCTCAATCTGGTGCGGATTCAAATGCATCCAGATCAGTGTACCGGCACATCAAACCCGGTCACGCCTTGACGTCGGCACCGGCGTCAGCAGTCCCAAACCATCTTTGCCGGAGCCACTGATCCACGGCATCCTTCGGAAATCACCAATGCTTACCCAGCTTCTGGCAAGGAATTCTTCCCTCCTGAGCTAGTGCGTTGTCC
>SKKK01000122.1 GCA_007121535.1 Planctomycetaceae bacterium | reverse complement strand
GAAGAAGCCTCGATTCGATTCGCAACGGGTACGGACCGCCGGGTGGACAACCGGGCGGACAAGTAAACAAACCCCTAACCTAGCGGGTCTCGCCGTGTTTTACAAGCGGTAGGAGGGCGTTTGGCGTGTGTAGGGCGTCTTGGGGACCTACCGCTCATGATGGCGACGTTCGCGAGGGATTAGGAGCTGGTCGGGGGTCTTTGAAGTTGCGCGTAGCCGAATTCCCGAGAATTCGGGGCGTTGGCGAGCGTGGCGTCCTGGTCACGACCGCCCGAATTCTCGGGAATTCGGTTACTTTCCGAAGCAATTCGCAACTTCAAAGTCGGGGGTCGACGGTTCTCCGAACTCTGGCGAGTTCGTCTACCGTTTTTCCGAACTCTGGCGAGTTCGGCTACGATTGTCTCGCCCCTTGTTGTCGGATCGATCGACGGGTATCATGCCGGTTTTTGCCCACTGGATCGAGGTTTTTTCGCTATGCGCCACGTGCTTTCGGCCATTGTTCAGAACGTGCCCGGGGTGTTGGCCCACATCTCGGGGATGTTGGCATCCCGGGGTTACAATATCGACTCGCTGGCCGTCGGCGAGACGGAAGATCCGAACCTGTCGCGGATGACGTTCGTGGTGGTCGGTGATGACCGCGTGCTGGAACAGGTCCGCAAACAATTGGAAAAAATCGTCACCGTCGTCCGAGTCGACGATATCAGTGCCCAGGATCACGTCGAACGCGACATGATGCTGGTCAAGATCCACGCTCCGGCTGGCGGCAAACGCAGCGAAGTCCGCGAGTTGGTGGAGATTTTTCGTGGCCGAATCGTCGACGTCGGCGAGGAAGAGGTGATGATCGAGATATCCGGTAGAGAGAGCAAAGTCGAGGCCTTTATCGACCGGATGCGTGCCTTCGGGATTACCGAACTGGTGCGCACGGGTCGCATCGCCATGGTCCGCAGCAAGTCGGCGGCGCCAGACAGTTCCTCGGGACCGCAGTTACGCGACAGTTCCATTCGATCTTACATTCGCAAGGAGTCCGATTAGAAATGCCCGCTACTATTTACTACGACAACGATGCTGACCTTTCCCTATTGAAAGACAAGACCATCGCCATCTTGGGCTTCGGGTCTCAGGGACATGCCCAGGCGCAGAATCTGCGTGACAGCGGCTGCAATGTGGTCATCAGCGAACTGCCGGGAACCCCGAACTTCGAACTGGCCAAGAAGAATGGGTTCGAGCCTTTGAGCACCGAAGATGCGGTGGCCCAGGGCGATTTGATCCAGATCCTGCTGCCCGACGAGATCCAGGGGGACGTGTATCGTTCGCGGATCCGCGACCACCTGAGCCCGGGCAATATCCTGATGTGCTCGCACGGCTTCAACATCCATTTCGGTCAGATCGAACCTCCGCCCGGCGTCGACACGTTGCTGGTCGCGCCCAAGGGTCCCGGGCATCTGGTCCGCAGCGAATTCGTCAAGGGCGGTGGCGTGCCGTGCCTGATCGCGGTGGGCGACGGCGCGTCGCGGGAAACGTTCGCCCTGGGTTTGGCCTATGCCAAGGGGATCGGCGGCACGCGGGGCGGGGTGATCGAAACCACGTTTGCAGAAGAGACCGAAACCGATTTGTTCGGCGAGCAGGTCGTGCTGTGCGGCGGCGTCTCGGAGTTGGTCAAAGCGGCTTTTGAAACGTTGGTCGAAGCCGGGTATCAGCCGGAGATGGCCTACTTCGAATGCTTGCACGAACTGAAGTTGATCGTCGACCTGTTCTACCAGGGCGGCTTGAACTACATGCGATACAGCGTCTCGAACACGGCCGAATACGGCGATTACACGCGGGGGCCGAGGATCATCAACCAGGAAACTCGCGACGAGATGAAAAAGATCCTGGGCGAGATCCGTAACGGCGAATTCGCTCGCGAATGGATCCTGGAGAACAAGGCCGGGGCGCCCGCTTTCAAAGCCTATCGTCGCCGCGATCGCGAATTGGAACTGGAAGAGGTCGGACGTCGTCTGCGCAGTTTGATGAGCTGGATCGACGCCAAGGAAGTTTAGCCCCGCCGAGATTTGCAGCACCATGCCGGCGGAACCCATTCACGCCCGACACGAGAGGCTCTTTGCGACAAACCGCTTTGTCTACCCGGTGATCAGCCGGCGTTCGGGCGGTTTGTCGATCGGTGTGAACCTGAACCCTGACAAGATCTGCAATTTCGATTGCATCTACTGCCAAGTCGACCGAACCGTCCAGGGTTTGACGCGTTTTGTCGATTTGCCCGCAATGTTGGTCGAGCTGGAACAGACACTGGAAGCAGCCGTCTCGGGCCGTCTGTTCCAGCATCCCGATTTCGAAGGTGTTCCGCCCTCGCTTCGTCGATTGAACGATATCGCCTTCTCCGGGGATGGCGAACCGACCAGCCACCGGAATTTCGACCAAGTGGTTGCCGCCAGCGCGGAAGTGAAACGCCGCCTGGGATTGGACCGGGTCAAGATGGTCCTGATCACCAACGCCAGCCAGTTTCATCGACCGCACGTCCAGCACGGTCTGGAGATCCTGGACGCCAACCAGGGCGAAATCTGGGCCAAGTTGGACGCGGGCAGCGAAAACTACTTTGGCAAGGTCGAGCGGACGACGGTCAAGCTGGCTCGCATCCTGGAAAACATCACCCAAGCGGCCTGCCAGCGGCCCTTGGTGATCCAATCCCTGTTCATGCGGATCGACGGGGAATCGCCGGACGACGCCGAATTGACGGCTTATTGCCAACGATTGCGTGAAATCGTGTCGGCCGGTGGCCGATTGAAGCTGGTCCAGATCTGCACGGTCGCTCGCCGTCCAACAGAAACGTACGTCCAATCGCTCAGCGACGCGGAAGTAGACCGGATCGTCGAAATGGTTCGGCATTTGACCGGATTGAACGCCCAGCCGTTCTACGGCGTCGAGTTCGCCGAGTGAACGATCACCCGTTGACGGTCGGACGGGCCCCGCTCAAAGCCGCGATGGCATCCGCTTCGGTCGTCGGTTCGTCCGTCCAGCGGCCGGGCCAAGCCAAGGAGATGATCTGTTGGACCTCCGGGACCGCCCCGCACAGCAGCATGCTGCCTCCATCGGCCGACAGACGTTTGTCAAACGCCATCAGCTTGGCCAAGACGGGCGCAGAAATCTTCTGGATCCGGGACAAATCGATCACGATCCGCCCCCCCGAGAACCGATCCATCATCGACAACAGATCCGCACCGAAGTCGTTCGCCACACTGCGATCCAAACAGTCCACCAGCACGCGAAGCACCAACACATCGCCTCGATCGTCAATTTGAAAGTACCGAGAGTCCGACATGCCCGTCCTCGTTTCTACTCAACTATCATCGCTACAGATATGCAGATTCGACGAATTCCCGAAAGTCGCGTCAATTGGGTCTTTCCTGGCGTAAGATTTCTAGTAATATACTGTGCCGCCGAAAATCATCCGTAGTGTCTTTCGGGTGTCCGGAAATACCAGTTATGGACTAGATAACGAATCCGGACCTTTCTGTACTGTTTTTTCACGCCTTGCGTAATTCCCGCTGAACGCTGACCATCCATCCATGAACCTGTCACAATTAAGAAACATCGGCATTTCCGCGCACATTGATTCTGGCAAAACGACGCTCAGCGAGCGGATGCTATTCTACACGGGCCGAATCCACAAGATGGAGGAAGTGCGTGGTGGGGGTAGTGGCGCCACCATGGACCACATGGAATTGGAACGCGAACGCGGGATCACGATCACCAGTGCCGCCACTTCGGTACAGTGGAAAGACTATGCCATCAATCTGATCGATACCCCCGGACACGTGGACTTTACCGTCGAGGTCGAGCGGAGCTTGCGAGTTCTGGACGGGGCGGTCCTGGTGTTGTGCGCCGTCGGCGGGGTCCAATCGCAGTCGATCACCGTGGACCGCCAGATGAATCGGTACCATGTGCCTCGGCTGGCCTTTATCAACAAGATGGACCGTACCGGCGCCGACCCCTTCCGCGTGGTACAGGACATGCGGGAAAAGCTGGGCGATGATGCCATCCTGATGCAATTGCCGATCGGGGCGGGCGAGAAATTCCAGGGAATCATCGATCTGGTGACGATGAAGGCCGTCTATTTCGACGGCCGCGACGGGGAGATCCTGCGCGTTGAGCCGGTCCCCGAAGCTCTGGAAGACCGGGCCCAGGATGGTCGCCATCAGATGTTGGAGTCGTTGGCGATGTACAGCGATGAATTGATGGAACTGCTGCTGTCGGAAGAGCCGATCCCCGAAGAACTGATCCATCGCGTCGTCCGGGCTGCCGTCCAGCAACAGGACGCCACACCCGTCCTGCTTGGTTCGGCGTTTCGCAATAAGGGTGTCCAATTGCTGCTGGACGCCATCACTCGGTATCTTCCATCACCGTTGGAACGGCAGATCCGAGCGAAAAGTTGGGAATCAGAAGAGCAGGAGGTCTCGTTACTACCCGATCCGAACAGGCCGTTTGTGGGGATGGCCTTTAAGATTGTCGACGACCCGTTCGGCCAGTTGACCTTCATGCGGTTGTACCAAGGACGCATCAACAAGGGGGGTACCTACGTCAATCAGCGGACCGGAAGGAAGGAACGATTCAGCCGCATCGTGCGGATGCATGCGGACAAACGCGAGGAAGTCGATACGGCTCAAGCCGGTGATATCGTCGCCGTGATGGGAGTCGATTCTGCCAGCGGTGACACGTACGCGGCGGAACCGAAATTCTGTACTCTGGAGAGCATGTTCGTTCCCGAACCGGTGATCAAGGTGGCCATCCAACCCGAAAGTCGGGCGGATGCCGAGAAAATGGGCAAGGCTCTAGCTCGCTTCCGCAAAGAGGACCCGACCTTCCGCGTGCAGAACGACGAGGAAACGGGCGAGATCATCTTGGCCGGGATGGGCGAGCTGCATCTGGATATCTACGTCGAACGCATGCGGCGGGAATACAAAGTGGGGGTGCAGATCGGTGCGCCTAAGGTCAGCTATCGCGAGGCCCCGATGATGGCGATCGATTTCGACTACAAGCACAAGAAGCAAACCGGCGGTTCCGGCCAGTACGCCCACATCGTCGGACGCATGGAGCCATTGCCGGAGGATGCCGAACACCCCTTTATCTTCGAGGAAAAAGTCGTGGGGGGCCGAGTTCCCAAGCAGTACATCCCCTCGATCGAGAAAGGGTTCCGGGACTGCTTGCAGAAGGGGCCCATCGCCGGCTTTCCCGTGGTGGGGCTGCACGCGCTGCTGGTCGATGGGTCATACCATGAAGTGGACAGCAGCGACCGAGCGTTTCAGACCTGCGCCCAAGGTTGCTTTCGTGAAACGTTCGTCAAGACCAAACCCGTGCTGTTGGAACCGATCATGCGGGTCGAGGTCGAGTGTCCGGAGTCTTTTCAGGGGCCGATCACGGGGGATTTGACCGGGCGACGTGGTTTGATCGTCGGTACCGACAGACGCGACGGGATCTCGACGATCGTCGCCGAGGTTCCACTGGCCGAAACGTTCGGTTACGCGACGGATCTGCGCAGCATGAGTCAAGGCCAAGGCACATTTACGATGGAGCTGCAGTGTTATCGCAAGGTGCCACCCAGTATCCAGGAGGAGATCATCGCGCGTAAACGGGAGGCTGCGATGGCCGGGGCGCGATAGGAGGCGGCGGGCAGCGCTTGGAAATCGCGCTGGCGATGATGCGTGAAAACACGTCGTACTTGCTTCGAGGCCGGCCGGAGATCGTATCGCGGCGTTTCGAGCGAATCCGTCGGGAAACGACGCTCGCAACCAAAGTATGCTGGTGAGTAGATGCCCGAATATGACGCTCGACGCCGTTTCGTGGCATCCCGCCAGGTCTGACCGGTCTCGTCTTTCCGGTCGCATTGTTGACCAAGTGCCAAAGATCAAGGAACGTCGGCGCCCAGCAGGATGGCTCCGTGGGCTTGCTGACAGGCGGCGACGACTTGATCGCGGATCTGGTCGGCTTCTTCGTTAGTCAGCGTACGCTCGGACGAACGGAGGGTGATCGAGAACAATTGGCGTTTCTTTCCCGGGCCGTCCTTCTGCGGATCGCGGTAGGTTTCCTGGTAGCGGATCCTTTCGAGAGACTGGCCGGCCGAATCGCGAACGGTTTGCTCCAGTTGTGCCCATTGCACTGCTTCGTCGACGATCAGGTTCAAATCACGCTCGATCGGTGGATAGGGGCTCTGGTCGATGTGTTGCGGAATCAAGCAGGCGATCTCGACCAGTACCGACAGATCCAGCTCGGCCACGGTCGTGGCACTACGCAATCCGCATTGCTTCAGGCCTGGCTGGGTGACTTCGCCCAGAAAACCGAACAGACGATTGCCCAACTGCAAACGGGCGGAGCGCGCCGGATCCAGCAGCGCTTGACGAGTCTCGGTGACTTCCAGCCGGACGGCGGGATGCACCGCGTCGACGATCGCTTCGATGATGCCCTTTACATGCAAGTAGTCGTTTCCGCTGGTCAGGCCCAGCGTCCATTGCTCCTTGGGCAACTGGCCGCCCTGGGGCAGGTAGATCCGAGCCGTTTCGAACAGCTCGATCACCGGATTGCCCAGTGCCTGGTTGGCTCGTCGCGATTCCAGCAGGCTGGGGATCAAGCTGCAGCGCAGCCGGTCGGCGCCTTTCAGCATCGGTGTGCTGGCTCG
>SKKK01000100.1 GCA_007121535.1 Planctomycetaceae bacterium | reverse complement strand
CGATCGTGTTCGGATTGACGACCAGCGTCCGCGACAGTTCCCGCACCGACGGCAGCTTCTCCCCTTCGGCCAACCGCCCCGTAGCGATCGCCTCGCGGATCTGCTCGCTCAATTGCCGGTAGATCGCTTGCCGGCTACCAGGTTCGATTCGAAATTCCATCTCATTGTCCTAACTGTACTGTGAATCATAGTACAGTTGGTTCGGCGTGTCAAGGCGAAAAAGGCAAGAAAAGCTGACCGATTCAGGGCGAACGAACCGATGGCAGAAAGACAATTGACGAAAGGCGACGGCTAATCCCGAACGAAATCAAGGGGAACCCCGCTGGCCGGGCTTGAAGGGTCCTGAATACTGAATCTTTGCGTTCTAAAAGGCATGTTCTGTGACGCCAAGCGAATCGCCCAGGTCGTATTCTTCCAGGCAGGCATCGACTAGACTGGCCCAAGTCTCATCGTAGGTTGACCAATCGTCCGCCGATCTTATCTGGCGTTGGCGACCTGCGGTGCTCGCATCATCCCGATCGAAGACCGCTCGCGAGGGCTCGACGTGCCATCGGACCGTCTCGGGTTCTTCGCCTGCTGAGTTTGCTGCGTCGTAGGAAGCAATCGGGCGTGCCGGTTGGCTTCGAGCGCCGCGTGGAATCGCCTGGTCAAAGGTGGACATCTCCAACGAGCGCCACCGGATTGGCGCGTGTTCCGTTGTATTCAGCCAAACTGCATTTACGCTCGGATGCGGGGATTCCAAGGGAATCGTTGCTGTGTCGCTGTCTGTCGGTTGTTGCAGATTGGTTGCAACGCCGGTTGCGGTGGAATCCGAGATTTCTTCACCCTCAGCGTCTTCCTGACGATTCAGGTGATTGATGACCAGCAGTACATCCAACGGAGCCACTTCACCCGATCCGGCCACATCTACAAAGGGAGGGGGAAGTGCTCCTTCGTTTGGCTGGGGCAGCACCCCGGCCCCGACCAGATTGATATAGTTGATCACCATCAGAGCGTCGAGCGGCGTGACGAGTCCATCGCTGTTGACATCCAAAGGATTCGTCGGATTCTGCCAACTGGAGTGGATTCTCCGCCATTGGACATCGTAGGAAACCTCTTCCTGCCCGGTTCCCACCACTGCTACCAAATACGATCCGGTCTCGGGCAGGAAGGCGAACACGCCGACCGAAACGGGACCCGTGGTAAGAAATTGGCCATTCGGCAGAAAGACCTGCAAATCGGCATCGGTCCAATCGCCCGAGACGTCCATCAGGGCAATCTGCTGCCCCTGCAGGCCATCGAAGCTGAACCACTGCACTTCCTGCCCTTCTTTCAAATGGCCATCGAGCCTTTCTTGGTAGCCGATTGCCGAAGCCTTGGAAAGATCATCCACCTTGAAGCGGTAAGCAACATCATCCGAGTGAACCTGCAAGCTCAACACATACGGTCCATCCGTCGCCAATTCGATAATTCCGATGTCCTCAGCCGCGCTGCGCCAAAACACTTCGCCCAACGGACCGGTAAGTGTCACCGTGGCAAAAGTCTGGCTGTCAAGCGAATTGAAATAGATCTGTTGGCCAGCGTACCCGAAGAAGTCGAATTCATCGCTTTCACCAGGCGTGGCTGGCCCGGCGTAAACGGTGCCGAACTCAAGCATTTGGGACTCGAAATCATTCCATTGCACCGTGACGGTCCTCTCGATCCATTCGGTGGGCGGATTCCATTGAACATCGCTAAACGTGATAATCACCGGCCCGGATTGGTAGACGTTTCGCCCAGCGTGATCGGCTCCGGTCAGTCGCCCGGTTGCAGTGAAAAACTCGAGTTCTATGTTGGACAAGCCCGGTTCCTCGGCCAGTACTTGCAAGCGTTGACCGGCCGGAGCATCGACCCACCAGGCAACCGCTGCACCATCACTGGGAATCGCCATCGCGACCGGAAGATCCGGCGTCAGCCGTTCCGATTCACCCAAAAGGTGGACGGTGAAATCGTGTAACCCAGCGGCCAGCAGTTCGTATTCTGCATCTTCCGTGGCCACCAGGCCGAAGTCCGTCCCGACGTTCAGCAGAATCCGCTCTTCCGCCACCCGGAAAACGGCGGGCCCGCATTCGAACGAGTGCGGGCAAAGGGCATCAACGAACAACATCTGTCCCGCTTCCAGGGACAGAGGGAATCGGACGAACGACTGGCCGAACTCATCCGCGTAGCGAACCCCGTACTCGAGCGTCTCTGTTTCAGCAGCAAACTCGGAAAGGGTGATTGTCAAGGACGCATCAAAGTCCTCTCGTGAAGTGATCAGCAGGTAGTGCAACCCGTCGACTAGCATCAGGTCCGGGTGCCGGTCATCGACTGGCTGGGCGAAGTCATCGACGAGCTGAAACGCCGAGTCAAACAGCAGAGAATCCATCCAGAGTTCTGTCTCGGCTACACCAATCTGGACAATCTTCCCGACCGCCACATCCAATGGCACGAAGACGGTCCCGAATGCAGGAACCACCACCGTCGTTTCTGCCCCCACAGCCAATGCAAAATCGTTATCGAACGGAAGCAGCCGCAGTTCGACGTCGACTTCCATCATGAAGTCGTTCATCGGTGTCACGTAAATTCGATGACTTCCCGAGCGTTCGATGGACAAGACCGGAATTCGGTCGGTGGCGGTTTGCGCGGAATCGACTTGAAAAAATCGCCCGTCGGGACCCTCCACCACGATTCCCAGGTTCCATTCGTAATCCCCCGAATCACTCCAGTCGAACATCACGTACTGGCCTGCCTGAAAATCGGCCACGAACCGCAGCGGCTCGTCCTCCAGATTCACCGTCCCGAACATCCGTCCATCTTCGGTCATCCGGTCTTGAAGTTCGAAACGGAACGGCAAGTCACTCGCAAGCGGTTCGTCGGGGGCCGTCAGCACCAGCCGGTAAGCAGTATCGCTTTCGACCGGGATTTCGACCTCGGTATTCGCAGGGCCTTCGAACAGCAGCTCGTCCAGTTCGTTGAACACCTGCAGGGTGATCTCGGATGAAACCCGCTGATGGGGAACGAAAATCAGGTTCTGGCCGGCTCGCACATCCCGTGTCCACCAGCGGCTTTCCCCGGCAGCCAAGCTTCCAGTGACGTTTCGTTGTCCGTCGACGAGAAGCGTTACGGTGATCTGGTCGGCCAAAGGAGGGTCTCCCTGATCGGCCACTTCCAGCGTGAATTCATGCCAGCGCCGCGAGAGTTGCTCAAGCGGCGGTGTATACGAGAAAACCCCGTTTTGATCGATTTCAGCGCCATCCGGGGCGGAAGCATCAAGGCTGTACGTCAAACTATCCGCGTCGATGTCCTCAGCCAATACGACACCTTCAAAGGCCAGACCATGCTCGATCCGAGCGAAAAGGGGCCATTCGTCCATCCAACCGGTCTGGATGACCGGTGCGTTGTTGCCAACGTGCAAGAGGTCTTCCCATCCGACCAGGATCGGCGGGTTTACATCGTCTTGAGCCACAGCGTATACATAATACTCCCCCGCCGGAAGTCCTTCCAGGTGAAGGCTGACGGTTTGCTGTGACGTACTGCGCGAGGCGAATTTCGAGCCCCCACGGAACTGCGGATCGGACGTTACATAGAAGTCGGCGACCGCCTGCGAATCGGGATCGCTGAAATCAAACAACCATTCATAGCGGTCAGCGTGCGGGATAGCCTCCAGAAAAACGAACTCGGGCGGAACATTCGTCTGATCCCGAAACGCATCAACGGCCACGTCCCCCAGCGTGTCGGCCTCGGCCACTTCGAGCCGCCAAGTACCCTGCTGCGGATGGTCGACAATGATGGCCCGTGTTGTGGCCGACTCGAAAAACGGTATCTCCGCCAACTCATCATCCCCCGCCAGGTCGGCCGCAGTCCAGCTCCTGCCGTCCGGCGCGGTGATTTCGTAAGCGGCCACAAGCTGGTCGTTCGCCCACTCGATATGGAGCACCAGTTCCGTCGCGCCGGAAGCCACTTGGAACTCGCGCACCACACTTCCGTGATCGCTGCCGCCCTCACCTTCACCGTTCGGTTCTTCCAGAGGCGGAATATCCTCAAAACTGCCGATCGTCTTCCAGTTCCCGGCAAAGTCAACGTGGACTCCCATGATGCGCGGTCCGGAAATGGGAAGGTTGACCGTCCCCCACGCGGCCACATAATCGTTGGTGCTGGATGCGTCGTGCAGGTACTGAAAGTGAGCGCGTCCATCGCCCACCATCTGTCCGCTGAAGAACGGGACAAATGATAGATCCGGCAGCCGGACCTGCGCAGCGCCCCCCATGTGGATATTCCAACTGCTGTTGCCGAAGAATCCTGTTTCCATCATGACCAATCCACCCAGCATCGAAACGACCGCCGAGGCGCTCAGATGTTCTTTCGTCCAGTTCAATTCGGCTTGGCTGTTCCCCGTCACAACGCCCGACCCGGGGTTCACACTGATGAGGTCCAATTGGCCGGTCCCGGCCAGGTGGTGTCGGTCGATCGAACCACCGACATCCAGCCGAACCAACGCACCGCTGTAGGGCCCCCCCAGCCAGCTCGGAGCCGCCACGCTGATCTCAGGACCGTAGGTGAATCCGACAAGCCCGGAGAACGTCAAGGGATCGTCGGATTGTAGATTCTCGACTCTGCCCATGACGCTTTGCAGGAAGGCTCCCGTCGTGGCGATCGGCCGATTGATCGGTTCGGTCACGCCCACGCCCAGCATGAAGGCGTCCAGTTGACCCTCCAGGAATTCCATTTCAGCACTGACGTCGACCCCGGCTGGAATAAGCAACGTTCCTCCACCGGCCAGACGCGATTCGATCGTGTCGATTTTGACGAAAGCTTCCTTCAGCTCCCAAACCTTGGGGACGAATACCAGATCCTTGAGGGACAAACGTCCCACCAAGTCGACATCCCCTTCTGCAACTCGGATAAAGTTGTCCCCGGCGAAATCAGCTTCGAACCCAAATACTGAGGGAACGTTGACCTTTCCCTGAATCTTCAATTCATTCGGATCCTCTCCCGAGCCACCGATGTACTCGACAGCCAACCCCGTGGCGTCCAGTTGCAATATGTCCTGAATGTCGATTGTCACATCGGGAAACTCGACTCTCCCACCAGTGATGTGGGTTCCCCCGTCGGAGAACACCAGCCAGTGATCGTCCTCGATGGACAGGTTGACGTGCCCCAAAGAACGGGGAAGCTGAAGATTTCCCTGGAGTCCCACACCGTCGCTACGGAACTGGATTCCGGTGAACTGGATCTCGAAACCACCGATTTGAAACTCGCCACCGCTAGGATTGAAGTCTTGGACAGTCACGCTTCGAGTCGACCCGTTCTTGATTTGAACCGCCCCTTCAAAGAGCAGAGGGGAAAGCGGGCCGATCGCCGGAAAGAATCGTCCCTGGACCTGAATCTCTGTGCGGTCGTACCAAGCAGAACCTTCAAGTTGGACCAAAGGACTGAAGTCCGCTCCCTCCAAGGGCCTTAAACCGATGAAAATCGTTCCGTCCGCCTCGAAACGCTGCAGCGATGCGTTGTACTGGAAGTTGCCGCCCACGACCTCCATGTGCAACGGAGCGATGCCCAGCAAATCCAGAGCCGTATGATTGTTGTCGACAATCATTTCATTGAGGAACTCGCGAGAGACCATCGCCAGATGCGTCGCACCTTCCGGTGGATTGCCCAATTCCGGGATGCTTACTTGAGCTGTATGCAAACCAGGCAGACGCTGACTGGAAGAGTTCAGCCCAAAGGTTGCTACAGGAGTGGCATCGATAATGTGATCCTCCTCCGGGCCCTCTGCCCAGAAAAAATCAATCGCCGTGACCGGAACGTCATACCCGCGGACCCGATAGTCGAACTCGATACTGTCGTCATCTTCCATCCGCAGTTCCACCGCCTCGACGTCGTTGGCATGCACGGCGACACGGCCCCAAGACGGATAGGCATCGTCGGCGTCCGGTTCCGTCAGGGTATCGAGCATGACGTTTAAGAATCGAGGTGTAACGCTGTCGCCGGTAAAGGTCTGGTACATGCTGCTGGCAACGGTAGCGAGCTGGGAATCGCCGTAGGTGGTTCCACCCCAGGTGAAGCCCCGCCCGGGAAATTGAATCGGATTGGTCAACGCAAGATCCGCATACGGGTGCTCGGTCACACTGAACGAGAACGAATCCCAATATCCTTTACCGTCGCCCAGGCCAGCGTTGTTGTAGGAGTCCCAACTGGCCAGTTGGAAATCGAAGCCCACGCGATACGTTTCAGCCGGGGGCAGCTCCAGAGTCGCCCCGTGAATCGCCGAAGGCTGCAGGCTGTCTTCTGGCGATCCGGGCCGCCCCAAGTGAACCTCGTCCTCCCACACCCATGCCTGGCCCGTTGTGAACCAACCGGTCAACAGATCCCGCCGCTCCAGCGACTCGAAATACAATTCGCGACGCAATGCTGACCGTCGCATGGCGCGAACCCCCCTGCACCGCGTCTTCTGCTTCGATCGTGCGCCAAAGATTTCTAGCGACATGAGTGGCCTCCTCGGATACTGGAAATATCGACCGGACGATGCTCTGGCAGAATAGGGGGCTGACCCTTTGCAGGGCTCGCTGAAAGCCGGACGAATACGGTTTGCCCGGAAAGAATCAGATCCCTTTTCAGAGAGAGCCTGGAACAAGACGAATTCGATCGCTGATCGTGCTAGTGCGTTGTCTAGGGGAAAAAT